>JBKOZH010000323.1:0-31218 GCA_046725765.1 Candidatus Methylomirabilota bacterium | reverse complement strand
GCTACAGCGGCAGCTCGTGACGCAGACGGTGAAAGAGGCGTACACCAACATCAACTTCGCGATGCGGCTCATCCAGGTGAACCAGCAGGCCGTCGACCGCGCCGAGCTCAACCTGCGCTCCGCGCGCGGCTTCTTCGAGGTCGGCACGCGGCCAAAATCCGACGTGGCTCGCGCCGAGGTCGACGTCGCGAACGCTCGCGTGGATCTCATCCGCGCCCGCAACGCCGAGCGCCTGGCGCGTGTGGCGCTGGCGACGGCGATGGGGCTGCCCGCAACAACGCCGCTCACGATCCAGGACAACCTCGTCTACCAGCCGGTCAGCCTGGACCGCACGCGCCTGGGCGATGAAGCGCTGCGCGCCCGTCCGGAATACCGGCAGGCGCGGCTCAACGCCGAAGCCAACGACGCGCGCCTGCGCCGGTCGTTCCGCGACTTCTTCCCAGACATCACGGCGGGCGGCTTCTACGGCGCCACGCGCGGCGACCTGAACGAGGCGTGGGAGGTCAACCTCAATCTGAACTGGACGATCTTCGACGGCGGTAACCGCATCGCGCGGTATCGCGAGGCGCGCGCGAATCTGGAAGCCGCGCAGCAGCGGGTGCGCGCGTCCGAGCTCGACATCTCGCGCGAAGTCGAGCAGTCGATCAACAACGTCGTCGAGGCCGACGAGCGCATCCAGGCGGCGCAGGTCGCGGTGGCGTCGGCGCAGGAGAACTTCCGGCTGGCGCAGGGTCGCTTCGACGCCGGTGTCGGGACGATCCTCGAGCTGACCGACGCGCAGCTCGCGCTGACCCAGGCTCAGAACGCCGAGGCGCAGGCGCTGGCCGACTACCGGATCGCGCTCGCCCGGCTGGACCGCGCCGTCGGTCGCCGGTAAGCTTCCGAATATCCGGAGGTTTCTCGTCGTCCAAAGGGCGATGAAGCGCTTCATCTTCCTGGCGGTGGTGGCTCTGCTCCTCGGAGCCGGAGTCTGGGGCTACCTCTACGCCCAGAGCCGCAACAGCGCCCCGAAGTACCGCCTGGCATCCGTCGAGCGCGGTCCCCTCACCGCCGCGGTTTCCGCCACCGGCAACCTCAACGCCGTCGTGACCGTCCAGGTGGGTAGCCAGGTGTCGGGACAGGTCAAGGAGCTGTTTGTCGACTTCAACTCGCCGGTGAAAAAGGGCCAGGTGATCGCGCGGATCGACCCGCAGATCTTCGAGGCGCAGGTCAATCAGGCCAAGGCGGAGGTCGAGACGGCAAAGGCGGCGGTGCTGAATCAAACGGCGACGGTGGAGAAGGCCAAGGCCGACGTCGAGAACGCCCGCGCGGCGCTCGCCCAGGGCAAGGCCCAGACGGCCAAGGCTGATGCCGTGCAGGCCGATAGCAAGCGGATCTTCGACCGCAACGCCGAGCTCTTCAAGCGCCAGCTCATCGCGCAGGCGGATCGCGACACCGCGCAGGCCAACTATGAGCAGGCGGTTGCACAGGCCGAGTCGTCGCGCGCCAGCGAGCGCGCGCTCGCGGCCGCGATCGAGTCGAGCCTGGCCCAGCTGCGCGTCAACGAGGCCGCGCTCAAATCCGCGCGGTCACAGGTCGATCAGAAGAGCGCGGCCCTCATGCAGGCGCAGACGAATCTGAACTACACCACGATCCGCGCGCCCGTCGACGGCGTCGTCGTGTCGCGCGCCGTCGACGTGGGGCAGACGGTGGCCGCGAGCCTGCAGGCGCCGACGCTGTTCACGATCGCGCAGGACCTGACCAAGATGCAGGTCGAGACCAGCGTCGACGAGGCGGACATCGGACGCATCAAGGTGGAGGACCGCGCGAGCTTCACCGTCGACGCGTTTGCGGGCCAGATGTTCAGCGGCGTCGTCACGCAGATCCGCAAGGCGCCACAGGTTGTCCAGAACGTCGTCACGTATACCGTCGTGATCGCTGTGGCGAATCCCGGTGAGAAGCTGCTGCCGGGGATGACCGCGAACGTGAAGCTCGTCTATGACCAGAAGCCGAGCGTCCTGAAAGTCCCGAACGCGGCGCTGCGGTTTCGGCCCGCTGGCTCCGAGCCCGCACCCGCCGGGCCCGGAGCGCCCGCGACGACGGGCAGCGGCTCTCCCGGCGTCGGCTTCAGCGCGGGCCGGCCGTCGCCCGAAGAAATGCGGGAGCGCCTCATCAAGGGCCTGGGCCTCACTGCGGAGCAACAGCGCAAGCTCGAGCCGATCATCCAGGACATGCGAGCCCAGATGGCGGGACTCGATCAGGTGCCGGAGGAGGAGCGCCGCGTCCGCACCCGGCGTATTCTCGGCGACATGCGGACTCGTGTTCGCGAAATCCTGACCCCTGCGCAGCAGCTGACCTTCGACGCGACGGCGAGCGCTCGCGCCCGCTCGACAGCCGGCACCAGCGGACGCGTCTTCGTCGTTGGAGAGGACGGCAAGCCAAAGGCCGTACCACTCACCCTCGGGATCAGCGACGGCACCGCCACCGAGATCCTTCGCGGTGAGTTGCAGGAGGGCCAAGAAGTGATCGTGGGCAGCGCGGCCGCGACCCAGCGTGGCCCTGGCGGCGGCTCGACCTCGCAGCCGCCACGCCTGAGATTCTGACGTGAGCATTGTCGCCACCGAGGGCCTCACGAAGGACTATCGCCTCGGCCCGCACACCGTCCACGCGCTGCGGGGCGTGTCGGTGTCGATTGAGCCGGGAGAGTTCGTTGCCGTCATGGGCCCCTCGGGGTCCGGCAAGTCGACGTTCATGAACCTGCTAGGATGCCTCGACCGTCCAACCAGCGGACGGTACTGGCTCGACGGCCAGGACGTCGCCAAGCTGTCGCGTGATGAGCTCGCGACCGTGCGTAACGCGAAGATCGGCTTCATCTTCCAGATGTTCAATCTGCTCGCGCGGACCAGCGCGGTCGAGAACGTCGAGCTGCCGCTGCTGTACGGGAGCTCGACGCCGCGCGAGCGCCGGGAACGTGCACGGGCGCGATTGGCGGAGGTCGGCCTCGCCGATCGCGAGCACCACCACCCGAATCAGTTATCGGGCGGACAGCAGCAGCGGGTCGCCATCGCGCGTGCGCTCGTGAACGATCCGACGGTCATCCTGGCCGACGAGCCGACCGGCAACCTCGACACGAGGACGAGCGCAGAGATCATGGCGTTGCTCCAGCGGCTCAATCGGAACGGCCTCACGATCGTGCTGGTCACGCACGAGCCCGACATCGCCACGTTTGCCGGACGCCGGCTCGTCTTCCGTGACGGCCGCCTCATGAGCGACGAACGCGGACAGGCCGAGGACGCCGCAGCCGCGCTGGCCAGTCTTCCGGAAGAAGAGGCGGTCGTCTGATGGTGTTCCAGGCGCTCCGCATCGCGCTGCGCTCGCTGCGTGTCAACAAGCTCCGCACGGCCCTGACCATGCTCGGGATCATGATCGGCGTCGGCGCCGTAATCGCCATGGTCTCGGTCGGCACGGGCGCACAGCTGCGCGTCGCCGAACAGATCCAGAGCCTCGGATCGAACCTCATCATCGTGCTGCCGGGCAGCCGCAACACCGCCGGCCTTCGCCTCGGCCAGGGCAGCCAGGTCTCGATCACCGAGGACGACGCGGTTGCCATCGCGCGCGAGGTCCCCATCGTGCAGGTCACCGCACCGGCGTTGCGCGGCAACGCGCAGGTCGTCTACGGCAACCTCAACTGGTCTACGACGATCACCGGCGTCACCGGTGACTTCTTCGAGGCCCGGGACTGGCCGCTCGACGCTGGACGCCCGATTCTCCGCGAAGATATCGACGGCGCCACCAAGGTGGCGCTCGTCGGACAGACGACCGCCCTGAACCTCTTCGGCGACTCAGACCCGCTCGGCGAAATCATTCGGATCAAGAAAGTGCCCTTTACGGTCGTCGGCGTGTTGTCACGGAAGGGGCAGACGACGTGGGGTCAGGACCAGGACGATGTCATCGTCATTCCACTGTCGACGGCCAAGAAGAAGGTCCTCGGCGCTTCTCAGGCTAACTCGCGCGCCGTGCACGCCATTTCAATCAAAGTGTACGCCGGCGAGGACATGAGTGACGCGGAGGCGCAAGTACGGACGCTCCTGCGCGACCGCCACCGTTTGCAGCCCTATCAGGACGACGACTTCTGGATCCGCAACCTCTCCGAGGTTCTCCAGACCCAGGAGGAAGCCTCGGCGGTGATGACGTATCTCCTCGCCGCGATCGCCTCCGTCTCGCTGCTCGTCGGCGGCATAGGAATCATGAACATCATGCTGGTCTCGGTGACGGAGCGGACGCGCGAGATCGGCCTGCGCATGGCCGTCGGTGCGCGCGCGCGCGACATCCTCACGCAGTTCCTCGTCGAGGCAGTAACGTTGTCGCTCATCGGCGGCATCATCGGGATCGCGCTCGGAATCGGCGGCTCGAACGCGATCAGCGCGCTCGCGGAGTGGCGTACGGTGCTGGCGCCCTCGGCGATCCTGCTCGCCTTCGGCTTCGCCGCCGCCATCGGCATCTTCTTCGGGTTCTACCCCGCCCGCAAGGCCTCGCGGCTCGATCCGATCGAAGCGCTCCGATACGAGTAGTTCCCCAAGCGGGTCTGCTATGGTGATGCGCGATGCCGCGTCGACGTCGACGCCGCGCTGCGCCGCGTGCCGCGACCCGTACGCGCCGGCCGTCTCCCCCGCCCCCGCCCCTGCCGAGCGAGGCCGAGCGCCTGCTACTGGCCCTCGCGCGCGAGCTCGCGGGACTGGGCCGCGACGCGCTGCCGCGCGCGCTCCGCGCGCTGGCCAACGCCTATGCCCCAGATGCGCCCCTGCCGCGCGCGCTGGCGCGCGCCTTCTTGGAGTCGCGCGGCGACAAGACGCGCACGCTCGCGCTGGCGTGGGCGCGCGAGCAGGTGCGGCTCGCGCTGCAGGAGGTGCTGGAGGCGACGCCGCCATCGGCGCGCGGCGCCGCCGCCACCACGCCGACGGCGACGCTGGCGTGGCTGCTGCTCGCCGGCGCCGAAGCGTTCGCCAAGGAGCCGCCGTCCGCGGTCGCCGACCGTGTGACCGCGCTGGCGGTGCTCACGGGTGCCGAGTCGGCGTCGTGAGCGCGGGCAGGACGCGGCGGGCAAACCGCTCGAGCATCGTCGTGTCGGGAAAGTCCGCGAAGCCGAGCATCACGTCCGTCGCGCCGGCCGCGCCGTAAGCGACCGCGCGCGCGACGACGGTCTCGGCATCGCCGATCAGCGCGGCGTCCAGCAGCGGATCATCGCGCGCGAGACCGCGCCGCTGAGCAAACGCGTCGATCGCCGCCGCCGTCGCTGTCCGTGTGTCGACGAGCGCCACGTCGAGCTCCACCGAGCGCCCCAGCCCGCGCGCGCGACCCGCCGCGCGACACGCGGCATCCATTTGCGCCACGGCGTCGGCGTATGCCGCCGGCGCGAGAAACGACGCCTCCCAGCCGTCGGCGCAGCGTGCTGCCAGCGCGATCGCTCGGGGTCCCATCGCGGCGACCCAGACGGGCGGGCCGGAATGCTGTGACGGCGGCGGCGCCACGCGCGCGTCGCGCAGGCCCAGCGGCGGCGACGTCACAGATTCCCCCGCCCAGAATCGACGGAGCGCATCGATCGTCGCCTCGAGCCGCGACAAGCGCTCGCCCGGTGGCGGATAGACGATCCCATGCCGCTGCCACGACTCCGCGACGCCCGGCGCCTGCGCGCCGACCGCGAGCCGGAGATCGAGGCGGCCGTCCGACAGATGATCGACGGCGACGGCGCGCTTTGCGAGCCACGAGACGTGATGCGCGGCGGGATCGAACGCATACGTCACCGCCGGGCCGATGCGGCAGCGTCGCGTCGCCAGCGCGAGCGCGGCCAGCAAGGACCAACCGTCGTGCGTCCAGTCCCAGAGTCCGTCCCCGTACGTCACCCGCGCGTACCCGAGCGCGTCGGCGGCGGCCCAGTAGTGTCGCAGCGCACCGACGTCGGTGCCCCACGTCTGCACGCCGACGGCGATCACGCGGCGAGCATCGGCGACGGCGTGCGGGGTGTCAACGCGCGGCGTTTGACACCCGCCGCGGCGCGTCGCTAGAGTGCCGTCGATGCCGGCACGCCTCCTGATCCTCGCTGCCATCGCCGTCGTGCTGACCGCCACCGCCGCGCTCGCGCAGTCGCCGGTGGAGGCCGCGCGCGCGCTCATCGCGCGCTATCACGAGGATCCGACGGCGATCGACCGCGCGCGCGATGTGCTCGAGGCCGCGCTGACCAAGGATCGGCAGGTGGATACGCTGGTCTTGGCCTCGTACGTGCAGTTTCTGTGGGGCGACCTCCGCGCCAAGAACGACGAGGAGAAGCTCGCCGCCTACGACCACGGACGACAGCTGGGCGAGCGCGCGGTGGAACTGGCGCCGAAGAATCCCGACGCGCACGTCTGGTATGGGATCAACACCGCGCGCTACGGGCAGACCCGCGGGATCATGCGCTCGCTGTTCTTGCTGCCCACCGTGCAGCGGGAGATCGACACGACCCTCGCGCTGGATCCCAAGAACACGCGCGCGCACTCGCTGGCCGGCAACGTCTACATGACGCTGCCGCGGATCGCCGGCGGGGACAATGCGCGCGCCGAGGACCACTTCAAGAAAGGCCTGGCGGTGGACCCGCGCTTCACCGTGCTGCGCGTGGATCTCGCAAGGCTCTACATCGCCACCGGCCGATATCAGGAAGCACGACAGGAGCTGACGCGCGTGCTCGAAGAGCGCGCGCCGAGGATCATCGCGGATTGGACGGCCAGAGACGTCCCGCGCGCCCGCGCGCTGCTCGAGTCGATCAAGGACAAGCGGTAGACATCGCGGGGGTCATCCGCCGCTTGCGGCGGAGTCAGCCGCGCTGGAACCGCACGGCCCTGGCGCTCATCGCCGATCAGGGCCGCGATCCGTTCCGCGTCCTGATCGCCTGCATTCTCTCGCTGCGCACGCAGGACACGACGACCGGGCCGGCCGCGGCGCGACTGTTCGCCGCCGCGGACACACCGGCTGCGATGCTCGAGCTGTCCACCCGGCAGATCGAGCGTCTCATCTATCCGGTCGGCTTCTATCGCACCAAGGCGCGCGTGCTGCTCGGCCTCTGCCGCGATCTGCTGGAGCGCTTTGGCGGTCGCGTGCCGGACGACATCGACGCGCTGCTCACGCTCAAGGGCGTCGGGCGCAAGACGGCCAATCTCGTGGTGACGATGGGGTTCAACAAGCCGGGGATCTGCGTCGATACGCACGTGCATCGCATCTCCAACCGCCTCGGCTACGTGCGCACGCGCCACCCGGAGGAAACCGAGATGGCGCTGCGCGCGCGGCTGCCCCGGCGATTCTGGATGGGCTACAACGACCTCCTCGTGGGGTTCGGCCAGAACGTCTGCACGCCGGTGTCGCCGCGCTGTTCGACCTGCCCCGTCAGCGCGCTGTGCCGGCGGGTCGGCGTGACTACTTTTCGATAATGGGGCCCGAAATGGCCCCCATACCCTCAGCGCTCGAGGCGCCGCGGCGAAGCCGCGGCACCCCTCGATCAGCGACGCCGTCTGCGCAAGCGTCTGAGGGTCGCGAGGTTCCTGAGATCGGCGGTGGGCTCTGGGTCCTTCGGCGTTTCGAGCACTTTCGGCACGCGCGCGAAGCGTCGGTCGTTCAGCAGCAGCCGGAACGGCCGCAGCCCGAGCCGTCCGCGGCCGATGTGCTCGTGACGATCGAGCGCGGAGCCCAACGGCGCGCTCGCGTCGTTGAGATGAAACGCGAGCACACGGCCGAGGCCGACGGTGCGCGCGCAGCGGTCCATGGCCACCTCGTATCCCGCGGGCGTGCGGATGTCGTAGCCCGCCACGAAGAGATGGCAGGTGTCCACGCAGATGCCGACACGCTCGGCGCGACGCACGCGGCCGATGATGCCCGCGAGATCCTCGAAGCTTCCGCCGAGCGCATGGCCGCCGCCTGCGGTGTTTTCCAGGGCCACGCGCACCCGCGCGCGCGGCGTGCGCGTGAGCGCCTCGTCCACCGCGCGCGCCACCAAGTCCAGGCCCGCCTCACGGCCCGCACCCATGTGCGATCCTGGGTGCACGACAAGACACGCGAGGCCGAGGGCCTCGGCGCGCTGCAGCTCGTCCGTGAACGTGTCGACCGCCTGTCGCCAGGCGGAGGGCACGGGAGTGGCGAGGTTCACGAGGTAGCTGCCGTGCGCGAAGGCGTGACGAATGCGCGCACGCCGCCTGGCGGTGCGGAAGGCCCGCGCCGTCGCCGCGGCAAGCGGCGGAGCCGCCCACTGGCGTTGGTTCTTCAGAAAGATCTGGATGGCGCCGCAACCAAGCGCGCGCCCGCGATCCGGCGCCAGCGCAAGCCCGCCCGCCACCGAGACGTGGGCGCCCAGCTCGTCGAACGGCCGCGTCACGCGCTCCAGCCTAGCATCTTGCATCCGGCGTGGCGGCGGGGCGATAATCCGAACCACCCGGTACTCGCCAGAAACTCTTCGGTTTCTCCTGGAGGTACGCATGGAGCCGCGGCCGATTCCGACGACGATGACGACGATGTTCGAGTACGACTACGCCACCGCCGAGGCCGACCTGCGGCGGCTCTACGAAAACGCCAAGCGCGACCAGTGGAACGCGTCGAAGGACATTCCGTGGACCGCGCCCCCCACCGCCGATGGGCGCATCCTCGCCGACGAGCTGATCGACATCTACGGCTCACCGCTGTGGGAACGGCTGTCCGAGGCGCAGCGCGTGGAGCTCAACCGCCGCATCGCGGCGTGGCGGCTGTCGACGCTCATGTACGGCGAGCAGGGGGCGATGCTCGCCTGCAGCCAGCTGGTGGACGTCGTGGAGGGCGCCGACCATAAATTCTTCCAGGCCACCCAGGTGATGGACGAGGCGCGCCACAACGAGGTGCTCGACCGCTACATCACCGAGCGCGTGGGCATCCGCTACGGCGTGCCGAAGAACGAGCGCGACCTTTTCGACTCGATCCTCACCGAGAGCCGGTGGTACCTCAAGACCATCGCCCTGCAGCTGGTGGCGGAGACGTTCGCGGTCGCGCTGTTCAAGATGATGGGCGAGAGCGCGGTCGACCCGGTGCTGGGTGAGGTCTGCCGGCGCGTGCTCCAGGACGAGTCACGGCACATGGGCTTCGGCATGCTGTCGCTGCCGCGCGTGGTCGCGGACGCCTCGGAGACCGAGCGACGCGAGCTCGAGGACTACACGTGTTTCGCGCTCGAGAAGACGCTGACAGGGTTCTTCCCGGCGGAAGCGTATCAGGACATGGGTTTCAGCGCGGCCGAGATGGACGAGATCCGCCGGTATCGCCGAGAGACCGCCGCCTCCAACGATTACGCGCCGTTTCGGAAGTATTTCCGCAAAGACATGCACGGCTCGATGGTGCAGAACCTCGCGCGCATCGGCCTCTTGAGCGATCGTGTGCGGCCGCGTCTGGAGCGGCTCGGCATCAGCCTGCCGGCCCGCTGAGGGTTAGCCCGCGCGCGCGCCGAGCGGGGTCAGCAGCGCGATGAGGCGCTCGCGGCGATACGCCCACGCCGCGCGCAGCTGCCGGCCGACGAGCAGCGCGTGCGCGGCGCGGCCCAGCACGCCGGCGGGCAAGCGGTACGTCACGCGGTCTTCGATCCACGTGCCCTCGCCTTCCTCGAGCAGCCGGTGGCGGTGCTCCCAGCGGGCGTACGGCCCGTTCACCTGCACGTCCACGAAGCGATAGGGCGGGTCCCACTCGCGCACGAAGAGCCGCCACGAGAGCGGCACGCCGAGCCACGCCACGCGAAAATCCAGCACGGCGCCCGCTTCCATGCGCACGTCGGGCGTGAGCAACCGCACGCGCAGCCACGGCGGCATCACACGGGCGAGATTCGCGGGATCGGCAAGGAAGGCGAAGACCTCGGGACGCGGTCGCGCGAGCCACAGCCGCGACTGCAGAACGTGGTCGGCCATGACGCGCGGGCTATCATAGGCGGGTGCCCCGCCTCAGTCAAACGCGCGCGTATGTCGCGCTTCTGCTGATCGCGGCGTTGTGGGGCACGTTTCCCGCGACGTCCAAGCTCGCGCTCGTCGATCTGCCGCCGACGCTTCTCACCGCGCTGCGCGCCGTCATCGCATCGAGCTTTCTCGTTGTGCTGCTGCTGCGCGCGGGGCCGCAGGCCGTCCGGCTGCCCGCCCCCGACGCGCTGCGCGCGTTCCTGGTGCTGGGCGTGTCGGGCGTCGTGCTCTCGATGCACATCGCGTACTGGGGCATCTACACGACCACGGCGGCGAACGCGGCGATTCTTCAGGCGGCCTCGCCCATCATGATTGCGCTCGGCGCGCGCCTCTATCTCGGTGAGCGGCTACGCCGCACGCAGCAAGCGGGCGTCGTGCTGTCGATGGTGGGCGTGCTCCTGGTCGTGACCGAGGGGCGGCCGGCGGAGCTGGCACCGTCCGAATGGCGTCTCGGCGACTTTCTCACCCTCCTGGGGCTCGTGGCGTGGACCGTGTACACCGTGCACGGCAAACGCTTGCTCGCGACCGTCCCGCCGGCGCTGGCGACGACCGGCGGCTACGTGTGCGGCACGCTCGTGATCGTGCCGCTCGCGGTCGTCACGCTGCCGATCATGCCGCGCCCGCGCCTGACATCGCCGATCGTGTGGACGGTCCTCGTCTACCACGCTGTGCTCGGCGCCATCGCGCATCTCTGGTGGTATGCCGCGGTGGAGCGCGTGGGACCGAGTCGCGCGGCGATCTTTCTGAACGTCACGCCGCTCGTCGGCATGGGGCTCGCGGCGCTGCTGCTCGACGAACCGATCGGCCGCTGGCAGGTTGCGGGGGTGGCGCTGGTGCTAGCCGGAGTCGCGTTGACGACGCGTGTGTCGCGCGCGACGCGAATCGGGGGGGGATCGGGGGGGTCGCCTCGACCCCCCCGATCTTCATAACCGTGGCGCTCACGACGCCGACGACGCGAGCGCCACGCCGACGAGCTACGAGATCTTCTTGACCTCGGCGAGGATCTTGTCCGGATCGGGCAGCTCGCCCTTACCGTGCTTCTCGGCGTAGCGGACCTTACCGGTCTTGTCGAGGATGAACGTCGCGCGGGTGTTGATGTTCATGTCGCCGTTGTAAATGCCGTAGTCCCTCGCCACGGTCCGGTGCATGTCGGAGAGCAGCGGATAGTGGCTGATGCCCACCGACTTCGCCCAATTCTCGTGGCTGAACGGGCTATCCGTCGAGATACCCAGCACCTGGGCATTGGCCTTCTCGAAGTCGCCGATGCGCTTGTCGAAGGCCGGCATGCACTTGCTTCAGCCGGGTGTCCAGTCGAGCGGATAGAAGAGCAGGACGACGTTCTTGCCTTTGTAGTCGCCGAGGCTCACGTCCTTCATGCCGATGGTCTTCAGCGTGAACGACGGCGCCGCTTCGCCGACGTTGAGCGTTTTTTGCTCGGTCACTGGGGGGTCCCCCTTCTGGCGACGGAACGTGTCGCGCGGGTCATGATAGCACTCTCGATCGCGACCGGCCGCCGCACGGGCACCGGCGGCTTTCGCGCATCACTCCACAGCGCGCGACGCCGCGCCTCGAGCGGCGTCGTTTCCACGCCCAGATGCGCCGCTGCCGTGACGACACGGCCGGTGATCCACAACGCGTCGAAGCGCGCCGTGAAGGCGGGATCGCGCAAAGCGTGGTGATCCATGATCACGCGACATCCGGTGGCGTCGAGCACGCGCTGCAGATGGTCGATGCCGCGCTGCACGGCGCCCGGCGGCAGATCGCGCTCGACGTAGGACGGCGGACCAGAGAGATAGAGCAGCGTGGGGCGCTGTTGGATCAGCCACGCCGCCGCCACCGCCGACAGCGGGCCTTGAACGTCGGAGGCGAACACGAAGCGCTCGCGCTGCGCGACGTCGCTCACGACGAGCGCGACGACGTGCCCCAGCGTGGTGCCGTCCACGCCGTGCGGCAGCGGCGGCGAGACCGCCAGCTCCACCGCGCCGTCGCGCCGCCGCCAGCCCTCCGCGGATTCCACGCTCGCCTGACCCTCGAGCGCCTTCCAGAGCGCCTGGCCGCGGCGCGCCTGCGCGCCGGCGATCATCCGGCGCGGATCCTTCGCGAGCACGGTGCGGCCGACGTAGGACACGGGATCGCTGCGGAAGTGGTCCTCGTGATAGTGGCTGACGAAGATCAGCCGCGCGCGCGCCGCGTAAGCCGAGATGCGATCGTTCGCGCGCCGCAGCGCCTCCCACTCGGGCTCCGCCGGCGGCAGACCCCAGCGCGTGGGTGCGAGCGTCGCGCCCGGGTCGATGAGGATCCCGAGGTCGGCCGCCTCGACGTACGTCGCCATCGAGCGCACGCCGAGCGACTCGGCGGCGAGGGGTATGACTCTCACGAACGGCGCGCGTTCAACCGATCTTTATATTTGCCGTCGGGGCACCTTCGCAGGGCGACCCACGCAGGCTCGCCTCGCATGCGGCTGCGGCTCGCACTACGGCCCGACGGTCGGCGAATCGCTGCGCTCATATGCAACGTCCGCCGTCGACTTCGATCGTTGTGCCGGTGATCATCGCCGCGTCGTCCGAGGCGAGGAACACGGCGGCATTCGCGATGTCCTCCGGCTGGTTGAGACGGCCGAGCGGCACGGTCGCCTCGTAGCGCTTCAACCCCTCGTCGTCGACCTGCTGCTTGCCCATGAACGTCGGCAGCATCGGCGTATGCGTGGCTACGGGACAGATGGCGACGACCCGCACGCCGTGCGGCGCGACCTCGAGTGCCAGCGCCTTGGCGAGCGTGACGACCGCGCCCTTCGACGCGGCGTAGATCTGCCCGCCCGGGCGCGGCCGAATCGCCGCCGTCGACGCAGTGATCAGGAACACACCGCGCCCCGCGCGCTTCATGACCGGCAGCGCGTACTTCGCGCCGAGGTAGACGCCCTTGACGTTGACGTCGAAGATCGTGTCGAACGTCTTCTCCTCGACTGCCTCGACGTCGGTCTTCCACTGGGGGACGCCGGCGTTGGCAAAGAACACGTCGAGCCGGCCCCAGGCGGCGACCGCGCGCTCGACGAGCGCCTGGTTGTCGGCCGCGCGCGTCACGTCGGCGGTCATGGCGATCGCCTGGCCGCGCGCAGCCTCGATCTGCTGCACGGTCGTCTTCGCCCCCGTCTCGTTGACGTCAGCGACGATCACGCGCGCGCCCTCGGCGGCCATCGCGCGAGCACTCGCGGCGCCGATGCCGGAGCCGGCTCCGGTGACGATCGCGACCCTGTTCTCGAGTCTCATGGGACCTCCCACGTCTACAGCGCGAGCTCGGCGAGCGTACGCACCGCGGTCGCGTCGCCTGCCACCATCAGCGTCGTCACGCCAGCGCCCTTCCACTCGGCGAGCTGGTCGCGCAGGCGCTCCTTCGGGCCGCAGAGCGCCACCTCGTCCACGAGCGCGTCGGGCACGGCGGCCTCGGCATCGGCCTTTTTGCCGGCGAGGTAGAGATCCTGGATCGTCTTCGCCGCGTCTTCGTAGCCGTAGCGGCGCGCGATGTCGTTGTAGAAGTTCCGCCCACGCGCGCCCATACCGCCGACGTACAGCGCGACGCGCGGTTTCACGAACGCGCGGCACGCGGCCGCGTCGGGCCCGACCACGACCGGCACCATCGGCATGACGTCGAAATTCTCCGGGGCGCGCCCGCCTTTCTTGAATCCCGCGTCGAGCCACTCGCGGAACATCGCGACACGCCGCGCGGAGAAGAAGACGGGAATCCAGCCGTCGGCGATCTCGGCGGCCAGGGCGACGTTCTTCGGTCCCACCGCCGCCAGATAGATCGGCAGCGAGGCCCGGCCGTGCAGGATGGATTTCAGCGGCTTGCCGAGTCCCGTGGCGGCTGGACCCGCGTACGGAATCTCGTAGTACTCGCCGCGAAACTCCAGGGGCTTGTCGCGCTTGAGGATCGCGCGCACGATCTCGACGTATTCGCGCGTCTTCACGAGCGGCTTGCCGAACGGCTGGCCGTGCCAGCCTTCGACAACTTGTGGGCCCGACACGCCGAGGCCGAGACGAAACCGTCCGCCCGACAGCGCGTCGAGCGTCATCGCCGTCATCGCGGTCATCGCCGGCGTACGCGCGGGAATCTGCATGATCCCGGTGCCGACGTGGATGCGGGTCGTGCGCGCAGCCACCCACGCCGCGGGCGAGACGGCGTCCGAGCCGTAGGCCTCGGCCGTCCACACCGACGTGTAACCGAGCCGCTCGGCCTCGACCACCTTGTCGACGTCGAGGGCGAGATTGGCTCCGGAGTAATTGAGGCTCAGCGCCAGGCGCATCGCGTGCCTCTCAGTCTTCCCAGCGATAGCGTGAAAGCGGCACGCGGCCGCCGCGTAGCCGGACGCCCTCTTGCTCGAGCCGAATGCGCTGGGTGAGCATGCCGGCCGCGCGGCGCCGCCGGCTGATCCGGCCCTGCGCGTTCACGACGCGATGCCACGGTACGTCGTCCGGGCAGCGCCGCATCGCGCCGCCGACGGCGCGCGCGGCACGCGGCGCACCCAGGCGCGCCGCCACCTGCCCGTACGTCACGACGAAACCTCGCGGCACCCGCCGCACGAAGCGATAGACGTCACGCCGGAAGCTCAGCCCGTCGGCGCGCCGTTGCGGTGGGCGCCTGCGGAGGCCAGCTCCCAGAGACGCGCGTAGAGGCCGCCGCGACTCAGGAGCGCGGCGTGCGTCCCCTCCTCGTGCACGCGCCCGTGATGCAGGACCAGGATGCGGTCGGCGTGCTGCACCGTCGAGAGCCGATGGGCGATCGTGATGCTCGTGCGGCCGGCCAGGAGCCGTTGCATGGCCTCGCGGATTCTCCATTCCGATTCCGGATCGACGCTCGACGTCGCCTCGTCGAGCACGAGGATTGCGGGATTGTACACGAGGGCTCGCGCGATGGCTAGCAGCTGACGCTGGCCGTGCGAGAGATTCGCGCCGCGCTCGCCGAGCGGCTCGTCGAGTCCGTGCGGCAGCGCCTCCACCAGATCGCGTGCGCGCGCCGCGTCGAGCGCCTCGAGCATCGCCTGGCGCGTGACGGTCTCACCGAGGCCGACATTGTCGGCGATGGTGCCGCTGAAGAGCACCGTGTCCTGGAACACGGCGCCCACGCGCCGGCGCAGACGCGTCAGATCCCACTCGCGCACGTCCACGCCGTCGACGAGCACCCGGCCGCGGCTGACGTCGTAGGCGCGGATGAGCAGACGCGCGCACGTCGATTTGCCCTCGCCGGTGGCCCCGACGAGCGCGACGTGCTCGCCCGGCGCCACGCGAAACGTGCAGTCGCGCAGCACGTGCCGCGCTCCGTCGTACGCAAACCAGACGAAGGCGAATTCTATTGCAGAGACGCCCGCGAGAACCGAGTTCACTGTAGCGGGGTCCGCGAGGTCGGATCGTGGCGAGGGTGGCCTGTTCGAGATGCGTGTGGCTCCGTCCGCCGACGTCGTCGCGGCTTGGGGCATCGTTTCGGGTGCCGGCGAGGGCGACACGATCCCCGGCGCGCGGTCGAGCAGCCCGAAGATCCGCTCCGCGGAGGCCATGGCCGCCTGCATCACGGTGTACTTGGCCCCGAGATCGCGGATCGGCAGGAAGAACCGGTTGGTGTACTGGATGAACGCCACGAGCGCGCCGAACGACAGCGCGTCGGTGGCGATCTGCCCGCCGCCGTACCAGATGAGCAGCGCCAGAGCGACGGAGCCCAGCGCCTCCACCGACGAGTAGAGCGAGGCCTCGAAGACCGTCGACCGGAACAGCCCGCGGCGGTAGTCGTCGTTGAGGCGGCGGAAGATCGCGTGCTCGTGGCGCTCGCGCGCGAAGAGCTGGACGACGGTGACCCCCTGCAGCGACTCCTGCAGGAAGGCGTTGAGCGCCGCGAGCCGCCGCCGGGCCTCGCGATAGGCGTCGCGCGCGCGGAGACGGAAGTACGCGGCGACGGCGGCGAGCACGGGCACGATGGCGAAGGTCACCAGCGCCAGCCGCCAGTCCATCCAGAGCATCACGGCCACCACGCCGGCGAGCGTGATGACGTCGGCGGCGATCGCGAGCAGCCCGCTCGTGAAGGCTTCGCTGACAGCCTCGACGTCGTTGAGCACGCGCGTCATCAGGCGGCCGACGGGGTTGCGATCGTAAAAGCCGGCCTCGAGCCGCAGGAGGTGGCCGAAGAGCGCCTCACGCAGATCGTGCGTCACCCGCTGCCCGACGAGCGCGATGAGATAGGCCTCGAGGCTGCGCAGCGCGTAAAGCACGCCGAGCGTGACGGCGTATGCGCCGGCCGTCAGCGACAGCCCCACCCAGTCGCCGGCGAGGATGTGATCGTCGATCGCGACCTTCAACAGATAGGGCTGTGCGAGCTCGGCGAGCGCAATCGCGGGAAAGAGCGCGAGCGTGCCGTAGAGCAGCGGTCGCTGCGGCCGCGCCGCGGCCCATAGCCGGCGCGCCAGCCGTCGGTCGAAGGCACGGCCGAGGACCTCGTCGTGATCGAGCGCGCCGCGCTCAGGCACGGGCGATCTCCTCCTCGAGCAGCTGGCGCCGCCAGAGGCGTGCGTAGAGGCCGCCGGCCGCGAGCAGCGTCGCGTGATCGCCGCTCGCGACGACGCGACCCTCGTCGAGGACGATCACCCGGTCGGCCGCCTGCGCGGCACGCAGCCGATGCGTCATCACGAGGATCGTGAGCCGGCTGGCGCGCAGCTCGCGGACGATCGCCTCTTCGGTCGCGGCGTCCACGCTGGCGAACACGTCGTCGAGAACGAGAATCGGCGGGCGTCCGGCGAGCGCGCGCGCCAGCGCCAGGCGCTGCCGCTGGCCGCCGGACACCGTGAGGCCGCGCTCGCCGACGACGGTCTCGTAGCCGTCGACGAATCCGGTGAGATCGTCGTGCACCGCCGAGGCGCGCGCGGCGGCGACGACGTCCAGGCCCTCGCGACCGAGCGTGATGTTGTCGGCGATCGAGCGCGAGAACAGAAACGCCTCCTGCGGCACCCAGCCGATGGTCGCGCGCAGCGTCGCCAGCGGCACCGTCGTGACGTCGCGGCCGCCGACGAACACGGTGCCCGGCGGCGGCTCCCAGAGTCGCGCGAGCAGCAGTCCCAGCGTGCTCTTGCCCGCACCCGTCGGTCCGACGACGGCCACGATCTCACCCGACGCCACCGCGAACGTGACGTCCCGCAGCGCGTCGCCGCGACCGGGATAACCCCACGTGAGCCGCTCGAACGCCAGTGACGGCGGCGCTGCAAGCGGCGGCGCGTCACCGGGCACCGGCCGGGTGGCCGTCACGATCTCCTGGATGCGCTCCATCGACGTGAGCCCGCGGCGCAGGACCGAGAGCGTCAGGCCGAGCGCGATGGTGGGCCACGCGAGATATCCGAGATACCCGTTGAACGCGACGAGATCGCCCAGCGTGATCCGTCCGGCGCCGACGTCACGGCCGCCGACCCAGAGCACGATCAGCACGCCGACGCCGGCGATGAGCGACATCAGAGGCGTGAAGCGCGCCTGGATCGCGGCCACGGCGACGCTGCGGTCGAGCAGCGTGCGATTGTCGGCCGCGAACGCGGCGGCCGTGCGCCGCTCCAGCGTGTAGGCGCGGACGACGGCCATGCCCGCCAGCGTCTCCTGCACTCGGCCGGAAAGCGTGCTCAGCTGCTCCTGCATCGCATGCGTGCGCTCGTTGAGCGAGACGTTGAAGTGCCGGGCGAGGAGGACGACGACCGGCACCGGCGCCATCGCGCACAGGGTGAGCCAGTAGTCGATGGCGAGCATCGCCACCAGCGCCCCGCCGAAGGCAAGCGCGGTGCTCACCACGCTCACCGCGCCGAAGCCGACGAGGCTTCGCACCGCGGACACGTCGCTCGAGGCGCGGGTCATCAGGTCGCCCGTCGAGTGCCGGGCAAAGAACTCTGGAGGAAAGGTCTGCAGCGCCGTGTACAGCCGGTCGCGAAGGTCTGCTTCCACGCGCTGGCCGGCGCCGAGGATCGTGAACCGCGAGCCCAGGCGCGCCACGCCGTTGGCGGCGGCGAACACGAGGATCAGCGCGACATACGGCGCGAGCGCGGCCGCGGCACCGTCGCTGGCGAGCGCGTCGATCGCGTACTTGACCGTCCACGGGATCGCGAGCGAGAAGCCCGTGGCCGCCACGAGGCAGACGGCGCCGAGGACGTAGCGCGCGCGGTACCGCCAGGCGGCCCGCGCGACGGCGCGTGCGGCAGGCGTCAGCCGCGGCTCCCCGCCGCGTGCGGCTTGAGCGCGGCATACACGGCGAAGACGGTCGGCGTGGCCACGCCCAGGCGCTCGCCCAGACGGACGGCGTGACCGTGCAGCGCCTCGAGCTCGAGGCGGCGGCCGTGGACGAGATCGTGGTGCAGTGACGAGTACGCCGTCGGCGCGAGCTTGGCGGCGCCCGTCATGATGTGCTCGACGACGTCAGCCGGTAGCACCACTCCGGCGGCGCGCGCGACGGTCGCCAGCTCCTCGACGAGGCGGCGGTAGAGCCGCCAGGTCTCCGGCGTGTCGCGGATGACCCCGATCGGCGTGCGCGTGAGCGCGGTGGTGCCGGCCTGGGCGCTGATCAGCAGATATTTCTCCCAGAGCACGCGCTGCACGCCGGTCGTCAGCTCGACGGGCACGCCGGCGCGCTCCAGGGCGTCCCGCAGCTGTGTCGCCCGCGCGCTCACCCGCCCGTCGAGCTCACCGAACACGATGCGCCCGAGCAACGTGTGGGCGATGACGCCGGGCGACTCGATCGTGCTGAACACGAACGCCGCGCCGCCGAGCGCGCGGCCGGGCCCCAGCACCTCGTCGATGACCGCCTCGTTGTCGACCCCGTTCTGCAGCGAGACCACGCCGGTGTCGGGTCCGAGCACCGGCCGCAGCGTCTCCGCGGCGGTGCGCGTGTCGAAGGATTTGACGCAGAAGAGCGCCATGTCGACGGGCGGCTGTCCGGCGAAGGAGTCGACCGCCTCGACCTTGGCGGTGAAATCGCCGTCCACGGCGGAGCGCACGCGCAGACCGCCGTGCCGGATCGCGTCGAGATGCGCGCCGCGCGCGAGCACCACCACCGACTCTCCTGCGCGCGCCAGTTTGGCCCCGAAATAGCCGCCGACGCCGCCCGCTCCCACGACCGCGATGCGCATCACCACCACCCGCGCTTCTTGAAATAGCCGACCATGCCCAGCGCACTTGCGAGCATGAGTCCGATCGCCCAGAAGTAGCCGTAACGCCACTCGAGCTCCGGCATGTGCTTGAAGTTCATCCCGTAGATCGACGCGATCGTCGTCAGAGGGATGAAGATCGTGGCGATGACTGTCAGGACCTTCATGACTTCGTTCAGCCGCTGGTTCTGGATGGAGAGATAGACCTCCATCACGGACACCGCCGTCTCACGCAGGGACTCGACGATCTCGAGCGCCTGCACGGCGTGGTCGTAGACGTCGCGCAGAAAGAGCCGAGTCTCCGGCGTGATCAGCTCGGACTCCTCGCGCTGCAGGACGACGACCTCCTCGCGCATCGGCCACACCGCGCGGCGCAGCGCCAGCAGCTGGTGCCGCAGCCGCTGCATCTGCACGAGCACGAGCGAGGAGGGATCGTCGATGGCCGCCGTCTCGAGACTCTGCAGCCGCTCGCCGAACTGCTCGATGACCGGGAAATAGGCGTCGACGACCGAGTCGATCAAGAGATACGCGAGGTAGTCCGTGCCGGCGCCGCGAACGCGGCCGCGACCTTGTCGGATCGCCTCGCGGACGGCACCGAAACAGTCGCCGCCGGGCCGCTCCTGGACGGTGATGAGCCAGCCCTGGCCGAAGAAGACGCTCACCTGCTCCTCGACGATCTCGCCCTCGGCGATGCGCATCGTGCGGAGCACGACGAACATGTGCTTATCGTAGCGCTCGATCTTCGGGCGCTGCCCGACGTCGAGGACGTCCTCGAGCGCCAGCGGATGCAGCCCGAACCGCTCGCCCAGCCGCGCGAGCGTCTTCGGATCGCCGAGCCCGTCGATGTTGATCCACGTCACGCCGCCCGGCACGACACAGGCGAGGGCCTCCTCGAGGCTGACGTCGTTCCGCTCGGTGGCGCCGTCGTGGTGATAGGCGATGACCGAGATGCGAGCCGGCGCCGGCGTGCCGGCGGCGGCGAGTGTTCCGGGCGGAGTACCCGGCCGCACGCGCGCGACGCGGTGGCGCCGCGTGCCGAGCCCCGCGCTGAGACGGCGTCTGAGAGAGCGATCGTCGGGCATCGAGTCATGCTCCGGGACCGCGGCGTTGGTTGTCAAGCGAGCGTGTGATAATTTCGGCTCGCATGTCATCGCTCGAGCGTCGCGTCGCCGTCGACGCCGCGCGCGCGGCCGGCCGCCTGCTCCGCGAGGAGCTCGCCGGCGTTCGGCGCATCGCGTACAAAGGCACGCCCACCAACCTCGTGACCGAGATGGACCAGCGCGCAGAGGGGGAGATCCTCGGACGACTGCGTGCCGCGTTCCCAGACGACGCGATCCTCTCCGAGGAGACCGGGGCCGCCGCCGGCCGCTCCGGCCGCCGCTGGATCGTCGATCCGCTCGACGGCACCACGAACTACACGCACGGCCTGCCGATCTTCGGGGTGTCGATCGCCCTCGAGGCCGAGGCTGGCGTCGTGCTCGGCGTCGTCTACGATCCCTCGCGCGACGAGCTCTTCGTCGCCGAGCGCGGCGGCGGCGCGACCCTCAACGAAGCGCCGATCCGCGTGTCGGCCACCAAGACGCTCGGCGAGAGCCTCCTCGTCACGGGATTTCCGTATACCATCCGCGAGACGCCCGACACCAACCTGCCGGAGTACGCGGCGTTCAGCGTACGCGCCCGCGCCGTGCGGCGCCTCGGCTCCGCGGTCATCGATCTCGCCTACGTGGCGTGCGGGCGCTTCGACGGATTCTGGGAGCTCCGGCTCGGTGCGTGGGACGTGGCCGCCGGCAGCGTGCTGGTCGAAGAAGCAGGCGGCACCGTCACCGGCATCGACGGGCGGCCGCTCGATCTCGACGCCCCGACACTGGTGGCGACGAACGGCCTGGTGCAGCGGGCGGTGCTCGATGTCCTCGCCGAGGTGCGGAGGCGATGAGCGACACGTCTTGACGACAGGAGGGTTGCGATGAGGATTCTCGCTCCGATCCGCGTTGCGGCCGTGGTCGTGCTGGTCGTCGTCGTCGCTGGTTGTGGGCTCAAGGGCATGCGCGAGGTGCCGGCCCATCGCGCCGCCGTCACGGCGCCTGCGGATAAGGCGGCGATCGTCTTCATGCGTTCAGCAGCCACCGCCGCGACGACGTCGCTGTTCGAGCTGCAATCTTCGGAGCAGCCACGGTTCATCGGGCTGCTCGTCCAGAACACCCGCATGGTGTATCTCACGGCGCCGGGTCGCACCCGGTTCATGGTCGTCGGCCGCAGCGCGAGCTTTCTCGATGCCGACCTGCAGGCTGGGAAGACCTACGAGGTGGCGATCGTCCTGGGCGACGGTGTCGAGGAGCATTTCCGGTTGGTGCCCGCCTCGCGCGCCGGCGCCGATAGCCGCGCGGTCGAGGATTGCCGGGCGACGTGCAAGTGGGTGGAGAACACCGACCGGTCCGAGGCGTGGGCGCGTGGTCAGGCGTCGAGCATCCAGCGCAAGAAAGCCGAGTACCTGCCGAAGTGGGAGCGCCGGCCGAACCGCCCGACGCTCTCCGCCAGCGACGGACGCCAGGGCGAGCGCCGAATGATCTGCGAGCTATTGAGCCCGTCGAAGTAAGTTGAGCAGCGTGTAGTTCGTGGTGCCAAGGAAGGAGGCGACGAATGAGGCAGGCACGATGGGTTTGTCTCGCCGTGGTCGTTCTGGGGCTCGTCATCACGGGGTGCGGACAACGGATGCTGCGGGGAATGCAGCAAGTCCCCGCCGACCGCGTCAGCGTCAAGGCACCGGCGGATCAGGCGGCGGTGGTGTTCCTGCGCTCGGCGCGCACGGGCACGACGACGTCGCTCTGGGAGCTCCGAACGCCCGAGGAGAACAAGTTCATCGGACTGCTCATCGACGACACGCGGCTCGTCTACCTGACGGCGCCGGGCCGCACGCGGTTCATGGTCGTGGGCCTCAGCGCCAATTTTCTGGACGCCGAGCTTCAGGCCGGCAAGACGTACCAGGTTGCAGTGATCTTCGGCGACAGCGCCCAGGAGCATTTCCGCTTGCGGCCCCTGCGGCCCGGCGAGGAGCCGCCCACAGCAATCAAGGCGTGCCTCGACTCGTGCACGTGGGTCGAGAACGGCGAGCGGTCGCAGGCGTGGGCCCGCGAGCATGCGAACAGCATCCAGCGCAAGAAGATGCAGTACCTGCCGATGTGGGAAAGCCGGCCGAACCGAGCGGTGCTGCTCGCAACCGACGGCCGCTAACGCTATAGCCGAACAGTCGAGGAGACGGCCGCGAGCGTTCGCTCGCTCACGGCTGCTCACCGCGGCGTTAGGCGACAAGTGATGGCGGTTGTTCTCGGCCAGCGACTGCGTTATTTGGGGTTGGTCGCTTTACTGCTGGCAACGCCAGCTCGGGCGCAATTCGGTGTGCCGTGGCAGCGTACACCGACCATCACGGTGATCAGCGCCAATGAGAAGGATCCGCGCCATGCCTTGGTCGAGGAAGCGATTGCTTTTTGGAACAGCACGCTTCACGAAGTCGATTCGGGATTCCGCCTTGGGCTGACCGTGCGGCACACGATGTCGATACCGGAAGAAGGGCTCCGAGCGCTCAGCGCTGCCATAGTCGGCCGCGGTGGTGCCTCCGCGCAGGTGCCGCCGTCACTGCGAGGCCTCCCGGGCGACGTTATCATCCTGCTCGCCGACTCGGACTTTGT
Source organism: Candidatus Methylomirabilota bacterium (assembly GCA_046725765.1). Classification (GTDB taxonomy): domain Bacteria; phylum Methylomirabilota; class Methylomirabilia; order Rokubacteriales; family CSP1-6; genus AR12. Next base: position 8,419 of record JBKOZH010000323.1, on the reverse strand, counting down.
GTCGTTTGCCGGACCGTTCGATCCCGACGGCAAGCGGGTTGTCGGCATCAAGGGAGCGGGCTTTAGGCCATTCACACTGCCGAACGTGGCGCGGAATGTGATCGCGCATGAGATCGGGCACGCCATTGGCCTCGGGCACAACAACGATCCGATCACGCTGATGTGCGGGCGGCCGGCGCCGTGCCGACCGGACGCCTTCTATTCCTCGGAACCGAAGCTTTTCCCGCTCACGGACGATGAAAAGCGTCAGCTACGCCGCATGTACCCCGCGGACTGGAAGCCGCGCACGCCCTGATGGAGTCCTTGCCTCGACGCTCGCTTGAGTGACCTTTCGTCTAACCCCGCGTTGGAGCGGACGGTCACAAGCGGGCTTCCGTCGCTTGCGATTCACTGCGCGCAGCGCGCGTCAGCCGCCGTTCAACACGAACGTTATGGTCGGCGAAGAGCAAACTTCGGTGCCGACGTCAGGCCCGCCCATACGTTAGGGCCAGCGCCGAAAGATGAGCGAGGTGTTGACCCCGCCGAAGGCGAAATTGTTGCTCATGACGTGCTCGACGCGCAGCTCGCGCGGCGCCTCGCGTACGTAGTCCAGCGGGGCGCAGCGCGGATCGGGCTCGTCGAGATTGAGCGTCGGCGCAAACCAGTCCTCGAGCAGCATCATGATGCTGATCCACGCCTCGAGCGCGCCGCCGGCGCCGAGCGTGTGGCCGAGGAAGCTCTTCAGTGAGCTGATGGGGACGCGGTTGCCGAACACGCGGTAGGTCGCCTCGCTCTCCGCGATGTCGCCGGCCTCGGTGGCCGTGCCGTGGGCGTTGACGTAGCCGATGTCTCCCGGCGCGCGCCCCGCGTCCTTGAGCGCCAGCTCCATGACCGTCTGCATGCCGCGAACGTCGGGATTGGTGATGTGCGTGCCGTCGCCGTTGGTGCCGAACCCCACAAGCTCCGCGTAGATCCGCGCGCCGCGCGCGCGCGCGTGCTCCAGATCTTCGAGCACGAACGTCCCTGCCCCCTCGCCCACGACGAGGCCGTCGCGATGACGGTCGAACGGTCGCGGCGTGCGCTCGGGCTCCTCGTTGCGCTTGGACGTCGCGAACATGACGTCGAACACTGCGGCGTTTACGGCATGCAGCTCCTCGGCGCCACCCGCGACCATCACCGTCTGCCGGCCGCTCACGATGGCCTCGTACGCATAGCCGATGCCCTGGCTGCCGGCGGTGCATGCGCTGCACGTCGGGATGACGCGGCCGGTGATGCCGAAGAACTGCGCGAGGTTCGCCGCGCACGTGTGGCTCATGAACTGCAGATAGTCGGTGCCCGCGATGCCCTTGATGCTGCGCTTCACGTAGAAGTTCGCGGCGTAGATCTCCATGGCCGGCGGGCTGCCGCTGGTGGAGCCGTAGGCGAGGCCCGTGCTGCCGTTGGTCACGACGTCGGCGCCCGTGAGGCCCGCGTCGGCGAGCGCGAGCTCGGTCGCGCGAGTCGCCAGGAGCGCGACGCGTCCCATGCTGCGGACCTTCTTGCGCGGATAGTTCGGCGGCACGGCGAAGTCGGGCACGGGCGCGCCGAGCCGTGTGTCGAGCCCCTCGTACGCGTCCCACTCCGGCATCACGCGAACGCCGGAGCGGCCGGCGAGCAGCCCGGCCCGCACGCTGGGCCAGTCGCTGCCGAGCGGCGAGAGCCCCGCCATGCCGGTGACGACGACGCGGCCTTTCACGGGGCCTGAGCGCTCCCGCGCGCCACCGCGAGTGTGCCGTCGACGAGCGTCGCGCCGGTTTTCGCATCGCGGACCGTGCACGCGAACGAGAAGAGGTCTTGCTCGCCCCAGACGTGCGTGGCTTCGACCTCCAGCCGCTGGCCGGGTATGAAGCGCGCGGTATGCAGGGTGACCGAGCGCGAGCCGAGCAAGAATCCGACGGTGATCGGATCACCCGCCGCCCGCGCCCGCAGACCGCCGTGCACGGCGATGCACTGGGCCATGTACTCCAGGGCCACCCACGCGGGCACGCCGCCATCGGCGTCCGAAAACGCCGTGCCGGGCTCCACGTCCACCCTACACGTCGTCCGTTTGTTCGTGTGGTCGACGATCCGCGTGAGCAGCACCATACGCCCGGCGTGAGGCAGGACGTCGACGACGGGCGGGTACGTCGACGTCGTCACGAGGCACCCGCCGGGAGCTCGTCCCAGTAGTCGTAGAAGTTGAACCACTGATAGGGCGCCTGCAGACAGTAGTGCTCCAGACGAGCGACGTACTCCCGCGCGATCGCATCGAGGGCGGCCGCGCGATCGGCCGCCGGCAGCACGACTTCCTCCGCCAGCGTCTCGACGAACACGTCATACCGCCGGTGATCGACGCGCAGGCCGATCATCAGCAGGACGGGACACTTCAGCACACCCGCGAGCACGAAGGGTCCCTGCGGAATCCCCGCGCGCTCGCCCAGAAACGACACCCACGAGACGCGCGTGTCGTCGCCGACACCCACCCGGTCGGCCAGCATGCCGACCAGCTCTCCGCGGTGCAGACACGCGCGGATCTCGAACACGCTGTGCGGTGCCGTGCGCTCGAGGTCGATGATGCGCAGTGGCTGCGAGGTATTCAGCCGCCGGAACACCGCGTTGATCATCCGCGCGTTGCGCAGGAACATCGCGACGTTGAGCGTGACCCCGCCCTCGTCGGCCACCATGCGCAGAGCGTCGAAGCTGCCGAGATGCGCGCTGAGCACCAGCGCGCCGCGGCCGTCCCTGGCCAGGCGCTCGAGGTGCTCGCGACCGTGGACGACCATCTGGAACCCCGCCGTGTCGCCCACGAAGAACGACACGCGGTCCAGGATGTTGAGCGCGAACTGGTGAAAGTGCCGGAACGACTCACGCCACCCCGGCGCGCGCGCCGCGCCGTTCGCGCCGTCGCGCGACCAGCGATGCAGCCGCGTGAGATAGCCCCGCGACGCCCGGCGCGCCGCCCGCCCCGTGACGAAGAAATAACCGACGACGGGAACGATCAGATACGAGCAGACGCGTCGGCCAAGCAGCCGGTGACACCAGACGATGAAGTGCATGCCGAGGAGCGAGCCTCGTTCCGCGACGCCGAGCCAACCCTTGCCCGCCGTCATGCCGGCCCGCCGTTGCGCCGGGCGCGCAGTCCCCGTCGCAGCCGAGCAAGGAACAGACGCCAGTAGGTCGCCGCGATGCGCATGTTGTCGCGGACGAGTCGGAAGTGGGAGCGGCCGTGCGCGAAATACCGAACGCGCACCGGCACGTTGACGATCGGCACGCCGGCCCATGCGAGCCGCACGACGATCTCCGGGTCGAAGTCCATGCGCTCGCCGAAGCGATGACGGTCCAGCACCGCCAGCGTCGGCGCCAGCGGAAAGCAGCGAAAGCCGCACAGCGGGTCGTGCACCGCGAAAGAGCCCGTGTAGGCCCACACGATCGCCTGCGACAGCCGCCGACCGTAAAGGCGCGCGCGCGGCGCCGTCTCGTCGAAGCGCGGATCGCCGAGCACGAGCGCGCCGGGATTACGCCCCGCGGCCTCCAACAGCACGCCGACCTCGGCCGGATCGTGCTGGCCGTCGGCGTCGAGCTGCACGGCGTGGGAGAATCCGCGCGCGCTCGCCGCCCGATACCCGTGCTGGAGCGCGGCACCGCGACCACGATTGACCGGCAGATGCTCGATGTGCACCCACGGGTGCTTTGCCGCCAGCCGCGTCAGGGCTGCGGTCGTCTCGGCACCGCTGCCGTCGTTGACGACGACGCACGGCAGTCCCAGCGGCGCGAGCCCGTCGAGCACGCCGCCGATCGTCTCGCCATGATCGAAGATGGGAATCAGCAGACACGCGTTCACCCCGCGCGGCGCCGCCGGCTGCGCGAGCAGACGCAGCCGGCCCGAGGAGACGACGCCACCGTCGTCCCAGAATCGGAACTCCAGCGCGCCGCGGTCGGACGAGAGCTCGACGCGCAGGTGCACGAGGTCGGCCGGTCGCAGCAGGCGCTTGAACTTGAGCGTCTCGATCGCCGCCACCACCGTGGCCCGCCCGAGCAGCTCGCGCGCCGCGTCCACCACCCATCCGATCTGCGCGACACCCGGCACCACGGGAAAGCCAGGGAAATGGCCGGCGAGACACTCGAGATCTTCGGGCACTTTCATCAGCCGCTCGTAGCGGCCGTCGGCTCGGGTTTCCTCGAGCAGGGACGGAGCCGAGCGCGTCAGCGCTGGCCTCCGGCCGCACGCGGCGGGAAGACTCGCCGGAACACCGGATCGAACAGGTCGCCGTGGTAGCCGCGGAACCGCCAGTAGCGGTACACGCGCTCCGCCGCCAGCAGCAGCCCGGCGAGCACGTAGGCGACGATGCCGTTGTAGAGCGTCCACGCGGACAGCGTCGAACGGAGCGCGAGGAACAGCGAGATCGCGATGTTCAGCGCGAAGAACGCGCACCACACCGCGGTGACCGTCCGCAAATACGGGCCTCGGCTCGCCGGGACCTCGGGGCGGCGCAAGCGCGCAAAGGTCTCGATCATGCTCGGCCCGCGCCCGAGCGTGCGGGCGAAGGCGATGAGCATGACGCCGTTGACGATCGCCGGCACGAAGAGAAAGACGCGTCCGTCGTCCAGAACCGCGGCGCCGGCGAGCACCACGCCGGCCAGCGCCAGCGGGACCACGGCTCGCACGACATCGCTGCGGCGCCAGTGCCGCCAGGTGACACCGGCATGCGCGACGAGGAGGACGGCCGCCGAGGCCACCACGACCCGCGGACCGAAGTACACGAGCCCGGCGTAGACGAGCAGCGGATAGCCAAGCCCAACGACGACGACGAGCACCCGCACGCGGTCAGGATTTCGGCGCGTTGAGCTTGTGGTAGAGCAGATCGACGATGTCCTGGATCGTCTTGATGGCCTTCAGCTCATCCTCCGCGATCTCGAGATCCACGTGCTGCTCGAGGCGAACTGCAAAATCGACGAGATCGAGACTGTCGAGCTCCAGATCCTCGACGAGCCGGGCCGTCGGCACGAGCTGCTCGTCCTTCAGCTGGAAGCCGTCGACGAGTACGTCGCGCAAGCGCTTGAAGATCTCGTCCTTGGACACCTCGGGCTGAGTCATGCACGCTCCTCATTGGCGCCGAGCCATCGCTCGTAAGACGCCTGCAAATCCGCGGTGAGTCGTCGCGCGGCCACCGGCATCGCCGTCTCGGGGCTCAGATAGCGCGCGGGATCGATCGGTTCGGCCACCCGGAGCACCCACTGCGCCCGTCGATGGGGCACGTCGTGCCACGGTTGGCCCTTCAGCAGCGTGGGCGGCCGGCACGTGATCACGATCGGCAGGATGGGACAGCCGCTCTTGAGGGCGATGTGCGCCGCCCCGCGCTGAAAGCGCCGCAAACCGTCGCCCGGCGAGCGTGTGCCCTCCGGAAAGAGCACGATCGAGCGGCCCTGGGCGATGCGATGGGCGCAGGCGTCCACGAGCGCGTCGCCTTCGTCGTTGGCGAGATACCCGGCGGACGTGACGATGCGTCGCATGAGCGGATTGCGCCGGGCCGCGGTCTTGACGATGCAGTCGGCCTGGGGCAGACGCGCCAGCAGCAGGACGACGTCGATCAGCGTCGGATGGTTGGCGACGAAGAGCCGCGCGCCCGTGCCCCGCAGACGCTCGGCGTCGATCCACGACACGCGTATCAGACCGAGGCACGCCATCCACCAGGCGAACAGGGCGAACGCGCGATGGACGATCCGCTGCGTGCGGACCTCACGCTGCGCCGGCGTGCCGGGGACGAGCAGCACCACGAGCGCGGCGACGATGATCGCCCCAACGCCGAAGCTCACGAACGCCAGTCCCGTGCGGAGCTGGCGCCAGCCGTGGGCGAGCCGCCCCGGCGTGGGAGTGGGACGCGAGGCGGCGCCGGAAGCAACGGGCGCAGTCGCGGCCGGCGACGTCACCGTCATGCGCGGCTAGTCTCGGATCCCCGTGACCTTGCCGTTGGTGAAATGGACCTGCATCTTGCCAAAGCGGTTCTTCCAGTATGTCCACACGTCGGCGTCGAGCGACGGCGTCGCGTGCTCCGGCGGATAGCCGATGGCCAGGATCACCCCGCGCTTGGTCATGCTGGTAGTGACGGTGCCCGAGCGGATCCCCTTGCGGTCTTGTTCCGTGAGGCCGTCGGGGTTTCGGTCGCATTTCGTGCCGAACAACTTGTCGAGGTGTTTCGGGATCGGGTCGCGCAGCGAGTTGTGGAAGACGTACTCGTACTCGCGATCGCCGTCGAGCAACCGAAAGGTCATCTTCCGCTTGTCGACTGACTCGATCTTCACCTTGGAGCACAGCGGGATGAGCCCCGACTGCTGATAGTTCACGGAGTAAAGGCGACGCCGCGGCTCGTCGGGGTGCAGGTTCACCAGCGTGTACACCCCAGAGGCACCGACCAGCCGGTAATCGACGTCGGCGGCGACCGGGGAACCGTAGGAGGCAACGGCGAGGACGCACACGAGTAGGACGATCACGCGTGTCATCGAGCAGAATTCTAACCTAGGCGGGGGCCAACCGTCACTCAGCGAACGCGGGCGCGGCCCCTAGAAGGCGACGACGCTGACGCCCTGGAGCGCCCGACCCGCCAGCTCGGCCACCACGAAGTCCCGGATCGGGCCGATCAGAATGTTACGGCGGGCGAACGGGTCCACGTCCGGGGGGATCGGCGGGCCGTAGAGCCGCTTGATGGCGGCCCTCAGCTTCGCGGTCGTCGTCGTCACGATCTCGATCTGCACGTGAAGGTGACCCTCGAGGGCCTCGACCAGCGCGGCTTGGCAGGGATCGTCCATAGCGGTGACCAGCACGCGGTCGGCCCGGAACAGCGGCACGAGCAGGTGGCGCGTGGCGTAACGCTCGGAGACAACGGTTGCGAGCTTCTGGTCGATGGCGATCTTGTCCAGGTCGAAGAAGTTGACGTGGAGCTGCGTACACAGCGCGTCTTTCATCGTCATCTCGTCGAGATAGCCGAGGCTGATCAGCGCCTTCCCCAGCGGCACGTGGGCGCGGCGCTGCGCGGCGAGCGCCTCCTCGAGCTGTGCGGGCGTGATGTGGCCGGCGCGCAGGAGGATCGCCCCCAGGCGCGAGCGCTTCCCGTACTCGTGCAGCAGCGTCGTGAGCTTCTTGCGGGTGATCAGCTTGTTGGCGAGCAGCACCTGGCCGAGCGGCATGTACGTCCGCGCCACGCTTTGCAAGCGCAGCGCGGCGTCCAGCTGGTCCTGGGTAATGACCTTGTCAGCGACGAGCAGCTCGCCGAACCGCCGGGCCGAGGGCGATTTCCCCGTGGCGATCACCGCCCGCGCTCGCAAACCGGCCGGGCGCAGGGGCTGTTGCACGATCGCCGGCCGCGTCGCGGAGGCCGGGCGCAGCGTTGGCGCGTGCGGGCGTCGGCTGAACACGCTCACGGGCTGTCCCTCCCGGCCCTCGTGTTGAGCAACGGGGATGCCGGGCCGAAAGGTCTGCGAGGACGCGCGTTTCGAGAGAATCCGGGCGGCGTGGGGCTGACCAGCGAGCATCCGGCTGATCAGTTTGGAGCCAGCCGGGCCCCTCACATCTCCCAGGGCGGCTCGATCGTCATCCTGAGCTCGAGTAGCGTCGGTCGGTCGGCGGTCAGCGCCCGGCCGACGGCCGCCGGCAGGGCCCCCACGCCGGGCAGGCGCTCGCCGTGCGCACCGAACGCGCGCGCGAGCGCGGGAAAGTCGGGGTTGGTCAGGTCGGTCTCGCCCCAGCGGCCCTCGTACATCCGCGTCTGCAGATACTTGATGGCGCCGTACCGGTCGTCGTTGACGACGAGGAAGACGATCGGCAGGCGGTACTTCACCGCCGTCGCCAGCTCGGCCACCGAGAACATGAAGCCGCCGTCGCCGGCGACCGCCACCACCGCGCGCTCGGGCCGCGCGAGCTTCGCGCCGATCGCCGCCGGCACCGCGTAGCCGAGCACCGCCGACCCGGTCGGATAGAGAAACGTGCGCGGCGCATAGACCGGGAACCGGTGCTCCATCCAGTAAGTCAGCCCCGTCTGGTCGTTGACGACGATGGCGTCATCGGGCAGCGCTCCGCGCAACGCCGCGATCGTGTCCGCAACGTCGGCGGTGAAGCGCGGTCCAGCGTCGGCGCGCAGCCGCGCGAGCCACGCGCGGTCCCATGCCGCGGCATGCTCCCCGGCGCCGAGCGCCTCGAGCAGCCGCGCGAGGCCGTCGCGGGCGTCGCCGATCAGCGCGATCTCGGCCTTGAAGGCGCGGCCGATGACGCTTGGATCGATATCGAGATGGACGAGCATCTGTCCCGCGCCGAGCGTCACGCCGAGCTTTTCGAGCGAGCGGTGACCGAGCTTGGTACCGACCGCGAGGACGACGTCGGCCGCGCTGAGCGCGTCGGCCGTCGCGCGACGATCCGGCAGCACGCTGTGCC
>JBKOZH010000342.1:0-9720 GCA_046725765.1 Candidatus Methylomirabilota bacterium | reverse complement strand
AACTCGTATTGCATGGGGTTGTAGATCCGCCGCATCTGGCCGCCCACGCCGATGATGTGCATCGGGAAGAACACCCAGTTGAAGAAGATCAGCGTGCCCCAGAAGTGCACGTGGCCGAGCGCCGGGTTCAGCATGCGTCCGAACATCTTCGGGAACCAGAAGTAGATGCCGGCGAAGGCGCCGAAGATCGAGCCGCCGAAGACGACGTAGTGAATGTGGGCGACGATGAAGTACGTGTCCTGGATGTAGATGTCGACCGGCGTACTCGCCATGAAGATGCCGCTGAGGCCGCCGATGACGAACATCGACACGAAGCCGACGGCGAACAGCATCGGCACCTTGAACTGCAGCCGCCCGCCCCAGAGCGTGCCGAGCCAGTTGAACGTCTTGATGGCCGACGGCACGGCGATGATCATCGTCGTCACCGTGAAGGCCATCCCGAGCGAGGGGCTCATGCCCGACACGAACATGTGGTGGCCGTAGACGATCCAGGATAGGAACGCGATGGCGATCATCGAGAACGCCATGGCGTGATAGCCGAAGATCGGCTTGCGCGAGAACACCGGCAGGATCTCGGAGGCGATCCCCATCGCGGGCAGGATCAGGATGTAGACCTCCGGATGTCCGAAGTACCAGAACAGGTGCTGCCAGAGCAGCGGCTCGCCGCCGCCCGACGGCGCGAACCAGGAGGTCCCGAGCGTACGGTCGAAGAGCAGCATGGCGACCGCCGAGGTCAGCACGGGCAGCGCGAGCAGGAGCAGGATCGCCGTGATGAACAGCGACCACACCACGAGCGGCATCCGGAACAGCGTCATGCCGGGCGCGCGCATGTTGATGATCGTGGTGATGTAGTTGATCGAGCCCATCATCGACCCGATGCCCATCACGAACAGGCTGATGCACCAGAGGTTCTGGCCCCAGTTCACGCCGGTGAACTGCGGAACGGCGGACAGCGGCGCGTACGACGTCCAGCCGGCGGCGGCGTGGCCGCCCTCGACGAAGAAGCCGCACAGCATGATGATGCCCGCGCTGAACGTGACCCAGAACGAGAGCATGTTGAGCGTCGGGAACGCCATGTCACGGGCCCCGATCATGAGCGGGATGCAGAAGTTCCCGAACGCGCCCGCGAGGATCGGCATGATCACGAAGAAAATCATGATCGTGGCGTGCATCGTGAACGCCATGTTGTAGGTGGACGGCTCGAGGATGCCGCCGGTCTCCTTGAGGATCATGCCGAGGCCCGGCACCGCGGTCTCCGGCCAGGCCAGCTGCCAGCGGACGATCAGGGCCAGCAGACCACCGAGGACCATCATGAGCAGGCCCATGAACAGGAACTGACGCGCGATCATTTTGTGATCGGTCGAGAACACGTACGTGCGCACGAAGCCGGTGTCGTGATGCTCGTGCGCGGTGTGCGCAGTCGCGGCGTGAGCGCTCATTTCTTCGCTTTTCCTCCCGTCGGCTGCTCGGCGGGCTTCCCGGCGTCGGCCACTTTCGTGTCGGCGGCAGGGTTGGCGTCCGCCCTGAGGTTCTCAGCCGCCCACTTCTTGTAGTCCTCGGCGGAGTGCACGTAGATCCAGCCGCGCATGCCCGAGTGGCCGAAGCCGCACAGCTCGGCGCACGGCCATTCGTACTTGCCCGGCTTCGTCACCTCGAACCACGCGAGAATCGAGCGCCCGGGGACGGCGTCCTGCTTGATACGGAACTGCGGCACGAAGAAGCTATGGATGACGTCCTGCGACGTAAGGTTCACGTGGACGACCTTGTTGACCGGCACGTGCATCTCATCGAGGAAGACCTTCTCGGAGTTCGGATGCTTGACCTGCCAGTTGAACTGCTTGGCGTGAACCTGTACGACGAAGTCGCTCGGCGGCGCCGACATCTTGATCTTCGACCACGCCGGTGCCGAGAGCGCCGTGAGCACGACGAGGATCAGCGCGGGCACGATGGTCCACACGATCTCCAGCGTCGTGTTGCCGTGTGTGTACCGCGCCCGGCGCCCCGGCCGGTCGCGGTACATGATCAAGAAGGCGATGAGCGCCACCGCCACGAGGATGAAGGTGACGCCCGTGATCGCGTAGATCAGGTGAAACAGCCAGTCGATGTCACGGCCGTACGTCGAGACGTTTTCCGGCAGCCACCAGTCGAGCATCGGCTCTCCTTACTTGCCTTTCATCTCGAAGCTGACTTTCGTCGTCTGCCCGGCCTTGACGTCGACTTCTTTGTCCTGCTTACCCAGCGTCTCGTGCCAGACCTCGATCTTCTGCTTGCCGGCCGGCACGTTCTCGAGCTTGGCGACGCCGTTGTTGTCGGTCACGGCAGCGACGCCCGGAACCACGGCCACCCAGCCGAGCATCCACGAGTGGACGTCGCACGTGAGCTTGATCATCTCGGGCTTGTCGAACTTCTCGGTCATCGTCTTCTTGAACTTCGGCTGCGCCTTGTTGATGGCGGCGTTCGCCGTCGAATAGGTGTGGATGTTGTGCAGGATGTCGTCGGAGTTCTTGATCTCGATCTCGCCCGGCGTCATCAGCACGACGTGCGGATTGAACTTGCAACCGTGCTGATCGACCACGCCCTTCACCGCTTTCGCACCCTTGGCATTGGGCGCCGACGCCACCGCGTTGGCGAGGCCCTTGTTGCTGCCGACGACGACTTTCTCGACCGTCGTCTCCTGTCCGCACTTCTCGGTGTCCTTGTTCACTTTCAGCTTTTCCACGACGGGCTGGCCGTTGTACTTCACCTCGACTTCGACGGTCCCACCGCCCTGCGCGCCCGCGAGTCGCGGCCCCGCCGCGAGCATCACCGCGCTGCCGACGAGCGCCATTGCTGTCAGCGCCACGAACGTCTTTCGCATGGATCGTCCTCCTGCGTTCCGAATCGTTCTTGGGTTTCTATTGAACGGCGCGGCTCCGCGCCGCGCGCACGATCATCCCCAGCACAGCGAACGTGAGAAGAGCGACAGCGGGAGGAATGAAGAACCTGCGATTCGACTGCGGCTCCTCCAGCCGCAGATAGTACCACGACGTCAGCGACATCTTGGGGCCGCTCTCCCCCGCGCCGCCCTCCCACGCCTGGAATGCGACGGGCGTGAAGACGCCCGGGCGGAAGCTCGGACGCTGCTCGCCGGCGGCGGTGAGCGGACGCTTCATCACGAGCGTGTACTGCCCGTTCTTGAACACCGCTTTGCCGGCCGTCTCGCCGCCGGCAATCGCGCTCAGCTTCGTCGGCCCGTTCGCGCTGACCTCGCTGACGCCCTTCCCCGCCTCCCAGCGCAGCAGGTACACGCCCTCGTTGGCGTCACCCATCAGGAAGTACGGCCGCTCGGTTCCCGTTGGCTGCTGCGGCGCGAACTGCAGCGAGATCGCGTCGGGGAACGTGGCCTTGCCGTCGCCTTTCGTCGTCTCGCTCGGGTCGTCCCACGTCAGATGGAACGCGATCTCCTTGTCGTTGTAGACGGCACGCACGCTGACGAGGTCGATCGCGGGGTTGAAGTTGCGTGGGTCGACGATCACCTGCCCCTCGAGCAGGATGTTGTTGGGCGCGATCTTCTTCCAGAAGTCCGCGGCCGGATCGTCGGGGATCGCGTCCTTCACCGCGCTCACCGTCACGAGCGTCGCCGGCTGCGGCGAGTCGGGTCCGAGCGAGACGATGTAGTTCGTCAGGTGCCAGATGTCCTCGGGCTTCTCCACGGAGTCGAGGAACGCCGGCATCGGCGTGCCGAGCACGCCGTTGGCGAGGCGCGTGGCGATCTCCGTGCGCGAGCGGCCGCCGCGGAAGTTCCAGCGCTTGGCGAGATTCGCCGGCGCCACCGGGTGGCCCCACTCGTCCTTGAGCTCGGGGCGCGAGGGACCGTCGGCGCGTCCGTCGACGCCGTGGCATTTGTGGCATTCGATGGCTTCGAACATCTCCTTGCCGCGCTTGATCGACGCCTCGGAGGAGGACACCTCCTTCGGCAGGTCGAGCTTCTTGGGCGGCTCCTTGAAGGCATCGGCCGCGAACGTCTTGATGTAGGCGACGACGTTGCGCCGATCCCTCTCTGGGAGAACCTCCCACGCGGGCATGGAGGTCCCCGGCATGCCCTCGGTCACGATGCGCAACAGGTCCTGGTCGGTCGGCGTCTTGTTCGCCGTCGAGCGGATCTTGTAGATGCCCTTCGTGAAGTCGCGCGGCTTGGGCAGGAGCAGCTCGGCGGCGGGCCCTTTGCCGTCGCCCTTGTCGCCGTGGCAGAGCAGGCACTTACGCTCGTAGACGGCTTTGCCCGCATTCGCGTCCTGCGCCGCCACGAGTCCGGGCGCCGCGGCGGCCGCGGACAGAAGCAAGGATGCAATCGCGATCGAGCGGAACGCTCGATCGACCCCCCGCGAAGAGGGGGTTTGGGGGAAGCCGTAGGGGTCCCCCAAGTTAATGACCGCCACCTTCGCCCGCCTCCCAGCGTCGCGGATGCTGTCCCGTCGCGTCGTAGAGGTACATGATGACTTGCCAGATCTGCTCCTCGGTCAGGCGGTCTTCCCACGCCGGCATGACCGAGTTCCACGGCGTCGATTCCTTCGGCAGCCCCGGGCCGCCCTTCGCGATCCGCCAGAACAGATAGGCTTCCTGCAGCATCGCGATCGTGCCGGGATCCTGGAAGTTCGCGGGCGGTGGATTGAAGCCCGGCGCGAAGTGGCCTTTGCCGTCGAGATTGTCGCCGTGACAGTACATGCAGTTGCGGATGTAGATCTCGCCGCCTTTGGCCGTGTACTCCTTGAACCGCGCCGCGTCCTTGCGGAGCGGATTGTCCGCGCCCGAGATGTTGAACTCCTTGCCCCGGAACTGGATTGACGCGGGCGGCGCCGGGTGCACCGCGCGCAGCTCGGGCGGTGCCTGCGGCTTGGCCGCCGCCTGCGTGTACGCGTAGTAGCCGATGAGCAGCGGGATCACGATGACGAGCGCCGTGCGCAGCACGCGGCGCTCAGGCCGCACGAGCGTCGTCCAGATCGGCGAGATGAAGTTGCGCCACGAGTCGCGGTCCGAGGACACGAACACCATCAGGGCCATGAAGATGATCGCCATGTAGAGCGTGAGGACGCTCCACGGCGCGGGCGGCCGGATGCCGAAGCGCAGGATCACGAACGCCAGCACGAGCACCAGCACGGCTTGCACGAACCGCGAGCGCAGGAAGCTCATCGGCTCACTTGAGCGTGAGGAGGAAGGCCACGAGGTCGACGTACTCCTTCGACGTGAGCCGCGCACCGAAATCCTGCGGCATCACGCCGGCCGGGTAGTTGGCGACCGTCCCGGCGCCCTTGGGATCGATGATCTTCTTCATGATGTAGTCGGGCGTCTGGATCTTGGCGATCTGCGAGAGATCCGGACCGACCGGCGAGGCGCCGATCTTGCCGGCCTTGTGGCAGGCGATGCACGTGCCTTTGCCCTGAAACACGGCCTCCCCCGCCTTGGGATCGCCGGGGATCTTCACCTCGGCCGCGGCGGCGCCGCCGGCGGCGGCCGCCCCAACCGTCGCCGGAATGTCGTTCAGCGTGACGTCGACGGTGCCGCCCTGAGACTCGAGAAACGCCGTCAGCGCCCACACCTCGGACCGGTTGAGCGCGATCGGCGGCTTGTCGACCGTCGGCATGATCGGCGGGTAGCCCTCGACGACATACGCGCTGGGATGCAGCAGTGACTCGATGATGTAGGCCTTGGCGCTCATTCCCGGTTTCGTCTTGGCGGCACGCGCGCCGACGCCCGCCAGGTCCGGGGCACGCGTTCCCTTCTGCCCAATCCGGTGGCAGATCTCGCACGTGCCCTTGGTCTTGTAGATCTCTTCGCCCGCCTTGATCAGCTGCGCCGGCGTGACGTTGCCGCCCTCGAGCGACAGCTCTTGCGGCGGCTTGGACTCGATCTGCGGAATGGAGTTCGCGAACATCGAGTAGGAGCCCATGACGAGGATCGCAAAGATACCGACGCGCAGGACGATGGGCACGCGCATCAGCGCGCGTCGTCGCGGCCACCGGCGATGACCGGCGCCGCATGGCCGTGGGCCTCGGCGCCGCCCCGCTCGCCGAGCCCCCCGAGCCAGAAGATGAACAGAACGAGCGCGAAGAAGCCGAGCGTCACCAGGGTGATGACGTTGGCGGCGTAGCCGAGCGCGGGCGTCACGGCGTCCACCGACGTGTCACGCAGCACGCCGTAGACGTGCCAGTGCTGGCGGATGCCGGAGCGCGCGAAGCCCATCAGGCCCATCAGCCACGTGAAGGTGACCGCCAGCAAGATCAGCACGTACTGCGAGTGGGGCGCGATCGTGCCCCACCGGATCTGACCGGTCGTGCGGGCGCCCTTGAACATCGGGATGTCGATGGCCATCACCAGCACGATCGCGGCGAGGACCGCGAGCACCTGGTACACCGAGAAGCCGATGCGCACGATCGACTCGACGAAGTATCCGTAGACGCCGTAGAAGACGACGACCGCGGCCGCGGCGGCAAACGCCGCCCACTGGATGGTCATGCCCGTCTTCACCCACGGCTTCGTCGGAATCTTGTTGGCGCGGCGGTAGAGCACGAACGACAGGAACGTCGTCAGGATCATGAGGTTGACGACGGTATTCTTCGCCGACATGACGCCGAAGAAGCCCAGGAACGGGTGGTGGGTGCCGCCCATCGCGCGGGCCTCGTCCAGCGTGACCACCATCGAGCGCGGCGTCGCCCAGATCATGAAGCCGATCGTGAGGATGATGAGCATCGGCGGAACGTACTTGCGGTAGCGCTCGGAGCCGGGGATGCGCTCCATGCCGAGCCACAAATAGTAGTTGCTGCCGAGGAAGAGGACGCCGATGAGGATGGCCTGGATGATCCACAGCCACGACATGAAGCCGCCCATCATCGTGATGCCCATCGTCTGGTTGAAGGCGTAGATCTCGCGGCCGAGCCAGTAGCCGGCGAACGGCAGGACGATGAAGGCCGCCAGTGCGATGAAGTTACCGACGTAACCCATCCAGTCGTACCGAGCCCGTTCCTCGGCGGTCTTGGCGCCCAGGAATCGAAAGGCGGCATAGGCGGCGCAAATGGTTCCTCCGAACACGATGTTCGCAATGAGCCGGTGGATGTTGATCGGCATCCACGTGAAGTTGTTGATGGCGGCCCACACACCCCCCTTGAGCGCGCCCGACTCATCGATGCCGGCGGGGGAGATCATGAAGGTGACCCACGAGTTGGCGACGAAGAGGATCGCGGTGCCGAAGAGGTTGCTCAGGACTCCCAGGCCGACGTGGATCCACTTGCGAGAACCGGACAGCCAGTTCCAGCCGTAATACCAGAGGTAGACGGTGAAGGTCTCGGCGAAGAACAGCAGCGCGTAGACCCAGTACGTCGGGAAGAAAATCGACGTCATGTACGTCCAAAACTTCGGGTAATAGCCGACGAACAGAAACAGCAGCAGGGCCCCGAGCAGCGCCGTCGTTGAGAACGCCGCGAACGTGAGCTTGACCAGCTCGTGCGAGAGCCAGTCGTAGCGTGCATCGCCCGTCCGCCAGCCGATCGCCTCGATGATTACCGCGAAGATCGGCACACCGAGGATGAAGGCCGCGAAGTTGAGATGCAGCTGCGCCACCGCCCACACGGCCAGGCGCGAGCCGAAATACGGGAACGCGCGGTACGCCGGATCCTTCGACGCGCCGGCGGCAGCCGTTTGCGCGTCGACGGGAAGCGCCGCGAGCACGGTGAGCGCGAGGCCGCAGAAAACGAGCAGCCAGACGGCACGTCGCGCAAAGGTCACGATGGGAAAACCCTCTCGAAAGACGTGCTTGTTCCCGAAGTCACATGAGCGTCGAGGCATGTTGTATGGCCAACTGGTTGGAGTGTCAAGCGAAATGTACCCCCAGCGGTTTGACACACCCTATCCCGGCGCTTACCATGACGAGCGGGAAGCCCGATGAAGCCGCGGATGTCCCAGCGCATCCAGTTTTCCCTCGCCTACCTGCTCGTGGCGGTCATCGTCCTGTCGTTCTTACAGAGTTGGCTCCTCTCGCCGCGCACGATCGAGATCCCGATCTCGAAGTTCCTCGAGCTGCTCAAGGCCGACCAGATCGAGAAGGTGGCGGTGACCGAGCGCGAGATCCGCGGGATCGCGAAACCCGGCGCCTTGCCGTCGCCGCCGCACGCCCCGGGGGACCGCCTCCGGCGGATGCTGGGCAGCGAGGAAGAGACGCGCGTGTTCGTCACGACGCGCATTCCGCTCGTGGACGATCAGCAGCTCGTACAGGAGCTGCGCGCACACAACGTCGAGTTCGCCGGGCGGATCGAGACGACGTTCTGGAAAGACTTGCTGTTCGGCTGGGTCATCCCGCTCGCGGTCATGGTCGGAATCTGGATGTTCCTCATGCGCCGCGTGGGCGGCGGACCGACGCAGGCACTGTCGTTCGGGCGCAGCAAGCACAAGATCTTCGACCGCAAGGAGCTCAAGACCACGTTTGCGGACGTCGCCGGCGTGGACGAGGCCAAGGCCGAGCTCGTGGAGATCGTCGATTTCCTGAAAAACCCGCGCAAGTACCAGCGTCTGGGTGGCCGCATTCCCAAGGGCGTGCTGGTCGTCGGGCCGCCCGGCACCGGCAAGACGCTGCTGGCGCGCGCGGTCGCGGGTGAGGCGGACGTGCCCTTCTTCACCCTGTCGGGCTCGGAGTTCGTCGAGATGTTCGTCGGCGTCGGCGCCGCGCGCGTGCGCGATCTGTTCGAGCAGGCCAAGGACAAGGCGCCCTGCATCATCTTCATCGACGAGCTCGACGCCATCGGAAAGTCGCGCGCCGGGGCGACCGGCTTCGTCGGCGGCCACGACGAGCGCGAGCAGACGCTGAACCAGCTGCTGGCCGAGATGGACGGCTTCGACTCCTCCAAGGGCGTCATCATCATGGCCGCCACCAACCGCCCGGAGGTCCTGGACCAGGCCCTGCTGCGCCCCGGCCGCTTCGATCGTCAGGTCGTCGTGGACAAGCCGGACGTGCGCGGTCGCGAGGCCATCCTGCGCCTGCACGCCCGCGCAGTCGTGCTGGCGCCCAACGTGGAGCTCGCGGTGATCGCCGCTCGCACGCCGGGCTTCGCCGGCGCCGACCTGGCGAACATCGTCAACGAGGCGGCGCTGCTGGCCGCGCGCAAGGAAAAGAACGCCGTCGAGATGGCCGATTTCGAGGAAGCCATCGACCGCGTCGTCGCGGGACTGGAGAAGCGCAGCCGCGTGCTCTCGGAAAAGGAGCGCGACATCGTCGCGCACCACGAGATGGGACACGCCTTTGTCGCCGCCTCGGTGGCGCACGCCGACCCCGTGCACAAGGTGACGATCATCCCGCGCGGCATCGCCGCCCTCGGGATGACGTACCAGCTGCCGACCGAGGACCGCTTCCTGCTGACGCGCGGCGAACTCGAAGATCGCATCGCGGTGCTTCTGGGCGGGCGCGTGGCCGAGGAGCTCGTGTACGGCGAGGTCTCGACCGGCGCCCACAACGACCTGGAACGCGCGACCGAGTTGGCGCGTCTTATGGTGACGAAGTACGGGATGTCCGAGCGCGTGGGCCTCGCCACCTACGGCGAGCGCACGCCGCTCTTCCTGAAAGCCAACGGGCTCGGAGGCGAGCGCGACTTCAGCGAGGCAACCGCCCGCACCATCGACGAAGAGGTGCGCGCGATCCTCGACCGCACGCACGACCGCGTCCGCGGACTACTTACCACCAAGAAATCAGCCCTGGTC
>JBKOZH010000164.1:0-10466 GCA_046725765.1 Candidatus Methylomirabilota bacterium | reverse complement strand
CGGTCTTGGCCTTGTTCTGGAAGTCCGCGACGATCTTTTGCATCGCGGCGTCTTCTTCGGGGTAGTAGCCCTTGTTCCACCACACGACCAGCTTCGACCCCTGCGCGCGAGCGACGAGGGGCGCGCCGACGAGCGACGTGGTGCCAGCGGCGAGCGTGGTGGTTTTCAAGAACTCACGGCGGGTCTGCTGCATCGTGTCCTCCTCGTTGAGTGACGCGCACGGGCGAACCGCTCGGCGGGCCCGAACGGCGGCGAGTATACGCCGCGCGTCGGAGCGCGACAACACAACGGCTCAGGCGGGCAGGTACTCGCGCACCTTCGCGAGCATCGCGCGCGGGCTGAACGGCTTGGCGACGTACGCGTCGGCGCCCGCCGCGAGGGCCTTGGCGTCGTCGCCGCTCAGCGCATACGACGTGACGACGATGAGCGGAATGCGGCGCAGCGCCTCGTCGGCTTTGATCCGCCGCGTTGCTTCGTAGCCGTCGATGCCGGGCAGCTGAATGTCCATGAGAATCAGATCCGGCACCCGTGCCTTGGCCGCCGCCACACCGTCCTCGCCGGTAGTGGCCTCGACGATCTCGTAGCCGGCGGTGCGCAGCAGATCGCGCAGGATGCGTCGATTGTCTTCATGATCATCGACGACCAGGATCGTGCGGGACGCCATCACGACGCTGCCGTGCGCAGGACGGCCTGCTGGTCGACGCGGATCGGCATCGTGAAGCGGAACGTGGCGCCCTCACCCGGGACCGATTCGACCCAGATCCGGCCGCCGTGGAGCGCGACGATGCGTCGCGCGATGGCCAGCCCGAGGCCGGTGCCGCCCTTCGGGCGCGTCGTGGAGGTGTCCGCCTGCTGAAACTCTTCGAAGATCCGCTCCTGGTCGGCGACCGCGATGCCAGGCCCGGTGTCGCTGACGGCCATCGTGAACAGCTCGGCCGCGGCGCCGACGCGGATCGTGACCTGCCCCTTTTCGGTGAACTTGATCGCGTTGCCGACGAGGTTCAGCAACACCTGCGCGAGTCGGCGCTGGTCCCCGCGGCCGGTGGGAAGATCGGGCGCCATGTCGACGACCAGGCGCAAGCTCTTTTCGGTCGCTAGCGCCTCTACCGCCGCCACCACGGCGTCGGTCACTTCCTTCATCGAGTACTCGGCGAGCGTCAGCGTGAGCTGACCGGCCTCGATCTTGGAGAGATCCAGCACGTCGTTGATGAGGCCGAGCAGGTGACGGCCGCTGGCATCGACGCGCGTCAGCACGTCCCGCATCGGGTCCGGCACGCTGCCGTAGATCCCGTCGGCGATCAGCTCGGTGTAGCCGATGATCGCGTTCATCGGTGTCCGCAGCTCGTGCGACATGTTGGCCAGGAACTGCGACTTGTGGCGGCTGGCCGTCTCGAGCTCGCGGCCCTTGGCCTCGAGCTCACGGAACAGCCGCGCGTTGTGGATGGCGATCGCCGATTGCGCGGCGAACGTCGTGAGCAGTTCGATGATTTCCGGGGAGAACTTGCCGACGGATTTGCGGATGACGGTGAGGCCGCCGATCAGGCGATCCTCGCGGACGAGCGGCACGGCGAGAAGAGCCCGGTATCCCGCACGCACGAGCGCGCCACGTACTCGGCTCTCCACCGGCGCGTGCATGACGTCGGGGACCTGGATCGGCGTCATGTCGTCCGCCAGCCGTCCCGTCGCGCCCTCGCCTTTTCGTACTGGCGTGGCGAGCATGGTTTCGACGATCTCGGCTTCGAGATGCTCCACGGCGCGCGGCACGAATACCTCACGTTGCTCGTCGTACTCGTAGATCACGCCGGCATCCGTCCCCGACAGCTGCGTGGCCCGGCCGACGATGGTGCTCAACACGGTTCGCAGGTCCAGGGTGGAGCTGATCGCCTGACCGACCTCGCCGAGCGCCCGAAGCTCATCCACCGAGCGACTCAGGTCCTCGGTCCGCGCCTCGAGCTCCTTGAACAGGCGGACGTTTTCGATCGCGATGACCGCCTGATTAGCGAACGTCTTGAGCAGCTCCACCTGCGGGTTCGGAAACGCGCCGCGCTCGCGCCGTCCGACCGCGATGGCTCCGATCGGCTCGTCGTTGCGCAGCATCGGAACAACGAGCAGGCTCTGGAACCCCATGGTCTGCAGCTCGTTCTTGAATGCATAAGTCGGGTCATTGCCGACGTCGGGGATCTCCACGACCGACCGCGTCTGCAGTGCCCGCCCCATCGCCGAGCCCCCATCAGCCGGGGCGGGGAACCGCCGGCGCAGCGCCTCCACGCCCTCGGGGATCACGTTGTGGAATGCGGTCATATGCAGTAATGCACCGTCGTACAGCGCCACCTGGCCGTAGCCGGCCCCGCAGAGGCGCTGGGCGCTTTCGGCGATGATGTCGAACACCGGCTGGGCATCCGTCTGAGCCCGGCTGATGGCGCGCAGCACATCGCCGGTCGCCGTCTCTCGGGCCAGCGTCTCCATCAGCTCGCGATTGCGAGCCTGGAGCTCTTTGAACAGGCGCACGTTCTCGATGGCGATAACGGCCTGATCGGCGAACGTCTGCAGGAGCTGGATCTGCTTGTCGGTGAACGGACGCACCTCCATGCGGCGGATGAAGATGACGCCGATCGACACATCGTCGCGGACCAGAGGCGCCGCCAGGACCGTACGTGCACGTACGATCTGCTGCAGAAACGCGCGAAGCTCGACGTGTTCAACGTTCTGCACCAGTTCTGTGACGTCGTGGACGTGGACCGTTCGTTTCTCCAGCACGGCCGAACCGATCGCCAAGGCCGGTGTCAATGGCATGTCCTGCTGCGGCACCGGAATGTCGCCGTGATGGGCCCAGAGCCGAAGCATGTCGCCGTCGACACGACGGATGACAGCATCGTCGGCGCTACACAGCCGCGCGGCCGCCTCGGCCACCGCGTCGAGTACCGGCTGCACGTCCGTCGGCGAGGAGGAGATGACGCGCAGGATTTCGCTGGTGGCCGTTTGCTGTTCGAGCGCTTCGGCCAACGCCGCGTTGCGCGCCTGGAGCTCGGTGAACAACCGGACGTTTTCCACCGCGATGACGGCCTGGTCGGCAAAGGTCTGGAGCAGCGCGGTCTCGTCGTCGGTGAATGCTCCGGGCTCGCGACGCGTCACCGCAATCGTACCGATCGGCTCGCCATCGCGCAGCATCGGCACGACGAGCTGGCTTCGGTAACCGCGAGCCCGGGCGCCGGCGCGGCCTCGTTCGCCGACGCGGGGATCTGTCTCAACGTCGGCGACGTTGTATGGGGCTCGCTGCCCGATCACGCGATCGCGAATCGGCCGCGGCTCAGACTCGCTCGGATGCAGCGGTACCGGGAAGAATGACTCGAGAAGCGCGTCGCCCGCAGCGTCCGTATGCGTGTACGCGGCGAGCTCGATCTGGTCTTCGACGATCCGACTGAGGACAGCGGAATGTCCCCGCAGCAATCGGCTCGCGCTATCGACGATCGCCTGGAACACGGGTCGCACATCCATGTACGAGCGGCTGATGATCCGGAGAATATCCGCGGTGGCCGTCTGCTGGTCCAGGGCCGTCGTGAGATCCTGGTTGCGCGCCTGGAGCTCCGTGAACAGCCGCGCGTTTTCGATGGCGATGACCGCTTGGTCCGTGAAGGTCCTGAGCAGCTCGACATGCGCCTCGGGAAACGCGTCGACCGTCCGGTGCGCCAGGCTAATAGCGCCGATCACCTGATCCTGGCGGAACATGGGGACGGTCAGAATGCTTCGAGCGCCGCGTGCGCGCAGATTCGCCCGCATTTCGGGGGGAAGCTCAAAACCCGAATCCGCTTCCACGTCGGCGATCCGAACGACCGACCGGGATCTGATCGCCTGCGGAGTCGGACCGCTCCCGGTGATCGGCCGCGGCCAGCTGCTGCGCCAGTGGTCGAGTTGTTCGGGCGTGAAGCCATCATGGGCCACGGAGTGAATCAATTCGCCGTCGAACCGATACACGCCACCATATGCCGCGCCACACAGGCGCACCGCGCTGCGGACGATGGCGTCGAAAACCGGCTGGACATCCGCCGGAGACCGCGCGATCACTCGCAGGATTTCGCTGGTCGCCGTCTGCTGTTCCAGGCTCTCGGCCAGCGCGCGGTTGCGGGTCTCGAGCTCCGTGGACAGCCGCGCGTTCTCGATGGCGATCGCCGCCTGATCGGCGAACGTCTTCAGCAGTGCGATCTGCTTGGCGGTGAACGGCTGGACGCGCGTTCTGCGAATGACAATCCCGCCCAGCGGCGCGCCGTCGCGGAACATCGGCATCGCCAGAACGGTGCGCACGGGCAGCGCCCGAACCATGTCGGCGATTGCTGGAAAGTCGCGCCTCGACGCGGCGCTTTTCACGTCGCGGACGTGGACGGCGCGTCGGGTGAGAAGGGCTCGACCGAGCGGAGTTTGACGGCTGATGGGGGGCGGGCCGCCGGGACGCTGCGGCTGGGGAATCGGGCCATGCTTTGCCACCAGACGTGGTTGATCGCCGTCGACGAGGAAGATCAGCGAGTCGCGGGCCTCGCAGAGCTGTGCGGCCGTCTTCGCAATCGCGCTCAGCACGGCGCTGAGATCGGTTGCGGGCGGCGTCCGGTTCCGGCTCCGAGGACTGACGGGCTGCTCCACTCCCACCTCTTCTTCGACGCGTGCTGGGACGAGCGGACCGGGCGAGCGTAGCCGCCGCCGGGAGGCCGGTCAAGCGCGGTGGTATGATCCGGAACTACATGAAAACCAGGACCTTCGCGTGAGCGCACTCGTTGCCGGCTGCGCCGTCGTCACCGGCGGCGGCTCGGGTCTTGGTCGCGGTATCGCCACCGCGCTGGCGAAGGCGGGCGCGCCCGTGGCCGTCGTCGATCTGCTGCCTGAAGGCGGTAAGGAGACGGCGGCGGCGATCACCAGCGGCGGCGGCCGCGCGACGTTCATCCAGGCCGACGTCAGCCGCTGGGGCGACGTCGACGCCGCGATCGGCGGCGCCGTGCGCGAGCTCGGGCCGCTCGGGATTCTCGTCAACGCTGCCGGCATCCTCGACGGCTACGCGCCGGTGGACGAGCTCACGCCGACGGTGTGGGAGCGCGTGATCGCGATCAATCTCAGCGGCACGTTCTACGCCTGCAAGCGCGCGCTCGTCGACATGGTCGCGGCGAGGCGCGGGCGCATCATCAATATCGCGTCGGTGGCCGGCGTCGTCGGCTCGGGCGGCGGGCCCGCATACACCGCGTCCAAGCACGGGGTCGTCGGCCTCACGCGGCAGCTCGCGATCACCCACGCAGCGCAAGGGATCACCGTCAACGCGATCGGCCCCGGCGCCGTGCAGACCGGACTGCGCGCCAACACCGTGCGCATTCTCGGCGGCGACGCGCCCGTCATGCGCGGTGTGGGCGGAGACGATACCGCCGTCAAAGCGATCACGCCCGCCGAGCGCCGCGGCACGATCGACGAGATCGCCGCGTGCGCGGTGTTTCTCGCCGGCGAAGCGGCCTCGTACGTGACCGGACACACACTCGTCGTCGATGGAGGATGGACCGCTCGATGATCAAGCGATTTCACTCCCTGTACGTCGGTCAGATCGAGCTCGAGAACATCGGACTGTCGGGCACACCTGCCGACGCCCGCCGCTATACGAACGACCGCTTCGCTGAGGTGTTCTGGACTGCGAAGGACATCGCGCAGGAGATGGACGCGCTCGGCTACTACGCGCTGTGGACGGCCGAGCACCACTTCCAGCACGAGGGCTACGAGTGCTTCCCGAACCTGATCCAGCTCTCGCTGTGGCTGGCCACGCAGACCAAGCGGCTCAAGCTCGGCTGCGCGTTCAACGTGCTCCCCATGTGGCACCCGATCCGCATGGCCGAGGACTATGCCATGGCCGACATCGTGACCGACGGCCGCGTGATCATGGGTGTCGGGCGCGGCTATCACTCGCGCGAGGTCGAGTCGTTCGGCGCGCCCGTCATCGACCAGGCCGCCAATCGTGAGCTCTTCGAGGAGCAGGTCGACCTGATGCTGAAGTGCTTCAACGAGGAGTCCTTCAGTCATCATGGCAAGGCCTACGACGTCCCACCGCCGGTGGAGTATCGCGGCTACCAGCTCCGCGAGATCACCTGTGTGCCGCGGCCGAAGTACCTGCCGGTCGAGGTCTGGATGCCGATCGCGAGCAGCAAGTCGATCGACTACATGGCCTCGAAGGACTTCAAGGCCATGGTGACGCTGAACGGCGAGAAGATCCTCGACGACGTCATCAAGGCCTACCGGGACGCCTGCGCGAAGTACGGTCGGCGCAAGCAGCTCGGTGAGGACGTTGTTTGGGGGGCCGGCATCTATCTGGCGGACACGCCCGAGGAAGCCAAGCGCCGCGTCGAGCCCTCGCACGACGAGCGCTACAAGTGGTTCGCGCCGTTCGGCTTCGTACGCTACGCCGACGAGCAGGGCCGCACGTGGGGCACGCCCGGCGCGCCCGCACGCGTGCCGAATCTCGCCGACGGCATCGCGCAGAAAGCGTGGTTCTGCGGACCGCCGTCGCACGTGATCGACGGCATTCGGTCGATCGAGGCGAAGTATCCCGGGCTCGAGGATTTCATGATCCATTGGGCGGAAGGGTTGCCACCGCAGGAGTTCAAGGAGCAGCTGCGCTGGTTCGCGCGCGAGGTGATGCCCGCCTTCCGTCGCTGAGCACGGCGAGCGTGGTATAGGGGTAGGGGGTATTTTGCCCTCGGCGTGAGACGTGCGCGCATCGGTTTTTTGTCGTGTTGCCCTCGTGCGTGTGGTAGTAATACCCCGGGCGCTCGAACGAACGCGGGGCTCACACCACTCGCAGCGAGGGAGGGGACATGGCGAAGGCCAAGAAGGCGTTCGGCGGGTATCACATCAGCTTCAAGGGCTGCAAGGACTCGCTCGAGTCCGTCTTCGGCAGCGGTCCGATCGGACCCTCGGTCATGACCAAGAAGCTCTGGGCCTACGTGAAGCGCAAGAAGCTCGGCAAGCGCTAGGGCGCGCAGACCTCCACGCTCACAGAGCGGCTCGCACCCGGCGAGCCGCTCGCCGTTTATTCGGTCGGTAGCTCCGCGAGATTCGACACGACCCAATCCGCGCGCACGCCGAGCTCCTCCTCCGGCGCGCCGGCGCGATTGCACCACGCCACGCGATACCCGGCGGCCTTGGCGCCCGCGACGTCCCACGCGTTCGACGACACGAACATCAACTCATCGGCGGGAACGCCGAGCGTGGCGGGTCCGAGCGCATAGACGGCGGGCGCGGGCTTGTAGACCTTGACCCGGTCGACGGAGATGACGTGGTCGAGCGCGGCGCCGAGCCCGCTCGACGCGACGGCCGCCGCCAGCATCCGCGGCGAGCCGTTCGAGAGGATCGCGCGCGGCCGGCCGGCCAGACGGGCGAGCGCCTTCGGCACGTCGGGAAAGCACGCCAGCGTGAGATACGCGTCCATCAGCCGCCTCAGCGCAGCCTCGTCCGCCCGCAGCCCCAGACGCTTGACGCTATAGCGCAGCGCCGCCTCCGTGACCGACCAGAAATCTTCGTAGCGTCCCATCAGGGAGCGCAGCCAGGTGTACTCGAGCTGCTTCTGCCGCCAGAGCACGGACAGCGCCACGGGGTCGTCGGTGAGCGGGCGGCCGGCCTCGACGACGGAGTGCACGTCGAAAAGCGTGCCGTACGCGTCGAAGACGAAGCCCCGAATCGTCATCGGGGGTACTACTCAGGCCGGGCGGTCGCTCGACGCGTGCGGACGGGCTTGCGTACGGGCGTCGGTTTGACGACCGGCACCTCGAGACCTGTTTCCATGAAGCCGTAGTGCAGGAGCTTCTTGGCGTCGAGGAACGACAGCGCCCGCGTGCGAGCTCCCAGTACGATCATCAGAAACTGCTGGCCGCCCCGCCACGCCGAGACCGCGAGGTTGTACCCGGCCTCGTGGGTAAACCCCGTCTTGAGCGCCTGCACGCCGCCGGGGTCGCTGAACAGCGGAATGTGTCGCGTGTACACGCGGCCGCGGTAAATGAAGGTCTGCCCGCCGAGCAGCGGGCGCGACATCGGATAGTCGTGGATGAGCCGCCCGGTCAGCGTCGCCATGTCGCGCGCGTTGCTGCGCTGGATCGGATCCGGCAGGCCGTGCGGGTTGGCGAAACGCGTGCCGGTCAATCCCAGCTCGCGCCCCTTTTCGTTCATGCGCGCGACGAAGCTCGGCTCGTCGCCGGCGAGCCGCTCGGCGAGCGCACTCGCCGCGTCGTTCGCGGAGGCGATGGCGACCCCCTCGAGCAGCACCCGCAGGGGCACCTCCTCGCCAGTCCGCAGTCCCATGCGGTAGCGCCCGACGGTCGCGGCGTGACGGCTGACCGTGACGGTCTCATCGAGCTCCACGCGGCCTGTGTCGAGGTCCTCGCAGGCGAGGTAGAGCGTCATCAGCTTGACCAGACTGGCGGGCGCGCGCTCGTTCTCCGCGTTCTTGGCGAAGATCACCCGGCCCTCGGGATCGAGGAGCAGGACCGCTTCGGCGCTGAATCGCGGCGGCTGGAGGGGGTCGACGGCGGCGGCAGGACTGCAGAGCGCGAGCACACACAGGAGCGAGGCGACACCGACCCGGAACACTGCCGGTTATTCTAGCCGAAAACCGGCTAGCGAACGGCGGCTTTGAGCTCGGCGGAGGGCTTGAAGCGCGGCGTGCGGCCGGCGACGGTGACGGCGTGGCCGGTGCGCGGGTTGCGGACGGTGCGCGGACGCCGCCGCGCGACCGAGAAGGTCCCGAATCCGACGACCGTGACGGGGTCGCCGCGCCGCAGCGCCGAGCGCATGCCGGCAAGCATCGCGCGGAAGGCGCGGTCGGTCGAGGCGCGCGGCCAGCCGGCCGCGGTCGCCATGCGCACGACGAGGTCGGCACGGGTCACGATGTCACATCCCGAAGACGGCGCGCGCCTCGTCCATCACGGATTCGTTGATGCTCGCGTAGCCGCGCTCCGCCGCGAAGCGCTCGATCGAGCGCCGCGCCATCGGCCGAATGAACCCGGGAATGCGCTCGAGCCGGGCGGCGGCGGCCGGCTCCCAGGTCACTGCGGCGGGGTCTGGCGCCGTCTCTGCAGGCGCGCCGCCGCCGAGCGCTGCCGCGAACGGACACGAGCCGCCGCTCTCGCCGGTGCCTTCGAACGCATCGGGCCGCGCGCCGGCCATGGTCGATCGCAGCTGCTCGAACGGCTCGGCGGGCACGGCGCGGCCACCGACCTTCACGCCGAGGCTCTTCACCATCTGGGTCTCGAAGGGGTTGGTCAGCATCGCGACGCGGAATCCGCATTCCGGACAGCGGAACGTGACGGACAGCGAGCCCTCGTCGGGTCCCTCGGTCGAGTGCAGCTTCATCGCCTGGTCGCAGTCGAGGCAGAGAAACTTCATGTGCCGCGCATTTTATCATCGGGCGCGGCCGGCTCGCCGCGCGTGCGGTGCGGCGAGATCCGCGGCCACGCCGCGCACGCCGCCGGCGTCTGCATCAGGCCGAGCGCCGCGAGCGCGTACGCCGGCAGCGCCCACACACCTGTCAGGAGGCCGCGTGCGGCGAGAACGGAGAAGAACACGTACGCCGAAAAACGAGCGCGTCCGTGGCGGCGCCAGAGCAGCGCGGCGATGAGTGGCGCGGCCACCGCGGACGGCCACCAGTGATACGCGACCGCCACGCCGCTGTACACGAGCAGCGAGACGACGAGCGCTCCGACGACGAGCGAGACGGCAGGACCCACGCCCTATCGCATCAACAGGCCGCCGTTGACGTGCAGCGTCTGGCCCGTCATGTGGCGCGACTCGTCGCCGGCCAGGAACACCGCGACACTCGCAATGTCCTCCGGCTGCGCCATGCGGCCGAGGGGAATGGTCTTCGCCATCGCCGCCAGCTCCTCTTCCGTGTTGCCGCCACGTGGCTGCGCGGTGTCGGTCGTGCCGGGCGCGATCGCGTTGACGCGGATGCCGTGCGGAGCCAGCTCCAGCGCCATCGAGCGCGTCATGGTGATCACGCCGCCCTTGCTGGCGGTGTAGTGCACGCCGCGGGGCTGTCCGCGCACCGACGACGAGGACAGGTTGATGATCGATCCGCGCCGCCGGCCGCCCGCAATCATCGCGCGCGCGGCCGCCTGCGCGCAGAAGCACGAGCCCTTCAGATTGACGTCGAGCACCCAGTCCCACTCGCGCTCGGACAGCTCGAGAAACGGCGAGCGGGGATAGACGCCGGCGTTGTTCACGAGGATGTCGAGCCCCCCGAGCTCGTGCACCGCCCGGGTGACGAGGACCTGGCCCTCGTCCACCCGACTCACGTCGGCCTGCGCGACCACGGCGCGAACGCCGGCCTTGCGGGCCTGCTCCGCAACCTGCTCGGCGGCGGCGCGGTCGTCCAGATAGTTCACCAGAACGTCGGCGCCTTCCTGTGCGAAGGCCAGCGCGATGGCGCGTCCGATCCCTTGCTGCGCACCCGTCAC
>JBKOZH010000178.1:0-2229 GCA_046725765.1 Candidatus Methylomirabilota bacterium | reverse complement strand
CGCTCGCCGGCAAGCACGACGTGGTTCTCGGCGAGGCGGAAGATCTCGCCGTCGGGAGTGAGGCCGTGAAGCGACTGCACGGGGTTGTCGCCGTCCTCGCACAACACGATGCCGCCGCGCGGGCTCACCGCGATATTGTCGGGGTTGTCGAGGACGGCCGCGCCCGGCGAGGCGAAGATGCAGCGGAACGTCTGCTCCACCGGATCGAACGCGAACACCTGCCCCTTGCGAGCCGCGCCGCCGCTCGTCGAGACGACGTAGATCTGCCCGTGGCCGTACCAGCAGCCTTCGCCGCGGACGATGAGCGCCGCGCCCTGGAGCGCCGCCGTCTGACGGACCGTGTCCGTCCCCGGATCGGGATCGACGGGCACCCACGAGACCTTCCAGCCGTCGCCGGCCGCCGCGAGGGTCGTGTCGCTCGTTCCGTCCAGCACCATCGCTTCGAGCGTGCCGCCCAGCGCCAGCTGCCCCGGCGTGTTCGGCACGAAACGATAGAAGCAGGAGTCGCCACGGTCCTCGGTGAGGTAGACGATGCCGGTCTCGGGATCCACGGCCAGCGCCTCGTGCGAGAAGCGGCCAAGGCCTTTGATGGGCTTCGCATCGGAGAGGCCGTCGGCCGGAATCTCGAACACCCAGCCGTGCGACAGGCTATCGGTGAGAAACGTTTCCTCGCACGACAGCCACGTGCCCCACGGCGTCGGGCCGCCCGCGCAGTTGCGCACCGTCCCGGCCAGGCTCGCGTAGCTCTGGAGCCAGCGGCCGGCGCCGGGATCGAACAGGAGATTGCTCGTGCCCCCGCCGGAGCGCGGGTCATACGTGTAGGGCGCGGCGACGAAGGCGCCGACGCCATCACCACGCTCGTGGTTGCGCACCAGGTGCACGCGGTCGCCGATGCGAAACGCCGCCATGCCGTCGTGGCTGCTCGGCGTGACGAGGCCGTCCGCCATCACGTCGCGCGTCCAGCCGTAGCTGATGTACTCGAAGCCCTTTGGCAGCGACAGCAGTGGCAGCCCGGTCGTCTCGTCGCGCACCGGTGCGAGTGGACCGTAGTCCGGGCTCGTGGCGTTGCGCGCATGCGCGCCGCGTGCCTGCAGCGCGGTGAAGGGTGCGGCCACCACGGCGGCCCCAAGCGCCGACTTCAGCACCTCGCGTCGAGTCATCGTCGTCATCGTGGCTCCTTGGTGAAAGGGTGGACTGCGGCCACGAGCCTACGGACGCGATGTGAGCGGGGAGTGACGCAAGGATGAAGATTCGATGAACGCGGTGACGCTCGAGGTGCTGTGGACGCGCATCATCTCCGTCGTCGACGAGGCGGCCAAGGCCATCGTGCGCACGTCGTTCTCCACCCTGTCCAACGAGGCCAACGATTTCGCGTGCGTGCTCACCGACGCACGCGGCCGCGCGCTGGCGCAGAACAGCGGCTCGATCCCGTCGTTCATCGGCACGCTGCCGGCGACGGTGCGCCACTTCATCCGCGAATTCGGCGCGGCGTCGATGCGGCCCGGTGACGTGCTCATTACGAACGACGCGTGGATGGGAACCGGCCACATGAGCGACGTCTCCGTCCTCAAGCCGATCTTCCATCGCGACCGGCTCGTGGCGTTCTCGGCGACGACCGCGCACATGCCGGACATCGGCGGCCGCATTCGCGCGATCGAGGCGCGCGAGATCTTCGAGGAGGGGCTGCACATCCCGCTGGCGCGGCTGGTGCGCGACGGACGCGCGGACGACACGCTGGTGGCGCTGATCCGCGCCAACGTCCGCACGCCGGATCAGACGATGGGTGACATCTGGGCGCAGGTCAGCGCCAACGAGCTGATGGAGCGCCGCGTGCGCGCGCTCATGGACGACTATGGCCTCGACGACCTCGACGCGGTCGGCGACGAGCTGTTCACGCGCTCGGAGCGCGCCATGCGGGAGGCGATCCGGGCGGTGCCCGACGGCACGTATCGCTACGGCTTTCGCACGGACGGCACCGAGGCTCCGTTCGAGTTCAGGATCGCGCTCACCGTGCGCGGCGACGAGATCATCGCCGACTACACGGGCTCATCGCCGCAGCAGCCGCGCGCGATCAACTGCGTGATGGCTTATACATACGCGATGACCGCGTACGCGGTGCGCTGCGTGCTGCTGCCGGGCCTGCCGAACAATGAAGGCATGTACCGGCCGGTGCGCGTCGAGGCCCCCGAGGGCTCGATCCTCAACCCACGCTTTCCCGCCGCGGTGGTG
>JBKOZH010000124.1:0-3959 GCA_046725765.1 Candidatus Methylomirabilota bacterium | reverse complement strand
GCAGTGCATGCGCGTCGCACCACCGCACGTCGAGGATCTCCGAGGTCGGGTCCGTTTCGGGTTCGCAGCCGGGACAGTACGTCCGACCGAGCGACGGCGTGTCCCGCGTGTAGTCCGTCATCGTGCCCCTTCTTATGGCAAGGCCCGTGCCGACTCTCGCAGTGCTTTGCTTACGCGCGGTTAACGCGAAATGCGGTGGTTCGACCTGATGCTTGCGACGGCCAGTACGGCACGCGACGCTGTGCGAACAGGCAGGTTCTCCCTGGCCGTTGACACTCCCGAACGTTCGCCGCATCATGCGCGCCATCCTTTTTTGCGAGGTGAGCGCGTGACGGCGCCGTGGGACTATCGCGATCCGCTCGAGTCCAAGCTCGCGGGCGAGGTCTCCACGCAGACGCTGATGGACCACGTCGGGACGATCGCGGCCTGGGAGCGCGAGTCAGGCAGCGCCGGCGAGGCGCAGGCCTTCGACTACATCGAGCGGACCCTGAAGGCCTACGGCCTGGACGTCGAGCGCTGGGAGATCGACGCTTACATCAGCTTGCCCGTGCATGGCGAGGTGCGCCTGGCCGACGGCACTGTCATCCAGGGGCTCACGCATTCGTTTTCTCCGTCCGCAGACGCTCTGGCGGGTGAGCTCGTCGACGTCGGTGACGGAAGCCCGGCGGAGCTGGCGCGCGCCGCCGGCAAGATCGCGCTCGTCCGCGGGCTCGCCACCCCGGGCAAGGCGTGGGCGGCGCAGCAGGCAGGGACGCTCGGCCAGATCTTCGTCGTCATGGATCACCTGCACAACATGATCGTGACGACGATCTGGGGTGCACCGACGCCCGAGACGGCCGGGCGGATTCCCGCCACGCCGTGTCTGTCGATCGTCGGCGCGCACGGCGATCAGTTACGGGCACGCCTTGCCGACGGTCCTGTGAGCGTGCAGCTGACCACGCGCGTGCGGACCGGATGGATGCCGATCCCGCATCTGGTCGCCTCGCTGGCCGGACGGGACGAGGATCGCTTCGTCCTGTTCTCGGGCCACGTCGACTCGTGGCACCACGGCGCCATGGACAACGCGACCGCCAACGCGACGATGCTCGAGGTCGCGCGGCTGCTCGCGGCGCGACGCGACGCGCTCCGCCGCGGCATCCGCTTCGCGTTCTGGTCGGGACACTCGCACGGCCGCTACGCTGGCTCGGCGTGGTACGCCGATCACGCGTGGCGCGAGCTGCACGCGCGCTGCGTGGTGCACCTGAACGTCGACTCCACCGGGGCGCGCGGCGCGACCGATTACTCGGTGCTGCATGCCACGGAAGACGCCCAGAGTCTCGCCGAGACCGTCGTTGCCGACGTCACGGGCCAGCGCGCCCGCGCCCGGCGCTTCTCGCGGGCCGGTGATCAGTCGTTCTGGGGCGCCGGCGTGCCGTCGGCGTTCATGTCGCTCTCGGGTCTACCGAAGCAGGACACGGAGCTGTCGCGCACGATGGAACGCCTGGTCGGCAGCGCCGGCTTTCCGTGGTGGTGGCACACGAAGGACGACACGCTGGACAAGATCGACGCCGACGTCCTGGCGCTCGACACGCGCGTCTATCTCGCGACGGCGCTGCGCTGGCTCAACGCCCCGGTGGTGCCGCTCGATCACCGCCGTGCCGCGCGGGCCGTCGTGGCCGAGCTGGAGGCGCTGCAGGCCGCCGCCGGAGCGCGGTTCGACCTGAGCCCCGCGCTCGAGGCCGCGAGCAGCCTGGTGGAGCGGCTCGAGCGCGCGGCGGAGCGGCTCGACGCGGTGGAGCCCGCGCGCGCCGACGCCGTCAACCGCGCGCTGTTGCGGCTCTCTCGCGTGCTCGTGACGCTCACCTACACGACCGGCGATCGCTTCGGCCACGACCTGGCCTTGCCGATCGCGCCGCTGGCGGGCTTGCAGCGGGCGCGCGAGCTGGCCGGACTCGAACCCGGCGCCGACGCGTTCAAGTTCGCGCGCGTCGCGCTGCGCCGCGAGCTGAACCGCGTCGTCCACGCGCTCGACTCCGCTACCAGCATCGCGGAGGAACTGTGATAGCGGCAGCCATGATTCGCCCGACCGTCGGGTGGCGGAGCCCTGCGAAGCCGCCCCGACGGCGAATATAAGGAGCAACGCATGCGTCCTCTCGTCTCGCGCTTTCTGATCGGCCTGATCGTTCTCGCTCTCGTCGCCGCGCTGGTTCCCGCCGCCGACGCGCAAAAGCGCGGCGGCACGCTGACGATCGTCCGGCCGACGGACCCCGTCTCGCTCGATCCCAATCTCGAGACCACGGCGCCCGGCGCGTGGGTGTACTTCAACATGCTCGAGGGGCTGCTGACGCTCGACGAGAAGGTGCAGGTCAAGCCGGCGCTGGCGACGTCGTACGAAGTCATGTCGCCCACGCGCGTGCGCTTCAAGCTGCGCCCGGGCGTGAAGTTCCACGACGGCACGCCGTTCAACGCCGAGGCGGTGCGGTTCACCTACGACCGCGCGCTCAACGGCAAGCCGCCGGCGCGCTGGGCGAGCCTGGTCGGCTCGCTGAGCGGTGCCGAGGTCGTCGACGACCTCACGGTCGACATCGTCACCAAGGAGCCGTACGGCCCCATCTTGAGGACGCTCGCCATGTACTGCATGGGCATCGTGTCGCCGACCGCGGTGCAGAAGATGGGCGCCGACTTCAGCCGCGCGCCCGTCGGCACCGGGCCGTTCAAGTTCGTCGAGTGGAAGACCAACACGCACGTCATCATCGAGCGCAACCCCGACTACTGGGGCGACAAGGCGCTTCTGGATCGCGTCGTCTTCAAGGTCGTGCCCGAAGAGGGCGCGCGGATGATCGCGCTGCAGACCGGCGACGCCGACATGGTGCTGTTCCCCTCGCCCGCGCAGCTGCCCGCGCTCCGCAAGGATCCGAAGTTCGCCGTGCACGAGACGACGGGCATCCGCGTGGTGTTCGTCGGCCTGCACGCCGGGCTGCCGCCCCTGGACGACGTGCGCGTGCGCAGCGCGCTGCTGCACGCCGTCGATCGCAAGGCAATCCTCGACAACATCATGGAGGGCTCCGCGGGGCCGGCGCGCGGCGTGCTCGCCCCCGGCGTGTTCGGCTACAAAGACATGCAGCTCGACCGTCTCTATCCCTTCGACCGCGCGAAGGCCAAGGCGCTGCTCGCGCAGGCCGGCTGGACGCCGGGGCCTGACGGCATCATGACCAAGGGCGGGCAGCGGCTGTCGCTCTCGTGGCTCGCCGCGCGCGGCCGCTATCCCAAGGACGGCGAGATCACCGAAGCCGTGCAGGCGATGTTCAAGGAAGCCGGGGTCGAAGCGAAGGTGCAGATCCTCGAGTGGGCGTCGGTCTTCAAGCAGGTCCGTGAGGCGACGCTCAACCATCACCTGTTCACGCTGGGGTGGGTGACCTCGAACGCCGACGCGGACTACTCCATGTACGCGCTCTTCCATTCCAAGAGCGTGCCGCCGACGGGGTGGAACACCTCGCGCTACGCGAACCCCAAGGTGGATACGCTCATCGAGCAGGCACGCCGCAGCCTGAACCAGAGCGAGCGCGAGAAGCTCTACGGCGAGGTGCAGGACATCCTCGCCAAGGAGATGGTGTGGATCCCGGTCTACACGACCAAGGAGATCATCGCAGCGCGCTCGAATGTGAAGGGCTTTCAGATTCATCCCGTCGAGTACAACCTGACGCTGTCCAAGACCTGGCTCGATAAGTAGCCGCATGACGTCGCGAGGCGGCGGATGCTGACCTTTGTCATCCGCCGCCTCCTCCTCGCCGTGCCCGTGCTGCTCGGCGTGGTGTTCGTGGTCATGCTCACGATCGATCTTTTGCCGGGCGACGTCGTCTCGCTGATGCTCGGTGAGCACGCCACCAAGGACGCGGTTGCCAAGCTGCGCGAGCACCTCGGCCTGGACAAGCCGTTTGCCGTGCGCTACCTCGACTACGTCGGCCGCGTGGCGCGCGGCG
>JBKOZH010000239.1:0-6894 GCA_046725765.1 Candidatus Methylomirabilota bacterium | reverse complement strand
CAACGACAAGGTGGTGGTGGTGACCGGCGCCAGCCGCGGCATCGGCCGCGCGATCGCGCTCGGCATGGCGGCCGAAAGCGCGCGCGTGGTGGCGGTGGCGCGCGACAAGGCCGCGCTCGACAAGCTCACGACCGAGGCGCGCCAGCGCAGCAAGCGCGACGCGGTGGCCATCGGCGCGGATTTGTCGCAGCTCTCGGAAGTCGAGCGCGTGGTGCAGGAGGCCAAGCGCGCGTGCGGGCGCATCGACGTGCTGGTCAACAACGCCGGCGCGATTCGTGGCGGCGCGTTTCTCGACATTCCCGACGCGCAGTGGCTCGACGACTGGAGCCTCAAGCTCATGGGCTACATCCGTATGGCGCGGGCGGTGTTTCCGATCATGAAAGCGCAGGGCGGTGGCCGCATCATCAACGTGGTCGGCGCCGCCGCGCGCAACCCGACCGCGACGTATCTCACGGGCGGCGCCGCGAATGCGGCGCTCGTGAATTTCACCAAAGGACTGGCCGATCTCGGCGCGGAGTGTGGCGTGCTCGTCACGGCGGTGTCGCCGGCGGCGACGCGCACGGAGCGCTGGGACCAGCTGATGGAGCAGCAGGCGAAGGCGTCGGGGAAGTCTGTCGAGGAAATTCGCGCGGCGGCGGAGGCGCCCTACAAGCTCGGCCGCATCGCCACCTCGGAGGACATCGCCGACCTCGTGTGCTTTCTGGCCTCCGCGCGCGCGTCGTTCATCACCGGCATCTGCATTACCGTCGATGGCGGCGCCACCCGCGGGGTCTATGCCTGAGCTGGACCCGCCTTGACATGCGTCGCCTCCTGTCATTATCTTTCCGTATCGCAGGCTGGCGGTTCCTATCTCGCCGCTTTCCACAGGGCAGGAGGACGCGCGATGGCGGCAAAGCTGTTCGTCGGGAACCTTTCGTTTCAGGCCACGGAGGAGGACCTGCGAGAGCTCTTCGCGCAGGCGGGTACCGTGGAGACCGTGCGGATCATCACCGATCAGTTCACCGGGCGCCCGCGCGGCTTCGGCTTCGTCGAGATGGCGACCAAGGAGGAGGCGACGAAAGCGGTCGAGATGCTGAACGGTCGGCTGTTCCGCGATCGCAATCTCGTCGTCGACGAGGCGCGTCCGCAGCCGCAGCGCGGTGCCGGCGGCGGCGGTCCGCGGGGCGATCGAGGTGGGCGTCCCGGCGGCGGTGCGCCCGGTGGAGGTGGCTGGCGGCGCTGAAGCGACGACCCTGATCACGTCGGACAGGCCCGGGGAAGCGGCTCTCGTCCTCGGGCCTTTGATTGTGCGTCGCTCGCGTCAGAGCAACTTCGTCAGAACAAACTGAGCTGGGCGGAGGCCGGCTCGTCGTCCGCATACGGCGACAGTCCATCGGCCTCCGTGAAGCGCCGAAAGCGCTCCCACGTCTCGAGCACCTTCGACTGGTAGTACTCGACGTTTTCGTCCGGACGCGCAGGATCCCAGAGCCGCGCGAGCTTGGCGACGTCGCTGACGGCGACGCGTGCGGTGCGCCCGGCGACGTAATAGGAGATCTGGTCGCCGGGCTGGACGGGCCGGTCGCTCGCGGCCGCCAGCTCATAGGCCGCGGAGACGGGCCGCAGCCCCGCCGCGACGCGCTCGCGATAAACCTCGAGTGATTCTTGAAGTGTCTCGGTGCGCGAGAAGACGCGCACGTCCACGCGGTGCGCGGCGAAGTCCGCCAGCCAGCGGTCCACCACGGCTTTCGCGTCGAGGCGACGGCCGTTCAGGAGCAGACCGACGAGCTCGTCGATGAGCCGCCGCTGGAACTGCTCGAGCCCCCGGGAGCGGAAGGCCGAGCCCTTCAGCGTCACGCGGCCGCCCGGATCCAGCAGCGCGTACGTCTTCATCTTGTAGGAGAACATCGCGGGGTAGCGCCCGTCGAGCTCCAGCGTGATTCCGGGCGGCAGCGTCTCGGCCACGGCGTCGAGCAACCGGGCATCGGCGTCCGAGGCGTGGCCGGGCGGCGGCGTGAAATACACGCCGTCGGTGTCCGCCTCCACGGGGGTGGCGCCCAGCGCCCGCAGCCGATCCACGATTGTGCTGACGACGGCGCGACCGTCGGCGGTGACCCGGTTGGCGGCGTCGAAGTCGTTCCAGTGCGCCGAGGAAAATCCGAGATATCCGTAGAAGGAGTTGATGAGGATCTTGAAGGACTGCGAGAGCGCCTGCTGGTGGCGGCGCTCCTCCGCCGTCTCCGCGAGCTGCGCCTGGCGCTTGGCGGTCACGCGGACGTCGCGCAGATGCGTGAGGAGATCGAGAAAGACGCCGAGCTCGTCGGAGGCGGGAGCGACGTGGCCGGCGATCATCAGCGACGGGTAGAGCGAGGTCACGTCGACATGCAGCACCGGCGCGGCGACGCCCTGCTGCCAGATGGCGGTGAGGCCACCGCCGACGCCGGTCCCCGGACGCGGGCGCGGGACGGCGCGGCCGGCGCGAAGATACTCGCGCATCAACAGCGCGTCGACCTTGGCCGCCGAGCCCCGCAGCGCGGCCGACTGATAGTCGAAGGGAACGAGCTGCGCCTGCGCGAAATAGGGGGGCGACAGGACGGCGGAGATCGCCAGCGT
Source organism: Candidatus Methylomirabilota bacterium (assembly GCA_046725765.1). Taxonomy (GTDB): domain Bacteria; phylum Methylomirabilota; class Methylomirabilia; order Rokubacteriales; family CSP1-6; genus AR12. The sequence goes on along the minus strand of JBKOZH010000239.1, from coordinate 4,305 downwards.
CTCCGCGGCGTCGTCGCCCGCGTACGCCATGAGCCGGTCGGGGTCCTGCGCGAGCTGTCCCGCGACGTCGGAGGCGTCCACGTACGTGCGGTCGGCGGCGGCGACGCCGAGATGGCGGGCGATGTCCTTGAGGCCGAACGACGGCAGGTCGCGCGCGCCGACGTCGTGCAGCTGGGCGAGCATCCACGTGTCGACGATGTGTCGGCCCGCGACGTCGTAGCGCCGGAAGCCGATTGCACGCTCCGCCACCTGAAGGCGCGCGGGCCGGGTGCGGAGCGCGCTGCCGTCGCGCCCCCAGGCCAGCGTGAGGCCGTAACGGCGCGCGCGCGCCTCGAGGTACTCGAGATCGAAGCGGAAGATGTTGTGGCCCTCGAGCACGTCGGGATCGCGCTCGACGATCAGCCGGCCGCACTCGGCGAGCAGCGTCGGCTCGTCGAGCCGATCGCCGCGCAACACCTCGCGGAAGCCGGTCGAGTCGACGAGCGCGATGGCGACGATGCGATCGCTCTCGCGCGCGGCCGACGGAAACTCGTAGCCATCGCCGGTCACCACCTCGATATCCAGCGCGAGCCGCCGCAGCTCGCCGAAGCGGAGGCCGCCGAAGCAGGTGCGGCCGGTGGTGAGCAGATACTGGTGCACGGGGTCGGGGAAGAATCGATACGGCGCCTCGGGCGCGTTGGCAGGAAGGCCGGTCGCCTCGCGGCAGCGCTCACGCGCGGCCAGCGCCGCCGGCCACGACACGAAACGCGCCAGCCACGACAGCTCGCCCGCGCCCTCCAGGCGCGTGACGCCGACCACACCCGCGGCGTCGCGCACGAGCGCCTCGTCGGCGGCAAGCAGGAATGGCTGGAAGGGCACGACGTCCACGCGCGTGCGCGCACCGTCGCGTATCCACAAGCGCATCGCGCGACCGTCGTCGGACCGCGCGGCGGCGACGAGGCCCGGCGTGGGATCGGCGCCGAACAGCAGTGGTGGCGGAGCGCTCAGCCGGCGGCTTCCTCGATCGCGGCGCGATACATGGAGGCGTCGACGAGACCGACGAGCGCCCGGCCCGTCTGCGGCACGATGACGGTCGGGATCGACCGCACGCCTTCGGCGACGGCGGCCTCGTAATCCTTCACGACGGCCTCGCGCCCCACGCCCGCCTCGAGGTCGGCGTTGAAACGCGCCATGTCGACGCCCTCGGCGGCCACGATGTCGGCGACGATGCGCGGATCGCCGATGTCCAGACTCCGCGTGAAGTAGGCCTCGTACAGCCGCGGATGCACGCGCTCGAGAAGCTCGTCACCCTGCCGCGCGACGCACTTGGCGGCTTCGAGGGCGGGGAGACTCCAGTTCGGCATCGTCGGATGCGGCCACGGCGTGAAGACGATCCCGTCGACCGCCGACATCGCGCCGCACCGCTGCCATCCCGCCTCGCGGTACGTGCCCTTGAACGGTACGGGCGGCACCGGCGCGGGCCGCAGCGGAAACGCGCGGTGCTCGATCACGAGTGAGGGCCCGCGCTCGATCGCCAGTCGCCGGAGGCGGACCGCCGCCGGATAACACCAGGGTCAGAGGTAATCGCTGTAGACGACGAGGCGAACGTCCGTGGCCATGCACGGATTCTATACCCGAAGCGCTCGGTATATGCTCGTCGCATGCTGCGCCACCGCTGGATGCTGCTCGCGATGCTGATGCTTGCGGGCTGCGCCACCGGTCGGGTGAGCTTCGACAACGTCACGCCGGGCGCGCCGGTGCGCGTGCGCGCCGAAGAATTCCGTCCGAGCGGCGCGCCGCCGTTCCCCGCCGTCGTGCTGATGCACGGCTGCCACGGCGTGTCGGCGTCCGTGCGCGACTGGGCGCGCTGGCTGCAGGACCACGGCTACGTCGCACTCGTCGTGGACTCGTGGGGCTCGCGCGGGCTGCGCGAGCAGTGCACGCCCGGCGAGGACCTGCCCAACACGGCGCGCTTCGACGACGCGATCGGCGCGCTGTCCTGGCTGCAGGCGCAGTCGGAGGTCGATCGCGAGCGGATCGGCATCATCGGCTGGTCCAACGGCGGCGCGTTTGCGATGTCGGCGGTCAACGGGCCGTCGGCGGAGCGCGCGAAGCGCCGCGGCGTCGAGATTCCCGCGCCGGGTTACCGCGCCGCGGTCGGGATGTACCCGGGCGCGTGCCCGTCGCTGATCCACGAGCGTTCGGCGCGGCCGCTGCTGATCCTCATCGGCGGCGACGACGACTGGACCAATCCGGCCGACTGCCAGGCGCTGGCCGCCGAGCAACGCGCGAAGGGCGCCGACGTGACGATCGTGGTGTATCCGGGCGCGGTGCACTACTTCGACGTCGTGGGGCAGCCGCGCGTCTTCCTGGCCGAGGTCGAGAATAAGAACGCCAAGAACGGCGGCTGCTGCGGTGCTACCGTCGGCTTCGACGCGCGCGCCAACGCCGACGCGCACCGCCGCATCGGGGAGTTCTTCGCGCGCCACCTCGGCGGTCGGCCGTGATCGACGCCTCGGTCGAGTTCGCCCGTCACCTCCTCGGGGCCGTCGTGAATCTGCACGCGCTCGTCCCGAAGGCCCATCCGTCGTCGCGCATCCTCGGCAACGAGCGGATGGGGAGCGGTGTCGTCGTGGACGCCTCGGGCCTCATCCTGACCGTGAACTACGTCGTCATGGGTGCCCACACCGTCGACGTCGCGTTCCTCAAGGGCCGGCGCGTGAAGGCGGAGGTGGTCGCGCAAGATTTCGAGGTCGGCCTCGCGGTCGTCCGCATCAAGCGACCGGGGCTCACCGCGGTGCCGCTGGCGGACGGGAACCTCGGCTGCGGCGAGCAAGTGGTCGCGGTGGCGTCCACGGGGCCACAGGAGCGGCGCGTCGCCGGCGGCCTCGTCACGTACCTCGGCGAGTTCGAAGCCTACTGGGAGTACCTGCTCGACGACGGCATCGTCAGCAGCGCGCAGAATCCGGGCTACGGGGGCGGCGGCCTCTTTTCGATGACCGGCGCGCTGCTGGGCGTGATCTCACTCGACCTCAACGAGCTTGTCCGCTGCTCGCTGGCGATTCCCATCGAGCATTATCGCGAGCACGCGGGCGAGCTCTTGCGCTACGGTCGCGTGGTGAGCCGCCCCAAGCGCGCGTGGCTCGGTGTGTTCGCGCACGCCGTCCAGGAGGGCGTGATCGTCGCCGGCATCGTGCCCGAGGGGCCGGGCGATCGCGGCGGCCTGCAGGAGGGCGATGTCATCGTCTCGCTAAACGCCGAGCAGGTGCCGAGCCGCAAGGAGCTCTATCTCTCGCTCTGGCGGCACGGTCCCGGCGAGCGGCTCACGTTCGAGGTGATGCGCGACAATCGCGTGCGCCGCCTCGAGGTCACCAGCGGCGACCGGGCGGAGTTCTTCAAGCAGACATAACGGCACCGAATACGGGGAGACGGCGAATGGATCTCGGACTCAAGGGGAAGGTGGCGCTGGTGACGGCAGCCAGCAAGGGCATGGGCCGGGCGTGCGCGCTCGCGCTCGGCGCCGAGGGCGCGAAGGTGGCCATGTGCTCGCGGACCGAGGGCGACGTCAAGGCCGCGGCGGACGAGGTGCGCGGGACGACGAAGGCCGAGGTGCTGGCGATGCCCGCCGACGTCACCAAGAAGCAGGACGTCGCGGCGCTCGTGGAGCGCGTAACCTCCCAGTGGGGCGGCGTCGACATCCTCGTCGCCAACGCCGGCGGGCCGGCGCGGGGTTTCTTCGAGGAGATGTCCGACGAGCAGTGGCAGCAGGCGTTCGAGCTCTCGCTGTTGTCGGTGGTGCGGCTCGTGCGCGCCGTGTTGCCCGGGATGCAGGCGAAGAAGTGGGGCCGCGTGCTGACGATCCAGTCCGTGTCGGTCAAGCAGCCGCTGCCCGATCTGCTGCTGTCCAACGCGGTGCGGCCGGGCACGCACGGCATGATGAAGACGCTGGCGCTGCGCTATGGCAAGGACAACATCACCTTCAACACCGTGTGTCCCGGCCGAATCCTCACCGACCGCTTGATGGGCGGGCTCAAGGCCTCGGGCCTCGCGCGCGACGCCTACATCGCGCAGCTCGGCGCCGACATTCCCATGGGCCGCGTGGGCACACCCGAGGAGTTCGCGAACGTGATCGCGTTCCTGGCGTCCGAGCGCGCGTCGTACGTGACCGGCACGGCGATCCAGGTGGACGGGGGCCTGGTGCGCGGTCTGTTCTAGTCGCGCGATGCTCGCGATCCGCGGGGCCTTTTCGCGCTTCATCGCGGAGAGCGGCTTCTTTCTCGCAGCGGGACTGGCGTTCTTCTTCCTGATCTGCTGCATCCCGCTGAC
>JBKOZH010000072.1:0-6920 GCA_046725765.1 Candidatus Methylomirabilota bacterium | reverse complement strand
CTCGCCGCGCATCTCATCTGCGGCGACCGGCTGCTCCTCGGCGTCGGCGCGGGCTCGACGAAGGCGGACTTCGACGCCGTCGGCGTCGACTTCGACAGCCGCATGCGACAAATGGACGAGGCCCTGGACGTGATGCGTCGGTTGTGGCGCGGTGAGAAGGTCGGCGCCGCGCAGCTCAATCCGTGGCCGGCCACGCTCGGCGGACCGAAGCTCCTGATCGGCTCGTGGGCGGGAGGCCGCTGGATCCCGCGTGCCGCGAAGGAGTTCGACGGCTGGGTCGGGTCCGGCGCGCGGAGCAGCGTCGGCGCGCTGCGGGAAGGGATCAAGCGGTTTCGCGAAGCGGGCGGACGGCGTGCCATCGCCACGAACATTCCCGTGGATCTAGAAGCGCCGACCGCGCCGATGCCGGACGAAGGCCAGTTCCACCTGCGCTGCGACGACAAGACCGCCGCTGAGCGGCTGCGGATGCTGGCCGATCTCGGCTTCGACGACGCCGTCCTGGTCACCCGTCGCTACGGCGACGCCGATCTCGCGCGGCTGCGCGCGCTCAGCCCATAACAGGCACGCGCGCGCCGCGGCTCAGCGCGCCGCGGCTTTCAGCGTGACCAGCTTGCCGACCTGGGCGTCCATCTTCCGGACTTCGCTCAAGACGTCGGCGATCTTCAGATTCATGCCGCGCGACAGCGCCGCCCAGCCCTGTCCGGACTTGCGCGCCGCGAGAATCGTGTCGAGCGCCTTCTCGCGGGAGACCTTGTCGCGCTTCATCAGCTGTTGCGAGAGCGCGAGCGACGCCGCGATCTCACCGTAGCCGAGCTTGCGACCGCGCAGGTCGGTGACGAGCTTGTCGGGGACATTGAACTGCTTGGCCATCGTCTCGGCCACGCGCTTGCCGCCATTAGGAAGCGTCGAGGCCACACGCGCGCCGTCGGTATCGAGTTTCTTCTGCTCGACCCAGAGCTCCTCCGACATCTTGCGATCCGCGGCGGTGAGCGCCGGGGCGGTCGCCGTGGACTTGGCCGTTTGCTCGGGCTTCGCCGCCGCCGGCTTCGCGGGCTCCTGTGGCTTGACCGCGGCCTGCGGCTTCACCGCGGCCGGCGGGGTGACCGCGGCCGGTGGCTTGACCGCCGCCTGCGGCTTCACCGCCGCTTGCGGCTTCACGGCCGCCTGCGTCCGCGTCGAGGCGACCTGCTGCGCCGGCTTCGTCTTCGGCGTCGGCATCCGCACCATCACCACGACCACCAGAATGGCCGCGACGAGTGCCGCTGCGCCGAGCGCGCCGGCCCAGTAGCGAATCGAGTCTCGCGTGTCCATGCCCTCAGCCTCCCCGCCGGGCCGTCGTCCAGCGCCCGGTCCGAGGCGCATGTGCACCGCGCATGCCATACGCGCCAAAGGACGGAAGCTACAGCGAGTCTGGGCGAACGCGGCCGCGCGATGCTGCGTCAGCCGGGGACGTGACGATCCGACGCGGGAGGCGAGCGCACGCTGACACATGCCGCGCCCGCAGACCGGCCGCCGACGCGCACGTCCTCTTGAAATGAGCGGGCTCGCCCGTCGGGCGTGCGATCGGACCGCCGTGGCACTCTACCTGCACGACGCGCGACCCAGGAGGATCCAACGCATGAGCCGAATGGTCGCGCTGGTCGTCGCCGCCGTGCTCGCCGTCGCCGCGCTCGCCGCCGGCCCGGCCGCCGCGGGCGACGTCAACATCAACGTCGGATGGCCGCCGCCGCTCATCGTCGCGAAGCCGCAAGTCATCCTGGTGCCGGAGACGAAGGTCTATCGGGCGCCAAACCTCGAATACAACGTCTTCGTGTACGGCGGGAAGTACTACAGCCTGCACAACGACCGTTGGTTCGTGTCGTTGAAGGTCGGCGCCCCGTGGACGCACGTGCTGGTCGACCACGTCCCCGCCGAGGTGCGCGCGGTGCCGGTGAAGTACTACAAGGTCCCGCCCGGCCACATGAAGAAAGCGAAGTTCAAGCAGGGGGACGACGACGACCACGGCCGCGGCAAAGGCTGCCCGCCCGGCCTGGCCAAGCAGGGCCGCTGCTAGATCGCGTCCGCGATCGCCTTCCCGAGATCCGTCGTCTTGTCCTTGCCGCCGAGGTCAGGCGTGCGCGGCGCGCCTGACTTCGGCTCCAGCACCGTTTCGATGGCGCGCACGATGTGAGCGCCGGCCTCGGCATGGCCGAGGTGCTCGAGCATCAACGCGCCCGCCCAGATCTGACCGATCGGATTCGCGATGCCCTTGCCGTAGATGTCCGGCGCCGAGCCGTGCACGGGCTCGAACAGCGACGGAAACGCCCGCTCGGGGTTGATGTTGCCCGAGGGCGCGATGGCGATCGTGCCGGTGCACGCGGGGCCCAGGTCCGAGAGGATGTCGCCGAAGAGGTTCGACGCCACGACGACGTCGAACCAGTCGGGATGCTGCACGAAGTGCGCGCTCAGGATGTCGATGTGGAACTTGTCCCACTTCACGTCCGGATACGATTTCGCCATCGCCTCCACGCGCTCGTCCCAGTAGGGCATCGTGATCGAGATGCCGTTGGACTTGGTGGCGGAGGTGAGGTGCTTCTTCGGGCGCTTCTTGGCCAGCTCGAATGCGAATTTGAGGATCCGGTCGACGCCCTTGCGTGAGAACACCGACTGCTGAAAGACCACCTCGCGGTCGGTCCCCTCGTACATGCGGCCGCCGACGCTCGAGTACTCGCCCTCGGTGTTTTCGCGCACGACGAAGAAGTCGATGTCGCCGGGCTTACGGTCGGCCAGCGGCGTGCGCATGCCCGGCATGAGCCGGCACGGGCGGAGATTCACGTACTGATCGAAGTCGCGGCGAAACTTGATGAGCGAGCCCCAGAGCGAGACGTGGTCGGGGACTTTCGCGGGCCAGCCGACGGCGCCGAAGAAAATCGCGTCGTGCCGCCCGATCTGCTCCTTCCAGTTCTCCGGCATCATCGTGCCGTGCTTCAGGTAGTAGTCGCACGACCAGTCGAAGTGATCGAGCGTGAGCTCGATCTTGAACTTGCGTGCCGCCGCGTCGAGAACGCGCAGCCCCTCGGGGACGACCTCCTTGCCGATTCCGTCGCCGGGGATCACCGCGATCTTGTGCTGTGCCACGAGCGCCTCCTTGGTGCGAGAGACTGCATCTTAGCCCAGGCCGCGCCCGCGCGGCTTGACTTGTCGAGGGAGCCAGCGCAGAGTTGACGCTCGTCCCCCAACGATTCGCGATTTACCGGAGGAGGCTTGATGCCGCTTTATCTGGACGTGCATAACAAGGTCGAGGGCGCCAACTCAAAAGTGCTCGCCGACGCGCATCGCAAAGACCTCGAGGTCCAGCACAAGTACGGCGTGTCTTACCTCCGCTACTGGTTCGACGAGGGCACTGGCAAGGTGTTCTGCCTCGTCGAGGCGCCGAGCAAGGAAGCGGCGGCCGCGGTGCACCGGGAAGCGCACGGTGTCGTGGCCGACGACATCATCGAGGTGAAGGAAGGCAGCTAGCGATCTCCGTCGCGAGCGGCCGCATTCCGAGGCGCTCGGCGAGAGCGAGCGCCGCGCGGTAGTGCTCCAGGCCTTCGTCGCGCTCGCCCGCCAGGGCGCCCAGTAGCTGTCGCGCGTACGCCTCGTGCCCTCGCTCGCCCGTTCGCCGTGCCGCTTCCAGCGCCTGCGCGGCGGTGCGCCTGGCCGCCTGCTCGTGGCCGGCGAGACGTTGCGCATCGCCGTACCAAACCAGCCGCTGCGCGTGGTTGGCCGCGAGCTGCATCGCGTCCGCACACGCGATCGCCTCCTGTAGGAGCGCCAGACCCTCGTCGTGACGGCCGTCGAGGGCGTAAATCCAGCCCAGCGGCGCGGCGACGACGGGAAACAGCATGGCGATGTTGGCCACGCGCTCGACGACGAGCGCCGGCTCGAGCTCCGCGATTGCGGCGCCGACCTGCCGGCGTCGCGCCTCGAGCACGCCGCTGCCGACGCGCGCGACGACGATGCTGAACGCGTGGTCGTGCTGCATCGCCAGCGCGACCGCCTCGTCGGCCTCGCGCCGAGCTTCCTCGAACGCGCCCTGCTCGGCCAGGCAGAGGACCAGCCAGGCGCGCGAGAAGACGGATGGCAGTCCCGCCAAATCGAATGTCTGGTGACGCAGGTCGCCGGCGAGCGCGGCGACGTTCTCACCGAGGACCACCGCCGCCTTGTCGTACTCGCCGAGCGAATGATGGATCTGCCCGAGGCGAAAGTTTGAGGTCACGACCATCTTGAAGTTGCCAAAGTCGATCCCGATCGTGCGGTCGCGCGCCGCGATCGTCACGGCACGCTCGTGCATGCCGCGCCACCAGAGGTTGCCGGGGCTCTCGGGCCCGCCGAGCACGGCATCGATGCTGGGTTGCGACTCCGCCGTTCCGGTCTGGTCGAGATAGTGAAGCGCCTTCGACCACAGCTCGGCGCGAAACGCGTGGTGCGCCAGCCCCTCGGCGTGCTCGGCGAGACGATCGGCGTAGAGGCGCTCGATCGCGGCGACGACACGTCCGTGGGCCGCGCGGCGACGATCTTGAAGGAGGCTGCCGTATGCGACCTCGTGCGTCAGCGCGTGCTTGAAGGTGTATTCCACGTCCGGAAAGAGCTTCGCCTCGTAGACAAACTCGGCGGCCTGCAATCGCGCCAGCCCGCGCCGCAGGTCGTCCTCCCCCAGCTCTGAGATCGCCAGCAGCAGCGTCCACGGCAGATCCTTGCCGATGACCGACGCCGTCTGCAGCAGTCGCTTGTCCTCCGGGGCGAGCCGGTCGATGCGCGCGGCGAGGATGGCCTGCACGGTGGCCGGCACCTGGATGGCGCCCGGCTCCTTGGCAAGCTGATAGCTGCCGCGCTCGCCGACGAGGACCTGAGTCTCCACCAGCGTGCGCACGCACTCCTCGAGAAACAGCGGGTTGCCCTCGGTTCGCTCGATGAGCAGCCGTCGCAGCGGGGCGAGGCTCGCGTGCTCGCCGAGCAAGGGCTCGAGCAGCGCCTCCGCGCTCGCCGGCGGCAAGGCGTCGATGCGCAGCTGCCGGTAGTAGGTTTTCCCGCCCCACGCGTGCTGATACTCGGGGCGGTAGTTGACGGCCAAAAGCGCGCGCGCGCTCGGCAGGCTCTCGACGAACGCATCGAGGAACGCCTGCGTTTCGACGTCGATCCAGTGCAGATCTTCGAAGACGAGGACAAGCGGCTGGCTCGCGCTCTCGCGCAGCAGCACGCGACGCACGGCCTGGATGGCGGCGATCCGACGCGCCTGACTCTCGAGCCGCCCGAAGTCGTGCTCCTCCGGCAGGACATCGAGCAGCCAGAGCAGCGGCGCAATGCTGTCCTTCAGGACCTCGTCGAGCGTGAACAAGGTGCCGGTGACCTTGGCGCGGATCGCGCGGGTGTCGTCGCGGTCGGCGATCTTGAAGTAGCTCTTCAGCAGATCGACGAGGGGCAGCCAGGGAGCGGCCTTGCCGTACGACACCGAGCTCGACTCGAGGACGAGCCAGCCGTGCGTGCGATGCGAATGAATGAACTCGTAGAACAGCCGGGACTTGCCCACGCCCGGCTCGCCGACGACCGCGACGATTTCACCGCGCCCGCGCGACGCCTGCTCCAGCGCGTGGCGCAGCTGCTCCATCTCGGCGTCGCGTCCGACGAACCGGGTGAGTCCGCGCGCGACCGACGCCTGCAGCCGCGTGCGCACGGTCCCGGCACCGGTGAGCTCGAAAACCGGCACCGGCTCCGGCAGCCCCCGGATCGGCATCGCGCCGAGAGGCCTGACCTCCACGTAACCCTCGACCTCGCGGACGGTGGCGTGCGTCAACAGCGTCGAGCCGGGTCGCGCCAGCTGCTCCATCCGCGCGGCGAGGTGCGTCGTTTGACCGACCGCGGTGTAGTCCATGTGCAGATCGCTGCCGATCGAGCGCACGACGACGTCACCGGAGTTGACGCCGACGCGGATCTGCACATCGACGCCCTGCGTACGGCGCAGCTCCTCGGCGTATCGCCCCACGGCATCCTGCATGCGCAGCGCCGCGTAGCAGGCGCGCGCGGCGTGATCCTCCTGCGCGATCGGCGCGCCGAACAGCGCCATGATGCCGTCGCCCATGACCTGATTGACGGTGCCTTCGTACCGGTGGACCGCGTCGATCATCCGCTCCAGCACCGGGTCGAGGAGCTTTCGCGCCTCCTCGGGGTCACGGTCGGCCAGCAGCTCGAGCGATCCCTTGAGGTCGGCGAAGAGGATCGTGACGTGCTTGCGCTCGCCCTCGATGGCGGCTTTGGACGTGAGGATGCGCTCGGCGAGGTGCTTGGGCGTGTAGACCTGGGGCGACACGAACTGGCGCGCCGGCGGCGCCGCCGTCGGGTGCGCGCACTCCGGACAGAACTTCGCGGTCGCCGACAGCGGGGCGCCGCACGCGGCGCACGCGCGCTGCAGGGCGGTCGCGCATTCCTCGCAGAATCGCGCGCCGGGCCGGTTATCGTGCTGACAGCGCGGGCAGCGCATGACGCGATGCTAGCACCCGCGCCGCGTCCTACGGAGACCGCGAGGCGCGCGTCGCGCCGGCATCGACGGCGGTGGAGCCGTCGCCCTGATAGACGTAACGGAACGTGAGACAGCCCGGCCGGGCACCCGGACAGTAGTACCCGACGATGTGCAGCTTGGCGTACCGGCCGTCCGCCGTGCGCACGGCCCAGACGCGCGGCTTGGGACGGAGCACGTGTGAGAAAAATCCGTAGCGATACCAGGACGCGATGGCCGCATTGCGCGGCTCCGCCTGACCGTCGTTGGCCACGTAGCCGTCGCGCGGCACGTCGCGCACGTCGTCGAACGATACCTCGCCGAGGTCGCGGATGCCCGCGCCGAGCCCCGCCACGATCGAGTAGCGGCGGAAGGCCAGATCCCCCTGCGTAAGGCCGTCGACCAC
>JBKOZH010000340.1:0-4081 GCA_046725765.1 Candidatus Methylomirabilota bacterium | reverse complement strand
TTGGTTGGCGTGGCCGATAGCCAATCGGTGTTTCGCGAGATGTACTCGACGATGGCGCTGTGCGCGCAAGCGACGCGACGGGTGCGCATCGGGCCGAGCGTCACGAACGCGGTGACCCGCCACCCGGCTGTCGCCGCGTCGGGCATCGCTACCGTTGAGGAGATTGCCCCGGGCCGCGCGTTCTTCGGCATCGGCTCCGGCGACAGCGCGATCCTGAACCTGGCCGAGCGGCCATCGACGCTTGCCGACATGCGGGCCTACGTTGAGGCGGTGCGCGCGCTCCACACATGGGGCGAGTCCACCTGGCGTGGCCGCCTGGTACGCCTCACATGGGTGAAGCGCGCGATTCCGATTTATCTCGCGGCCGAGGGCCCGCGCACGCTCCAGCTCGCGGGACAGATCGCGGACGGCGTGATCGTCAACGTCGGCCTCGAGCCGACGCTCGTGAAGGAGGCGGTGGCCCACGTGCACGCGGGCGCGCGCAGTGCAGGCCGCAATCCCTCGTCGGTCGACCTCTGGACCATGGTGCGTGTCAACGTGACGGACGACATCGCGGCCGGCATCGATGAGATCCAGATGGAGCTCGCGTCGAACGCGCATCATGTCTTTCGCTTCACCCTGGAAGGCAAGCACGTGCCTCCCAAACTGGCCGATGCGGTCGTGCGCGTGCAAAAGGGGTATCAGCCCGCAGCACACGAGGCGCTCGGCCCAAGCCCCAACGCCGCGCTGCTTGATGCCGAGCCTGCGTTACGCGCGTATCTCGCGGAGCGCTTCGCGGCGGTCGGCCCACCGTCCGCCGTCGCCGAGAAGCTTCGCGGTGTCGTGGACGCGGGAATTGGCGGTCTTCTCGTCACCGGCTTCGTTCACGAGCGCCAGGCGCTCATTCGAACGCTCGGCGAGCGCGTGCTGAGCCGACTCGCGTAAGCGCGCGCCGCCGCGGCGTCGAGGGTGACACCGGGGGCCGGGGAGCGCGTCTTCTACTGCCGGTAGAAAACGCGCCCGCCGAACCCCTCACGGCACGTTCGCACTCGAACTGCTACGGCGCCTGCGGCCGACCAACGACGTACAGGTATTGCGCTTCGATGATGCCGACCGCTTGCCGTGGCAGCGCACTTACCCCAGATTCAGTCGGAGCGAGTGCGACCGTACTCCCCGTTGGCACGCCGATGACCACTTCGTCGCCTGGACGCAACCCGGTAACCGTCAGCGGCTGGCCGTTGAACATGATGCGTGAGCCAGGACGCATGTTGACGACGGTGCCATCGCTCAGCACAACGCGTGCGTTCGAGGCATCGACACTGGAGACGGTTCCCATCAGGAATGGGCTATTCGCTGGGACGGACGTCGAGCGGAAGTCGACCGCCTCGGCGTTGCGGACGAACACCGACGCGCCGGGCGCGACGGAGGCGATCGTCACCGGTTGCCAGAGGGTCGTCCCCGGCGTCACGCGTACGCTGCGTCCATCTTGCAGCGTAATCGTTCCCGTTCTCGGATCGACACTCGCGACGGTCCCGGTGGCGTCGATCCGTGACGGAGCCGGTGTCGCAGCTGCGACCGGGGGGACGGTCGGCTGGGCAATGACGGTCCCAGGCGTGGCTGCCGTGCCGGAGCTGACGAATAACCAGCCGGGCTGCACATCGGCGAGGCGGATCTCGCGGTTGCCGGCATAAATTCGTGTGCCGGGATCGACCCTCACAGCGCGCCCATCCGTCAAATACACCGTCCCACTCGGGACATCGACGCGCTGCACGGTACCTCTGATCTCGGAGCTCTGAGCATAGGCGACGGTGACGAGTCCTAAGAGTGCGACTGAAAGCAGCGTAAGCCGCCCCGTTGTAGATCTCATATGAGCCCTCCTTGGCGGAGGGCGCTGCAAACGTATTGCCGGCGGCGGTCTCAGGCGCTATTTCGCCGGTAAACTCAGCACTTGCTGCCGTCCCAACCGATGCGGCGCGTCACTGAGGACAGATGACCTTCGAAGAGGTCCTCGAGGTGCCGTCACCGAGCGAGACATCAAAGACGCCGCGGCAAAAGGCGACCGTGACCACCTGCAGAGCCGGCGGAAGCTCCTTGAGATCGCCGCCGTGCCCACAAGCGCCCCGGCGAGCCTCGGGTCAGTCGCGAGCCACCATGACGTCCGACGCCTTGATGACCGCATAGGCCTCGTCTCCCGTAGAGAGCTTCAGTTCTTCGACCGCTTCATTCGTAATCGACGCCGTGACGATGGCACCGCCGCGTAGCTCGATCCGGACGTGCGCGGTGGTGGCGCCCTTCTTCACGTCGACGACTTTGCCTTTCAGTACGTTGCGCGCACTCAGCTTCATGGTTGTACGTCCTCCCGTCCATGCCGACACTCATCGACGAAATGCCCGATCGAAGTTGCTCTTCACCGCTCGGTCGAGGCCGTCGCGAAACTTTCTATAGCGTGCGAGGAATCGTTTACCCTCCGGAGTCAGCCGCATCCCGCCATGGCGGCCGCCACCGGGAATACGCTGAACGAACTTGAAGCCTGCAGCGCGTTCCAGCTGGCCGAGGTATCCCCAGGCATAGCGATACGACATCTCGAACTCCTTCGCGGCCTGCTGCAACGAGCCATGCGTATCGATGAGCTCGAGCAGTCGTGCGCGCCCCTCACCGAACTTCAAATCGTCACTGAACGCGACCCATATCTTGATTTTCGGCTTCATGATCACGCGCTCACGTCGATGCGGGGATTCGCTCCATGACGTCTCGTCGTTGACCTGCGTGTTGCGTTGAGGAGCCGTATTATATGCTGTCACAAGCATAGTATCGGTCCGAAAACAGCCTTCCCTGGGTCGCGGGCTTTTATGAATTGCCGAGTTCATTTGACAGGCGCTGACCGGTTCGTATGATGCGCCGGTAGAGGCCAACAGCTGATGCGATACGAGGCACCTGAAACCGTAGAGAGCGCGGCCGCACTACTGGCGGCGGCGAGCGGCGAGGCCCGCATCCTCGCCGGGGGTACGGATTTGCTGGTGCAGATGCGATCCGACATTGCCGATCCGACCCTGATCGTGGACATCAAGCGCATCGCCGAGACCCGCAGAGTCACCGAGGAAAACGGCGGCTGGCGGATCGGAGCTGCGGTCACCGGGGCCGAGCTCAAGGAGCACCCACGGCTCAAGCAGGTGTGGCCGGGTGTTGTCGAGGCTGCCAACCTCATCGGTTCGACACAGATTCAGGGTCGCGCAACGCTGGGCGGCAACCTGTGCAACGGCTCCCCGGCCGCCGACAGCGTGCCGGCACTCATTGCCGCCGGCGCCGTCGCGACCCTCGCCGGCCCGCGCGGGCGGCGCGACCTGCCCGTCGAAGACGTCATGCTCGGCCCCCGAAAGCTCGCGCTGACCAAGGGCGAGTTCGTCGTGTCCTTCCTGCTGCCGCCGCGCCCGCCGCGCTCGAGCGATGCGTACCTGCGCTTCATCCCGCGCACGGAGATGGACATCGCGGTGGTCGGCGCCGGCGTGAGCCTCACGGTCGATGCGGCGGGCACGATTACCACCGCGCGCGTCTCGCTCGGCGCCGTGGCGCCGCGTGTGCTGCTGGTCCCCGAGGCAGCGGCGGCGATCGTCGGCAGCCGTCTGGACCGGTCGGCGCAAGATCGTCTCGAGGCGGCCGCGCGCGCGGTGTGCGCGCCGATCGACGACAAGCGTGGCACCGTCGAATTCCGCGTCGAGGTCGCCGGCGTGCTGGCGCGCCGGGCGGCCTTGATCGCGCTGGACCGAGCGAGGAGCGCCTGATGGCCAAGCACCACATCGAGATGACCGTGAATGGCGATGCCGTCGAGTTCCTCTGCGAGACGGAGGAAACGCTGCTCGACGTGCTGCGCGACACCCTGCAGCTGACCGGCAGCAAAGAGGGCTGCGCCTCCGGCGACTGTGGCGCCTGCAGCGTCATGCTGGATGGGCATCTGGTCTGCTCGTGCCTCGTGTTGGGTTGCGAGGTGGGCGGCCGTCGCGTGGAGACGATCGAGGGCGTCGCCAAAGGGCAGACGCTGCATCCGCTGCAACAGAAATTCCTCGAGCACGCCGCGCTGCAGTGCGGAATCTGCACGCCCGGCTTC
>JBKOZH010000005.1:0-3611 GCA_046725765.1 Candidatus Methylomirabilota bacterium | reverse complement strand
ACGGTGCGCAGCTCGCCGCGGATCGTGT
Organism: Candidatus Methylomirabilota bacterium; assembly: GCA_046725765.1. Classification (GTDB taxonomy): domain Bacteria; phylum Methylomirabilota; class Methylomirabilia; order Rokubacteriales; family CSP1-6; genus AR12. The sequence goes on along the minus strand of JBKOZH010000005.1, from coordinate 3,583 downwards.
GCGGCCGGTAGCCCATGGCCGCGATGCGGCGCTCGACGTCGGCGATCTCCCGGTCCGACGTCCCCGATTTCAAGACGATGATCATGGTTCTCCCTCTCCTCCACCCCGGCCGGCACAGACGAAAAAAAGGCCGCGGGCTCGTCGCCCGCGGCCTCGGAGTGGAGTCATCGCCGCGGGCGTCGGTCCGCCCGCGGCTCTCTGAACGCTAGGTCAGAGCCGGTGGGCGGACCTCGGCGAAGTAGAAAAACCCGAAGTCGAACCACCGGATCACGGTGCTCATGGCGTGCCGGGCATGCTAGAAGCGGACGCCCCGGCTGTCAAGCGCTTTTCCGGCCGCGCAGCCGCGCGACGATACGATCACGATAGTAGTAGAGCGGCAGGCAGACGGCGGCGATGACCGCGATGAAGGCGATCGCGTAGATGTACTGCTGCTCGCCGACGTGCGCGCCGAAGTAGGAGGACACCCACGTCCCCGGCAGTCGTCCGATCGTCGAGACGACCGCGAACACCCAGAACGGCATCGGGCTCATGCCGAACAGGTAGGAGATGATGTCTTTGGGAAAGCCGGGGATCAGATAGAGCAGGAAGCAGATGATCGCGCCCTCGGCCTCGATGACGAAGTTCATGCGCTCCCAGTGGTGCTCGCTGAGCCACGGGCGGATGAGCGGCTCGCCCCAGAGTCGTCCCATCGCGAAGCACAGGAGCGTCCCGCCCGTGAGGCCGATCGTCGAGTAGATCATCCCCCACAGCGTCCCGAACAGCGCGCCGCCGACCGGACCGGTCATCTCACCAGGAATCGGCGAGATGATGACCTGCAGCGCCTGGATCGCGATGAACACGAGCGGCGCCATGTAGCCCCACGAGCGCACCGTCTCCTTGAGGAAGTGCTTGTCCTGGTAGAGCCGCACGAGGAACCGCACCAGCGGGGCATCCGTGACGACGAGCCAGATGACGAGCAGGAGGCACAGCGCGAGGGTGATCGACGCGACCGCCCACCGAGTCGTCTCGCTCCAGGTGGCGGGGCCGCGCTTGGGAGCCGACTCCTCCGTCACAGAGCCGGCCTCCGCGTGCTCCACGGTCGTGCCGTCTCGTACGCGGCGGCGGCGGCGAGCACCGCACGGTCGGCGTGCCGTCGGCCGACGATCTGCAGCCCGACCGGCAAGCCATCGGCGGTGAAGCCCGCGGGCACGGACGCGGCGGGCTGGCCGGTGAGGTTGAACGGGTACGTGAACGGCATCCAGCCGAGCACCGAGACCGACTCGCCGTCGATCTCGCGCGGCGGCCGGCCCTCGGCGGCGAACGGCGCCACCGCGGTCGTCGGCGTCAGCAAGAGATCGAAGCGTTCGGAGAACGCGCGCACCTCCTCCCAGTACTCCGACACGCGGGCGCGCGCGCGAAGGTAGTCACGGGCGGTGATGCTGCCGCCGCGTCGAACGAGCTTCACGAGCGTGGGATCCAGCCGCGCTTCGGCGGCCGGCAGCTCGTCGGACCACGCGGCGTAGAACTGCGCGGCGATCAGCGTCGTGAAGACCTCTTCGAGATTCTCCCAGCCGGGATTCACGACTTCGACGTGACAGCCGAGCGACTCGAACTCCGCCGCGGCATCGCCGGTCAGCTCGAGCACGTCGGGATCGACGCGCGCAGAGCCGAGATCAGGCGCCCACGCGACGTTCAGGCCTTTCACGCCCTGCTCGCACGCCTCGAGGTAGGAGCCGGGCTCGCGCGGCAACGACTCGCGATCGCGGTCGTCGTCGCCCGCAATGACGTCGAGCACCGCCGCCGCGTCGCGCACGGTGCGCGTGAGCGGGCCGACGTGCGAGACGTGATCCCAGCCCGGGAAGCCGGCGCCGAGCGGCACGCGCCCGTACGATGGCTTGACGCCGACCAGCCCGCAAAACCCCGCCGGAATGCGGACCGAGCCGCCGCCGTCGCTGCCGAGCGCGATCGGCCCGCAGCCGCTCGCCACCGCGGCCGCCGCGCCGCCGCTGCTGCCGCCCGGTGTGCGCTCGACGCCCCACGGATTTCGCGTCACGCCGAACAGCGGGCTATCCGTCACCGCCTTGTGACCGAATTCGGACGTCGTGGTCTTGCCGAGCAGCACCGCGCCGGCCGCCTTGAGCCGTCCGACGGACACCGCGTCGACCTCCGGAATGAGGTCGGCGTACAGACGCGAGCCGCCGGTCGTGCGCATGCCGCGCGTGAAGAGGACGTCTTTCACCGAGAACGGCACGCCGTGCAGCGCGCCGAGCGGCTCGCCCTTCATCACTGCGATCTCCGCCTCGCGCGCGAGACGCCGCGCCACGTCGTGCGCGACGAGACAGAACGCGTTGAGTCGGGGATTGAGAGCGTCGATGCGGGCGAGAACGGCTTCGGTGAGCTCGACCGGCGAGAGCTCCTTGCGCCGGATCAGGACCGCGCACTCGACGGCCGATCGCCAGACTATGTCGTCCGCGGCCATCGTGACCACCGGCGGCATTGTATCATCCGCCTCGTGGCCGCCGACGCGACGCGAATGCGCCGCGACGCCGACGGGCGCCCGCTTGGCGCGCACGACCTTCACGGTGTCGCGCTCAGCGCGCTCGAGTGGCAGCGGGATGGTGGTCTCGCTCACGCGCGCGTGCGCCTACCCGACGGCGGCTGGCTCGCGATCGAGCCACGCGCGGGTTCCCCCGGCCCGTGGGGCGCCTCGGATCTCGTCAGCCGCCATGACGCGCCGTTGACGCGGCTCGCGGCCCTCGACTGGACCCGCGTCGATCGCATTCCGCCGCTCGCCGAGCCCGCGCGCCTGCCCGCCGGCGCCGGCAGCGCGATCTTCAACCTGCTCGCGGCGCTCGCGCGCGAGCAGGGCGTCGACGAGCTCCGCTACGACGGGCCCTGGCCGACCGAAGCCCTCTTTCTCACGCTGCTCGAGTCGTTCCGCTTCGAGCCTGCCGACGTCAAGGATCCGCGCGCGGCGTTCGCGTCGGGCGCGCTCGTGTGGCGGCCGGCGCCGCATGAGGTCGCGATCGAGCGCGGCGTCTGGGTACAGCGGCGGGAGCGCATCGAAAAGATCGTGGCAGGCGGACGCGCGTACTATCGTCCCGACTGGCAGGGCGTGCGCCGACTCGCGCCACGTGCCGTCCGCGACGCCGGCGACACCGTGCGCGCGTCGCTCGTCGCACTCGGCCGCGTCCTCGAAGACCACGTGGTGCTCGCTCCTGAGGGCCGCGTGCTCGAGACGCCCCCCGCGCCCGCCGATCCGCCGAATGTCGTGCCGCTGCCGCCGACGGTCGTCGCTGGATTGCTGGCGATCGTCCAGGCGACGAGCGCTCCTGCTCTGGCGCCGTGGCTCGCCATCGCCGCACGCGACCTCGAGTTCGCGTGGGGGCCCGTCGAGGCCGACCTGGTTGCGACGAGCGCCGCCTGGGTGACGCTGTCACACCGCCTCCGGCGCGCACTCGAAGACGCCGTGCGCGGCCGGCAGCGCGCGGATGCGCTGGCGCTGGCCCTCGTGGCGCTTCGCGAAACCGCCGACCTCGTCGGCGACGGGCTGCGCGCCCGTGCTCAGGCGGCGCTGGCCGCCGAGCCGCCGGATGTCCAGGCA
>JBKOZH010000274.1:0-6034 GCA_046725765.1 Candidatus Methylomirabilota bacterium | reverse complement strand
GCGGGCTGCAACGTGCGGCTTCTCAAGGAGACCGACGTCACGGCCCCGGTGCGAATCTTTCAGGGGAGTGCCGACGACTGGACGACGATCGAGCACTGCCGCGACTGGGTCGCGCGTCGCCGCGCCGCGGGTGAGGATGTCACTCTCGTGGAATACGCGGGAGCCATGCACGGCTTCGACAATCCGCTTTATGCTCAGCCGCGCTATCTCGCGCCCGTGGTCAACCCGTCGGGCTGCACGCTGACGCAACAGCCCAACGGCGCGTTCGTCGACGAGTCGGGTCGGCCGTTCAGCGGCGCCTCGCCGTGCATGGCCTTGGGCGGGTCGATGGCTTACGACGCGCGCGCGCACCAGCGCTCGATCGCGGATCTCCAGGCGTTTTTGCGGCAGGCGTTCTCGCGGTAAACGGTATGACGACGACTGCGGCGCGCCGCCATGGCGCGCCGCAGCGCCGGCTCGTCCGGCGCGCTACCTCAGCAGGCTATTGGGATTCGGTAGCGTCGTCGTGGGCTGCGTGACCTTGGGAACCACTTGCTGCACCGGTGTCGTGATCAGTGACGGCACAGTGCTGAGCGGCTGCGTGGTGCTCAGCGTCGGCGCCGTCGGAATGGTCGGTGTTGTCGGCAGCGCGGGCGCCGTGCTCAGCGTCGGCACGGTGCTCAGCGTCGGCGTGGTGCTCAGCGTCGGCGCCGCGCTGAGCGTCGGTGCGCTGCCGAGCGTGCTGTTCGTAAGGGTATTCGTCGTCGCGAGCGCACCGGTCGTCGCCGACGTCGCTGTCGTCAGCGCGCCGGCCGCGCGGGACATCTCGTCGACAGCAAGCGCCTGCGACGGAGCGAGAGGCTGGATCGGGGCCGTGAAGTCGTTCGCCAGCGTCCGCGCGCGCTCCGTGGAGATCGGCTGCGGGCGCGCCGGAAGCACGCCGGCCTTCACGGTCACACTCTCGCGCGGGCTCAGCGGCGTGGGCCGGCCGACAGCGTTGCCGGTCTTGGGATCGCGACGATAGACGTCGACAAGCCCGCGCAACACCGTGATCGTCGACACACCGCCCGTGACCTCGGCCACCACGATCGTGCCGCGAATACCGCTGACGGCATTCGGCGTCTTGATCTCGACCACGTCGCCGCGGCGCATCCGCGCCTTGTCGACGGCCACCGAGATCCGCCCGCTCAGCAGCTCCACCGTCGACACGCCGGGCACCTCGGTGATCGTCACGACCGAGTGCTCGCGCGCGGTGACGATGGCCTTGCCGCCGAGGAGCATGCGGGCGAAGGCGTTCTCGCCGGTGACCACCCGATCGTTCAGCAGCACGTCGTCCTTGAATTTCAGCGGAGCCGGCGCGGTGGCGACGCGGTTCACCGTCACCGGACCGATGACGGTGGTCGCGACGCCGACGCGCTCTTGCCCCGCCACCACGGCCGGCATTCCGATCGTCAGCGTAACGAGCACGCCCAGCATCCGCGTTGTCGTCGTCCTCATTGCCGTCCCTCGGTCGATGGAAGCATTCGAACGCGAACCCGAAGTGCAGCGGGGGTGCCAAGCGCGGTTTGCTCGCTCCCTGGCGGATTTAGCTCCTCGCGACAGCCGCCTGCACCGGCGCCCGCGGCCAGCCACTGATCACCGCGTGCCACGCTGCCAGGACCGCGCGGATGAAACCGCGCCGCGGCTCGGCGGTAGACTTACGGGCATGCCGCGCAAGGAACCGCCCGCGCCCAAACGTGTGCTGTCGATCCACGCGCATCCCGACGACCAGGAGTTCACGGTGGCCGGCACGCTCGCCAAGTGGGCGCGCGCGGGCACCGAGATCGTCACGGTCTGCCTGACGCGCGGCGACGCCGGCTCGAACAAGTCCACGCCGGCCGACATGACGCGCGAGCGGCTGGCGAAGATCCGTGAAGAGGAGCAGCGCGCGGCCTGTCGCGTGCTCGGCATCGCGGACGTCGTCTTCCTCGGTTACGAGGACGGCGTGCTCACGCCCGCCATCGAGATGCGGCGCGATCTCACGAGGCTGCTGCGCCGCCATCGGCCGGACGCCGTCGTGACCGGCGATCCGACCGTGCGCTTCTACGGCACGCGCTACATGAACCATCCCGACCACCGCGTCGCCGCCGACGTCGCGCTCGACGCAATTTTTCCGTCGGCGGAGACGCGCTTCATCTTTCCCGAGCTCCTCGACGAGGGGCTGGCGCCGCACCACGTCGGCGCCGTGTGGCTGTTCGGCTCCGAGCGCGCCGACACGTTCGTGGACATCTCGGCCACGCTCGACACGAAGGTGCAGGCGCTGCGCCAGCACAAGAGCCAGATGGGCGACTGGGATCCGGCGCCGATGGTCCGCGGCTGGGCGCGTGAGCAGGGCGCCCGCCGCCGGCTGCGCGCCGCGGAGTCGTTTCTGCGGATGGTGCTGGAGGACTAACCCGGCACGACGGACGGGGCACTTGGTCGCAGCTTAGCCACTATGTGCCACGGTGGCTGAGCCAAGTCTGATCGGTGCCCGGCGCGGATCTTCAAAACAGCGCGGTATTCCGAAGATTCGGGGACGCGTCGCACTTGGTCCGCTCATTGCCAGAGGCACAGGGCGATGATCGTCGAATCCGACTACAGCGGCTTCGAGATCAAAGCCACCGCCGTCGAAGTGACCGGCGGCTGGGATGCCGAGGTCCGGATTCGGCAGCTGTCCGGGGCGAAGGCCCGGGTCGAGCGCCTCGCCTGCCGAAAGCCGACCGCGAAGGTCGCGGAGATGCGTGCGGTGATGCACGCGCGTCGGTGGATCGACAGCGCCCTGCGCCTGCTCAAATAAAGACGCTTTTCATCATGGGCTCCGGGTAGCGCAACCCGGAGACGGCGCCGACGGGAACGGCGTCGGAGATTCTCGCCACTTCATCCGTACTGAGCCGAACGGCCGCGGCGCCGACGTTTTCCTCGAGCCGGTCGCGACGCTTGGTGCCGGGGATCGGCACGACGTCGCGCCCCTGAGCGAGCAACCATGCGAGCACGAGCTGTCCCGGCGTGCAGCCCTTGTCGCGCGCAAGCTGCTCGACCTTGCGCACGAGCGGCACGTTGCGCTCGAGGTTCTTTTCCTCGAAGCGCGGATGCTGCCGCCGCCGGTCGTCCTCCGGAATGTCGGCGACCTTGTGAACCTGGCCGGTGAGCAGGCTGCGCCCGAGCGGCGAATACGCGACGAGTGCGATGCCGAGCTCGCGCAGCGTCGGCCGCGTCTGCTCGGCCTCTGCGCGATAGAGCAGCGAATACTCCATCTGCACGGCGGCGATGCGATGCACCGTGTGCGCGCGGCGAATCGTCGGCGGCGCCGCCTCGCAGAGGCCGAGGAAGCGCACTTTGCCGGCCTCGACCAGCCGCGACATCGCGCCGACCGTCTCCTCGATCGGCACCTTCGGATCGACGCGGTGCTGATAGTAGAGATCGATCACGTCCACGCCGAGACGCTTGAGGCTCGCGTCGCAGGCCTGCGGCACGTATTCGGGCCGCCCGTCGACGCCCGGCGTGCCGTCGGGCTTGCGCATGTTGCCGAACTTCGTCGCGAGCACGACGCGGTCGCGCCGGCCGCGCAGCGCCTGACCCAGGAGCGTCTCGTTGTGCCCCCAGCCGTACATGTCGGACGAGTCCAGGAAGTTCACGCCCAGGTCGAGGGCTTTGTGGACGACGGCGATCGACTGCGCATCGTCGCCGGGACCATACGCGCCCGACATCGACATGCATCCCAGACCGATCGCACCGACCTCGAGTGTGCTGCCGCCGAGCCGTCGCCGCTCCATCATGCGCGCCGAGCCTCCGTTGGAAAAATGTGCGGGCGATGGTAACACGCGCCTCGCGTATCATGACCGCCGTGCACGGCAACCCGCACGATCTGCGGCGTCTCATACGTCGCCAGCTCGCGAAGACGCGCGCGCGCTGGCAGCGACCGGAGCGGGTGCTGCGCGTCCTCGGGGTGCGGCGTGGCGCCGTTGTCGCCGACGTCGGCGCGGGCCCCGGCTACTTCACGACCCGGCTCGCGCGCGCCGTCGGTCCGCGCGGTCGCGTGTACGCCATCGATCCCGAGCCCGAGGTGCTCAAGGTCCTCGTGAAGCGCCTGGACGGCACGACGAACGTCACGCCGGTGCTGAGCCTCGACGACGATCCGCTGCTGCCGCCCGCGTCGTGCGACCTCGCCGTGTTCGTCAATGCGTATCACCACGTCGCAAACGGCCCGGCGTTCCTGCGGCGGCTCGCGCGCTGTCTCAAGCCGGGCGGCCGGCTGGCCGCGATCGACTGGGCGTACCGCGAAACGCCGGTGGGCCCGCCGCTGCACCGGCGGATTCCGCCGGAAAAATTCGAGCGCATCGGGCGCCGCGCAGGACTGGTTCCCGTCGCGCGCCACGACTTCCTGCCCTACCAGTACTTCGTCGTGCTGCGCCGCGCGCGCTAACGCTTCGTCGCGGCGGCGAGCTTGGCCACGCACGGAATGTCGTATCCGCCGTCGCGCGCGTAGGCGGAGGCGAGGCGCTCGAAGGCGGCGCGGATCTGCCGCTGGACGTCCGGCGTCTGCGCGCCGACGGCGGCGTTCACACGCGCCATGCCGCCCAGCCCGCCGTGCCACCAAGCATCGAGACTCGCCGACCGGTGCGTCCACGTGTGCGTCGTGACGACGACGTCGACGAGCCCGGCGTCGGCCAGGAGCGCCGCGAGCGTGGCGTCGTCGGAAAAGCGCGTGACCGGCGGTCCCGCCGGCACGCCGGAAGGCGCCGGCGCGCCGGCGCTCGCGACGGCGTCCAGAAACGTCGCGTTCACGCGCGAACGCGGCAGATCCCACCACGAGACGGCGAGTCGGCCGCCGGCGACCAGCACGCGCGCCAGCTCGTTGGCGGCGACCTCCGGCCTCGGAAAGTGGCCGACGCCGAACGCGCAGACGACCGCGTCGAACGTCGCGCCGCCGAAGGGCAGCGCCTCGGCGTCGCCCTGCCGAACGTCGACGGCGGGGTGATTGCGCGACGCGAGTGCGACCATCTGCGGCGAGAGGTCGACCGCGCTGGCGCGGGCGCCACGCGCGGCCGCGGCCGCCGCGAGATGGCCGGGGCCACACGCGACGTCGAGCACCCGGCTCCCGCGAGTCACCCGGGCGGCGTCGAGCAGGGGCGCGATCATCGCGCGCGTCACATCGGCGAAGAAATCTCCATACGTCGCGGCGAGCCGATCGTGCGTGTCGCGCTCGAACTGTCGGAAGGCCTCGGCGTCCACAGCCCGCTAGCCTAGCGGGTCACGGCAGCCCGTGGAAGGTATCTCGACCCTGAGGTAGGCTCGGCGCCAACGGAGGAGCCGCCATGCCGCGCAAGCCCGCCATAACTCCACACCCCGTCAGCGCCGACGACGTCGACCCACGCCATCGCTGGGACCGTCCGCTCCAGGCGCCCGGCCACACGCAGGTGGACTTCGAGGAGCGCGTCGACTTCAAGCGGTTGCACGCCTACCGTCTGGGGCGCGCGCGTCAGGCGCTGGCGAAGTCGGGTCTCGGCGCCGTGCTCGTCTTCGATCAGTACAACATTCGCTACCTGTCGGGGACGGTCATCGGCGAGTGGGCACGCGACAAGCTCACGCGCTGGTGCCTGCTGACCGGCACCGGCGAGCCCTGGGTGTGGGACTTCGGCTCGGCCGCGCGCCACCATCGGCTCTATGCGCCGCAGATTCCCGAGCGGCAGTCGCTCGCCGGCATGGTCGGCATGCGCGGCGCTGTCTCGCCGAAGGCGGGACTCTTCAAGCGCGCGGCCGAGGAGGTTCGCGACATCCTGCGCGCCGAGGGTGTGGCGGGGATGCCGCTCGGGATCGATCTGGTCGAGCCGCCGTTTCTGTTCGCGCTGCAGGAGGCCGGCGTGGAGGTCCGCGACGGGCAGCAGGTGATGCTCGAGGCGCGCATGCTCAAGAGCCAGGACGAGCTGACGCTCCTGAACATGGCGGCCGCGATGGTGGACGGCGTCTATCAGGACATCTTCGAGGCGCTCAAGCCCGGCGCGCGCGAGAACGAGATCGTCGCGCTGGCCAACAAGCG
>JBKOZH010000141.1:0-9987 GCA_046725765.1 Candidatus Methylomirabilota bacterium | reverse complement strand
CGATCCAGCCGAATGCCGATCGTCGCCACGCGATCCACGCGCGCCGGCGCGACCAGCAGCCCGAGCGCCGAGGCCACGCCGGCGGCGGGCGGACAGATAACCTGACCCAGCGCCAGCTTGCGCGCGACACCCCACGCGTGCACCGGCCCGGCGCCACCGGTGCACAAGAGCGCGTAGTCGCGCGGATCCCGGCCGCGCTCGGCGATGTGCACGCGCGCGGCGGACGCCATGTTCTCGTTGACCACGTCGTGAATACCCCACGCGACCTCGGTGAGCGAGAGGCCGACGCGCTTGGCCAGTCGCTCCAGCGCCGCGCGCGCCGCCGCCACGTCCACGCGGACCTCACCGCCGGCGAAATACTCGGGATTGAGATAGCCGAGCAAGAAATCCGCATCCGTCACCGTCGGCTCGGTCCCGCCGAGCCCATACGAGGCGGGACCCGGATGCGACCCCGCGCTGCGCGGACCGACTTTGAGCAGCCCGATCTCGTCGACGGCGGCGATCGAGCCGCCGCCGGCGCCGATCTCGATCAGCTCGATCGTCGAGATACGAATCGGCAGCCCGCTGCCCTCCATGAAGCGCTTCTGCCGCGCGGCCTCGAAGGCGTACGCGGTGACCGGCTCGCCGCCGTCCACCAGCGAGAGCTTGGCGGTCGTACCGCCCATGTCGAAGGCGAGCAGATTGCCGCGGCTGTCCTCGCGTCCGAAGAACGCCGCCGCCAGGGCGCCGGCGGCGGGACCCGACTCGAGCATCTGCACCGGCGTGCGTTCCGCTTCGGCCACGTGGGTGAGGCCGCCGCTGGAGCGCATGAGCAGCAGCGGCGCGGCAATGCCGAGGCCCGCGATGCGCCGGGCCATGGCGTCCAGATAGCGGCGCGCGAGCGGCTTGATGTAGGCGTTGGCGACGGCGGTGGACGCGCGCTCGTATTCTCGTATCTCCGGCGCAACCTCGTGCGAGGTCGTCACGGCGACGCCGCGATGGCGCCGCGCGACGACGCGCGCGGCTTGGGCTTCGTGCCGGGCGTTCGCGTAGGCGTGCAGAAAGACGATGGCGATCGACGTGACGCCCGCGCGGACCAGGGTCTGGACGCGTGCCGCGACCTCGCGCGGATCGAGCCGCCGCTCGATGGAGCCATCGGCGCGCACGCGCTCGCGCACCTCCAGCCGCAGGTGGCGCGGCACCAACGGCTCCGGCTTGGCGATGTTGAGATCGTACAGCTCGAACTTGCGCTCGCGGCCGATCTCGAGCGTGTCGCGGAACCCCGCCGTGGTGATGAGCCCTGTCACGGCGCCGCGGCGCTCGATCAGCGCGTTCGTGAACAGCGTGGTCGCGTGCACCACCCGTGTGAACTCGCGCGCCGGCAGGCGATGCTCACGCAGCAGGCCTTCCACGCCGGCGGCCACGGCCCGCGCGGGATCGTCGTGGGTCGTGAGCACCTTGCGGTTGTACTGGCGGCCGCGCGCGTGATCGTAGACGACGATGTCGGTGAACGTGCCGCCGATGTCGATCCCGAGCGAAAAGCTCACTTGTCGACGTGGGGGGCCCCGATATGGTCCCCCACACCCCCCAACGCTCGGACGCGCCCCGGCGGAGCCGTGGCGCGCCTCGGGTTTCGCCGTTTCACTTCTTGACCTTCAGATCCTCGAAGGGCGCGGAGTAGGGGAAGCCGGGGATCGCGTTGGCGCCGCTGACCTCGACGCGCGGCCCGACACCCCAGATGAACGCGAGATCGTAGATCGGCACGTTGAGCACGTGCTCGTTCATGACCGACTGCATGCGATGCACGAGAGCCTCGCGCTTCTTGGGATCGAGCTCGCGCGCCTGTCGCGCGAACAGGTCGTCTATCTCGGGCAGTGAGCCGTAGGTGTAGATGCCGCTCTTGGTCGCGTACGGCTCGAGCCGCGTGGCGGCGTTGCCCATGACCGAGGTGATGTTCATGATGATCCCGCGCAGCTTCTTCTCGCGCCACGCGGTGAAGAACGCCGCACGCTCCATCGTCCGCATGCGGCTCTTGATGCCGACCGCCTGCAGGTAGCCGACGATCGCCTCGCCCATCGAGTTGTAGGGCGGGAATGGATTGAAGTCGCCCGCCTCGAAGCCGTTGGGATAGCCCGCCTCGGCCAGCAACTTCTTGGCGCGCGCGGGATCGTACGCGGGTGGCTCCACGGCGACGGCAAACTGGAAGATCCTCGGCACGATCGAGCCCGTCAGTCGCGAGAAGCCAAGCGTCTCGGCCTGGTTGATCGCCTGGCGGTCGATGGCGTGGCTCGCCGCGAGCCGCACGCGACGGTCGTGCCACGGCGACTTCGGGTCCCATTGCTCGGTCAGCTCGAGCCAGAACGCGCCGGTCAGCAGCGGCGCCTCGAGCTTGATGCCCGGCGTGCGCTTGAGCTCCTCGGCCACGGGGCCGGCGAAGAGGTAGGCGAGATCCACCTCGCCTCGCTTCAGCGCGGCCGCGCGCGTCGTCTCCTCCGTCATCGAGCGCATGACGATCCGCTTGACGTTGGGCGTCTTGCGCCAGTAGCCGTCGAAGGCCTCGAGCACGATCTCCACGCCGGGCGTGAACGACACGACCTTGTACGGGCCCGCGCCCACGGGCGCCTTCTTGAAGCCATCCTCGCCGGCCTTCTCGACGTACTTCTTGGGCACGACCCAGCCCGCACCGGAAGCCGTGGTGCCGTAGAACAGCATGAAGTCGGGCCACGGCTCCTTCAGGACGAAGCGCACCTGGGAAGGCCCGACGACTTGAACCTCCTTCATCTTCTCCTTGAGCAGCGTCGCCGACGTTCCTTTGTATCGTTCGAAAGAGAACTTCACGTCCTCGGGCGTCACCGGCGAGCCGTCGTGGAACTTCGCGTTCTTGCGGAGCGTGAACGTGTAGGACAGGTGATCCTTCGCCTCGCTCCAGGATTCGGCGAGACTCGGCGTCTGCATGCCGGCCGGCATCGGCTTCACCATCGCGTCGTGGATGGCGTAGACGATCATGTACGGCGTGCTGAACGCTTCCATGTCGCCGGGGTCCAGCCACTTGGCGGGGAGCGTGACGTGCAGGCCATAACGCATCTCGCCCTCGGCGGCGAGGGCCGGCGCGGCGTTGACGAACAGGAAAACGATGAGCAGCGCTCTCAGAACGTTCATGTCTCCACCCTGCGGCTGACGCGGCCGCCCTGGATGTGGTTGTTGACGTAGCCCTTCGATTGGTTTCGGCCGGGATCGCCGGCGATGAGGATGGCGACCTTTTCCGGTTGGACGAACACAGGCACGGGGCGCTCGGGGTCGGCCGAGCTCGCGTAGGCGGCCGGCAGCACGCCGGACTTGACGTGCGCGTCGAGCGTGAACGACGTCGCGCCGACTTGTAGCGCGTACGTCTCCGCCTGACGCGCGGTGATCGTCACGTGCTCGTGCAGGTAGCGGCGCAGGTCGTCTTTGGACCAGCTATCGTCGGCGATGACGCGCGCGATCGACGGACCCAGAACGAGCAGCGGCTCCCAGCGCGCGTACTTCATGCCGATGGACGACCAGTAGCCGCACGCGGTGCCGAACACCTCGGCCAGGATGCGCGCGTGCTCGAGCGCGCGCGTGCCCGCGGAATAGATCGGCGGGCTGATGCTCACGACGCTTTGCACGGTCACGACGCAGTCGTCGCGCGCGAAGCCCTGGTCGCTGCCGAACGTCGGCCAGCCCAGCGCGGCGGCGGCGTCCTCATCCTCGGCGAGCGCGACATTGAACGAGCCCGCAATGCTGCCCTTGTCGCCCGCACCGGGCGGAATGCGCAGCCCTGCGACGTTGCGCAGGTAGAGCCGCAGAAAACGGCCGAGGCTCGTGTTGGCCTGGCGTCCGACGCGCATCACGCCCTGGCCGTGATTGAGATCGAGCCGCCGTGCGATGGGGCCGCTGACGATGACAAGCGGCTCCCACCCCGGGGTGGAGCCGGCATCCTCCACACGGAAAATGGGATCGGCGATGGCCTCGACGATCGTGACGAGCACGGGCATGTATTCGGGCCGGCATCCAGCCATCACGCCGTTGACGGCGATGCTCCAGACGGTGGCCGCGCGGTTTTCCGGCAGCAGCCGACCCAGCACGTCGTCGGGCGCTCGCCGCGTATGGGCGAGAAACCGCTCGACGCGCTCGAGCGTCGGCGGAATGACGGGCAGGCCGTCGCTCCAGAGATTTTCGTGGAAATGCTCCTGGATCTCGTCGAGCGTGCCGCGATACACGATCGACCGCGGCGCCGGCTCGGCCGCTTTCGTGCGCGCCGTCTCACGCGCACCGGCCAGTCCGGCGACGATCTGTGGCAGCAGCGCCTCGATCTTGCGCGCCACGGCGTCGGAGCCGTCGGTCATCGGCACGCCGGTATACTCGGCGATCGGCAGCGACGGGAGCCCCACGCCCCTGCACACGACGGCCGCCTGCTGCAGGAACGTCGTGGTGACGATCGACACGCTCGGCACTCCGGCGCGCTCGGCGATCGCGGCGGCCCGCAGCACGGCGGGCGTGCACGACCCTCAGGCGCCGACGGCGGAGATCACCGCCTCGCAGCCGTGCTGGCGCAGCTGGCTCGGCAGCGTCGTCGCCAACTCCTTCTCGTCGCGGCCGTGCGTCGAGCCGAACACCTCGAACGGGACGAACCGGATGCCGGGATAGCGCGCCGCCAGCTTTTTGCGAATGAGCGGGAAGATCTCCTCGCCTTTGAAGAGGTAGTCCCACAGCTCGCCCACGATCTTGCCGTTCAGATCGGCCGACCGGGTCGCGAGCGTTGCGGACGGCGCGGCGGACGGCGCCAGCGGCCACACGACGTCGTAGACGGGCTCGGATGTCGTCATGGCCCCGTCTTATACCATCCGGAACCGACGCGCGCGCTCGGAGCTCATGATTCGGCGCGCCGGCGTGCCGTGACCTCGATCTCGAGCCGCATGCGCGGATCGGCCAGTCCGGCCGAGATCATCGTCGCTGCCGGTCGCACGTCGCCGAAGTGCTTGCGCAGCACGGGCCAGCACTGCGGGAAGTCTTCGGCCTTCGGAAAGATGTACGTCACGCGGACCACGTCGCGCAGACTGGCGCCGGCCTGCTCGAGCGCGGTCTTGATGTTCTGCACGCACTGCTCGGCCTGGGCGAGCAGATCCTCGGGCACCGTCATCGCGCGATAGTCGAAGCCCGTCGTGCCGGCAACGAACACCCAGTCGCCGTCAACGACGGCGCGCGAATAGCCGATGTCCCGTTCGAACGACGAGCCCGAGCTGATGAGTCGACGCGTCACATGTATCTCCTCTCTCGCTGACGACCGCGGCCGATGTGAGTGCTGAGTGTACGCCGGGCGGCTGCGGACACGATCGGCAACACGACGGCGAGCGCGGTCGCCGCGAGCATCAGCGCGGCGGGCCAGGAGGCCCAGAGCCCGGCGATCTCACCGCGCGCGATCGTGAGCGCCTGCACCAGCGAGCGCTCGAGCACCGGGCCGAGCACGAGGCCGAGCACCAGCGGCGCCGGATCGAAGCCGAGCGAACGCATGGCCCAGCCCGTCATGCCCGCGCCGACGGCGACCCAGACGTCGAACACGTTGTTGTTGTCGGCATATGCCGCGACCGCGCACAGCACGAGCACCGCCGGCATCAGATAGCGGGGCGGAATCGTCGCGACGCGCGCGAACAGGCCGACCAGCGGCAGGTTGAGCACGAGCAGCATGACGTTGCCGACGTAGAAGGAGCCGATCACACCCCAGAAGACATTCGGATGGTCGCGGAGCAGGAACGGGCCCGGCGTGACGCTCATCAGCAGCATGCCGCTCAACAGCACCGCGGTCGACGGCGTGAACGGCAGACCGAGCGAGAGCAGCGGGATCATCCCGCCGCCAGCCGCGGCGTTGTTGGCCGCTTCGGGCCCGGCCACGCCCTCGATCGCCCCGGTCCCGAGCTCCGCACGATGCTTGCTGACCTTCTTCTCGACGCCATAGGAGACGAACGACGCGATCGTGGCCGCGGGACCGGGCACGAGGCCGACCAGGAATCCGAGCACGGTGCCGCGCAGCATGGGAGCCACGGAACGTCCCAGCTCCTCGCGACTGGGATAGAGCTCGCGGAACCGCACGCGCGCGACAGGGGTGGTCGGCGCGCGCTCTGCCGCCGTCGCGAGCACTTCAGCGATGCCGAAGAGGCCGGTCGTGACGGCGACGAAGCTGAGTCCGGCTTGCGCACCGGCGAGCTCGAAGGTGAAGCGGATGGTCCCGCCGAGGGGATCCATGCCGACGGTGGACAGCATGATGCCCAGCAGCACCATCGCGAGCGACTTCGCGCGCGAGCCGCCGGTGAGATTGCCGAGCAGCACGAGGCCGAGCAGCGCGAAGGCGAAGTATTCGGCGGGTCCGAAGGCGAGCGCGGCGCGCGCCACCAGAGGCGCGGTCAGCTGCAGCGCGACGACGCTGAAAGTGCCGGCGACGAACGATCCGATGGCCGCCACCGCCAGCGCCGCGCCCGCACGTCCCTTGCGCGCGAGCCGGTAGCCGTCGATCGTCGTCACCACGCTGGCGCCCTCACCGGGAACGTTCACGAGGATGGACGTGGTCGAGCCGCCGTACATCGCGCCGTAGTAGATACCCGCGAGCATGATCAGCCCCGCCGTCGGGCCCATCTTCAGCGTCAGCGGCAGTACGAGCGCCATCGCGCCGGCGGGCCCGAGCCCCGGCAGCACGCCGACGACGGTGCCGAGGACGGTGCCGATGAAGCACGCGAGCAGGTTCGCTGGCGTGAGCGCGACGAAGAGCTCGCTCACGGCAGCGGGACGCCGAGCCAGCGCGCAAACAGCAGGTGCGCGACGCCGGCCACGCCGAGCGCGAGCACGATCGGTCGCCACCAGCCCGGCGCGCCCATGAGCCGGGCGGCGATGACAACCAGCGCGAACGACGACGCGGCAAAGCCCAGCCACGGCAGCAGCGCGGTATACAGGACGAGCGCGACACAGAGCGCGAGCGCCGTCCAGCGCATCGGCCGTTGCATCAACGATTCGGTCGGGCGTGTCGGAGCCACGCGCTCCTCGAACAGGCCACCCGCGTCACGAGCCGGCCTCGCGGACCCCGCTACAATAAACAGCCAGACCGCTGCCGCAAGCAGCGCGACGCCTGCGGTCAGCGGCACGACGCCCGGACCCGGTGTCGCCAGCGTGTCGAGCGGATAGCGGCGGCCGGCGAGCAGGTACGCGATCGCGAGCACCGCCAGCCCGGCCGCGCTCCAGCGATCGCGGCCCATGGCTACTGCTTCCTGAGGCCGATCTGCTCCATCAGCGCGGCGATCTCGCGGTCGTCCTTCGCCATGAACGCGTCGAAATCCTTGGCGCCTTTGATGTCGACGACGGCGCCCATACGCCCGGCGAACTCGCGGAACTCGGCGCTCTGCGCCGCCTGCGTGAACGCGCGCTCGAGCCGCGCGACGATCGGCTCCGGCGTGCCCTTGGGCACGGCGACGCCGCGCCAGAGCGTCATCGCGAGATCGACGCCGGATTCTTTCAGCGTCGGCACGTCGGGCAGGGACGCCAGCCGCGTGTCGCCGCTGATGGCGAGGACGCGAACCTGACGGCCGGTCACCTGCGCCATGATCTCGGCGGGCAGCTGCACGCTGGCTTCGATCTTGTCGCCGAGCACCGTCGTGACGGCGAGCTCGCGCCCGAACGGCACGTGGGTGAGCTTGACCCCCGCGCGGTTCTCGAGCGCGACCGCACAGAGATGCGTAAAGCTGCCGCGTCCGGAATTGCCAAGGCGAACCTGCCCTGGATGGGCCTTGGCGTGTGCGAGCAGCTCGCGGATGTCCTTCCACGGGGCGTCCGCCTTGACGGCCAGCGACACCGGCTCGCTGGTGAGCGCGGCGACGCCGGCGAACGCCGTGTAGTCGAGCTTCATGTTGCCGGCGTGATAGGCGGTGCTGATGCTGTTGCTGTTCCACACCAGGGCGTAGCCGTCGGCGGGCTGCCCTTTCACGTAGGTGTAGCCCAGCGCGCCGCCGGCCCCGGTGCGATTGACGACGGCGACGGGCTGGCCGAGCTCGCGCCCCGCGGACTCCGCGAGCTTGCGCGCCAGGAGGTCCGCGGCGCTGCCGGCACCGAACAGGACACTCAGCTCGAGCGGCTTGTCGGGGAATGCGGCGACCGGCGCCGCCAACGCGATCAGAGCGAGGGCGGCCAGCGCGAGCGCGCGTCTCACGGGTTGAGCACGACCTTGAGCGGGTCGCCGAGGCGCTTTTCGAGCACCTCGAACGCCTCGTGCACGCGCGCGAGAGGGAACTGGTGCGTGATCAGCGGCTTGGCGGTCAGCCGCCCCGCCGCGAGCAGCGCGAGCGCGCGGCCCACGCTGGTGCCGCCCTCGCCGCGTTCCGTGTAGATCGTCACGTTGCGCCGCACGGCGTGGCTCACATCGGCGGTGACCGGGCCGTGATAGAAGGCAACCAGCAGCACCTTGCCGCCGGACTTCACCATCTTCAGCGACTGGTCGAACGTGTCGTCGGCGCCGGCGCAGTCGATCACGAGATCGGCACCCTTGCCGCCGGTGCTCTGCATCACCGCGGCGATCGGATCCTGTTCGCGGCTGTTGACGACGACATCGGCGCCGAGCTGACGTCCCATGGCGAGTCGTGAGGCGCGGGTGCCGGTGAGGATGACGCGGGTGGCACCGAGCGCCTTCACGAGCTGGATGGCCATCAAGCCGATCGGTCCCGGACCGAGCACGGCCACCGTCTCGCCGGCAAAGTAGCCGCCCGCATTTTCCAGACCGAACAGCGGGCTGCCGGACGTCATCACGACCGTGGCCTCCTCGTAGGAGACGCCCTCGGGAATGCGGTACAGCGTGTTGACGTGGTTCACCGCGTACTCGGCGAGCCCGCCGTTCGTGGTGAAGCCGTTCGCGCGGTGCCCGCGCCGTGTGTTGCCGTAGTTCAGGCACGCGGTGTAGAGACCGCGGATGCAGTTCTCGCAGCGGCGGCAGCCCATGTGCGCCTCGACGACCACCCGGTCGCCGACCTGAAACTCGTCTACGGTCCGGCCGACGGCGACGACGTCGCCCGCGTACTCGTGCCCGAAGATGAACTCGCCGTAGGGCGGCATCTGGGGCATGCCGGTGTGGATGATTTTCAGGTCTGTGCCTCAGACGCCGCAGGCGCGCACGCGGACGAGCACGTCCTCGTCGCCGGGCGCCGGCACCGGCTTATCCAAAAGCTCGAACCGGTGCGGCGCGACGAGCACGGTCGCCTTCATCGTGCGGGGAATGTGCATGAGGGCTCCTTTCGGGACGTGAGCATACCGCGGACCGCGCGCGTCAGGCGAGAAGCGGGGCCGCAGGGTCATTGACAGGTTGCGACCACCTGTGTAGCCTCGCGCCACTCATCCCCAGGGAGGGATACCCATGCGACGACAGATCCCGCTGAGATCCGCAGTCGCGTTTGCCGTTCTGATCGCCTTCCTCGCGTTTTTCGCCGGCTCGTACAGCACGCCCACGCCCGCCACGGCCCAGACGCCGATTCGGTGGAAAGTGCAGAGCGCGTGGCCGCCCACGTCGATCGTGCAGGACGCCGCGAAGCTGCTCGTGGAAACGATCGACAAGACGTCGGGCGGTCGTCTGAAGATCGAGTTGTCGCCCGCCGGCGCCGTGGTGCCGCCGTTCGAGATCCAGGACGCCGTCAGCCGCGGCGTGCTGGACGGCGGCCACACCACGCCCGGCTACATCATCGGCAAGCTGAAGGCCTTCATTCCGCTGACGCACGGGCCGCTCTTCGGCATGGACTTCATCGACTATTACGGCTGGTACTGGGAGGGCGGCGGTCACGAGCTGCTCAACGAGGCCTACCAGCAGCGGCTGAAGATGAACGTGGTCAGCTTCCAGGTTCATCCCGAAGGGCCGCAGGCGATGGGGTGGTTCAAGAAGGAGATCCGGACGTTCGAGGACATTAAGGGGCAGCGGTATCGCATCTTCGGCATCGGAGCCGAGACCTACAGCAAGCTCGGCATCGC
>JBKOZH010000069.1:0-10959 GCA_046725765.1 Candidatus Methylomirabilota bacterium | reverse complement strand
TGATACGCGCGGATCATCAGCACGCCCGCGAACTCGCCCTGCGCGCCGGCCGCCGGCTGCAGCGATACGGCGTCCATGCCGGCGATCTCAGCCAGCATCGCCGCCAGGTCGTGCATGAGATGCAGCGCGCCCTGCGCGTCTTCCGGCCGCGTCAGCGGATGCAGCCGCGCAAACCCGGGCACACGCGCCATGTCCTCGTTGAGCTTCGGGTTGTACTTCATCGTGCACGAGCCGAGCGGGTAGAAGTGCGTGTCCACGCCGTAGTTCATGCGCGACAGCCGCGAGTAGTGGCGCACGATGTCGAACTCGGAGACCTCCGGCAGCGCCGCCGCCGCCGTCCTCAAGAATTTTTTCGGCAGTAGCTCGCTGACCGGCTTGCCCGGCACGTCGCTGTCGGGCAGCGAGAAGCCGATGCGCCCCGGCGACGAGAGCTCGAAGACCAGCTTGTCGTAGCCGCTCATTTCACGGCCTCGCCGAGCGCCGCCGCGTAGGCGTCGATCTCCTCGCGCGTGCGCTGCTCGGTGACGGCGACCAGCAGGGAGTCGGCCAGTGTGCGGTCGTACGTCTTGAGCGGCAGGCCAGGGAGAATGCGCTTGCGCGCCAGCTTGGCCACGACCGTCGTCGGCGACTTCGGCAGGCGCAGCGTGAACTCTTTGAAGAACGGGGTCGCGAATCGCAGCGAAACGCCCGGCACCTTTGTCAGCTGCTCCGCGGCGTAGTGCGCCTTGGCGGTGGACAGCTCGCCGACGCGCTGCAGACCCTGCTTGCCGAGCGTCGCCATATAGATCGTGGCCATCAGCGCGCACAGCGCGACGTTCGTACAGATGTTCGACGTCGCCTTGGCGCGGCGAATGTGCTGCTCGCGCGTCTGCAGCGTCAGCACGAAGCCGCGGGCGCCGTCGAGATCCACGGTGGCGCCGACCAGGCGTCCGGGCATGCGCCGCACGAGCGCGTTCTTGGCCGCGAAGACGCCGAGGTTCGGACCCCCGAAGGACATCGGCACGCCGAGGCCCTGGCCCTCGCCCACGACGATGTCGGCGCCCAGCCTTCCCGGCGCCTCGAGCACGCCGAGGTTCACCGGATCGGCGACGACAACGAGCAGCGCGCCGGCCGCGTGCGCGATCTCCGCGGCGGCCGCGATGTCCTCGAGGCAGCCGTAAAAGTTCGGCGACTGCACGACGAGCGCCGCCGTCTTCTTGCCCACCAGCTTTTTGGCGGCGTCCTCGTCGAGCACGCCGTCCGGCGCCGGCACGTCGCGCAGCTTGATGCCCGGGCCGTCGCAGTACGTCGCGACCACCCGGCGGTACAGCGGGTTCACCCCGCGGGCGAGGACGATCTCGGTCCGCTCGGTCGTCGAGTGCGCCATGAGCGCGGCCTCGGCGAGCGAGCTGGCGCCGTCGTAGATCGACGCGTTGGCCACGTCCATCCCGGTGAGCTCGGCGATCATCGTCTGATACTCGTAGATCGTGCGCAGCGTCCCCTGGCTCGCCTCGGGCTGATACGGCGTGTACGCGGTGAAGAACTCGCCGCGCGAAATGAGGTGGTTGATCGGGCTCGGGACGTAGTGGTCGTAGCTGCCGCCGCCCTGGAAGCACGCGAAGCGGTCGGCATCGGCGTTGCTCGCGGCCAGCTGCCGCAGATGACGCACGAGGTCGGCCTCCGCCAGCGCGGGCGGCAGGGCGAGCGGGCGCGACAGCCGCGCCTTCGGTGGAATCTTGACGAGCAGGTCCTCGACGGAGGCCGCGCCGACCGTGCGGAGCATCTCGCGCTGCTCGGCCGGCGTGTTCGCGATGTAGCGGTTGGCCATCAGTGCGCGCCCTGCGCCAAGAACTCCTCGTACTGCTTGGCACTGAGCAGCTGATCGAGCTCGCCTACGTTCGAGGGCTTGACGAGGATCATCCAGCCTTTGCCATAGGGGTCCTTGTTCACGGTCTCCGGCTTCTGCGGCAGCTCCGAGTTGACCTCGAGGACCTCGCCCGAGATGGGCGCGAACAGATCGGACACGGCTTTGACCGACTCGACGACGCCGAAGGCCTGGTGCGCGGTGACCTTGGCGCCAACCTTGGGCAGCTCGACGAAGACGACGTCACCCAGCTGCTCCTGCGCGAAGTGCGTAATTCCGACGCGGACGCGGTCGCCATCCCTTTTGGCCCACTCGTGCTCGCGGGTGTACTTGAGATCTGCGGGAACGTTCGCCATGGCGGGTTCTCTCTTGTCTGGGCGTTATTTCTTCACACGCGAGGGATGGAAGGGCGTCTTCACCACTCGTGCCGGCTTGATCTGCCCACGGATTTCGACGCCGAGCTCGGTACCGATAGCAGCGTCCGCGCTCGCCACGTAGGCGAGCGCGATCGAGCGCTCCACGGACGGGCCATACGAGCCCGACGTCACCACACCGGTCTCGCGGCCGTCCTTCATCACGCGATAGCCATGCCGCGCGACGGACCGGTCGGCCATTTCGAGTCCGATGAGCTTGCGCTTCGGTCCCGCCGCGCGCGTCTTTTCGATCGCGTCCCGCCCGATGAACTCGCCCTTCGCGGGCTTGACGATCCAGCCGAGGCCCGCTTCGAGCGGATTCGTCGTCGCGTCGATGTCGTTGCCGTAGAGCGCATACCGCATCTCGAGGCGAAGCGTGTCGCGGGCGCCGAGCCCGACCGGTACCACGCCGTCGCCGCGGCCGCCGTCGAGCAGCCCGGACCAGAGCCGCGGCGTCTCGGCCGCGGGGACGTAGAGCTCGAAGCCGTCTTCGCCGGTGTAGCCGGTACGCGAGATCACGCAGCGCGCGCCGGCGACGCGGCCCTCGGCAGCGTGGTAATAGGCAACACGCGTCACGTCCGTATCGGCCAGTCGTCCGACCAGCGCCTCGGCTTTGGGACCCTGCACGGCGATGAGGCCGGTCGTATCGGACACGTTGCGCCAGCGCGCGGAGCCGCCGTGCTCGGTGACCCACTGCCAATCTTTGTCGATGTTCGACGCGTTCACCGTGAGCATGTAGCGCTCGGGGCCAAGACGGTAGACCGTCAGATCGTCCACGATGCCGCCGTCGGCATGGCACAACAGCGAGTACTGAACCTGGCCAACCTCGAGTGCCCCGACGTCGTTGGTGGTCAATCGCTGCAGCACGGCGAGCGCCTGCGGCCCCTCGACCTCGAACTCACCCATGTGACTGACGTCGAAGCAGCCTGCCGCCGCACGCACGGCTCTATGCTCGTCGACGATGCCGCTGTACTGCACGGGCATGTCCCAGCCGCCGAACGGCACCATCCTGGCGCCGGCTTTGAGATGCGCGTCGTAGAGCGGAGTTCGCTTCAGGGGTGTATTCACGAGCGACCCAGTAGACCACCGGCCCTCCGGACGGGTCAAGGCCTGCACCCGGCGCGGAAACCGGCATCACGATTGCTCATCTTTGACCGCATGAGCGACGGATCCGGGGCATCACGCAACCGTTTGCGGGTACTTCTCGTTGAAGACGCCCAGGACATTCGTGAAGTCTTTACGCTCCTGCTGCGTGCCGAGGGTGCCGAGGTGGTTGCCACCGGCAGCGGTCGGGAAGCCATGGACCTCGCGGCCCGGCGTGAGTTCGACGTCATCCTGACCGACCTCGGGCTGCCCGATATCCCCGGTGATGCGGTGATTCGCCGTGTTCTGGCGACCGCCCGGCGCCGACCTCGGGTCATCGTCCTGACCGGCTACGACGAGCCGTTCGTCAGCCGAGCGCGCCAGGCCGGCGCTGACGTCGTGTTCACGAAGCCCATCGCCTGGGCGACCCTGGCCCAGACCCTCGCGGAAACCAGCGGCGCTCGACAGCAGGCCGGCCGTCGTCTCGCGGCCGCCTAGCGTGTAAGTTCTTCTCCTCGGGGGAAACTCAGCGCACCTGGTACCCCTTGTGCGCCATGCACGTCGCGTAGGCGTGCTCGTACCCTTCTTTGGACTTCGTGTACTTGTAGCCTCCGCCCACGGCCGCGCCGCCGACCGCCCCTGTCGCGGCGCCGATGGCCGCCCCCGCGCCCGCGTTGCCCGTCGCGGCCCCGATCGCCGCGCCCGCGGCGGCGCCGCCGAGCACCCCGATGGCGGCACCGATGCCGGCGCCTTTGGCGGTGTCCATGGCCGGGTCGTATCCGGTCTGCTGCTTGGCGACGAACTGGCAATCGTTCGTATCGCGCGCGTGCTGCTCGGCGCTCTGGCCCTTGAGTGGAAGCGTGAGTGTGGACGGCCGGGGCGGCTCCGACGAGGCGCAGGCCGACAGCGCGATGGGAACCAGGAGGATTGCGACCGCTCGCTTCATCCGACGTCTCCTCTGGACCGAGGGTGTGAACGGCGAGCCGGGGTTGCCCTCCCGGAAGGGGCGCGAGGCGGGATTATGACACGAGTTGCGGCAACACCTCGTCGCCGAGCAGGCGGATACTGCGCAGCACGCGGGCCGGGTCCATGCCCGGCCACTGCACGCGCACGATCAAGTCCGTAATCCCGAGTCGCTCCTGATAGCGCGCGATCTCCTCGCGCACGCGCTCGGGATCGCCGATCAGGAACCGGTCCCGCGTGAGCGTCGCGAAGTCCTCTGCGAAGCTCTCGCCCGACGGCAGTGCCTTGTCCTGCTCCCACGATCGATACGCGGCGTACTTGCCCTCGAGCAACGGCTGCGCCTCTGCGAGCGCCGTGCGCATGTCAGGCGCGACATAGCACTCGCGGATCAGCGGCACGGTGCGCGCGGGCGGGCGGCCGAGCGCCTCGCGCGTCTCGTGAAACAGCGTGAGCTGGCGCTCCAGCGTGGTGAGCGTCGTGTGCGGATTCATCAGCCACGCGTCCGCCAGGCGCGCGGCGCGCTTGACACCCGCGTCGGCATTCGCCGCGAGCCAGATCGGCGGCCGCGGCTGCTGCAGCGGCCGCAGCGAGATTCGCACCTCGCGCAGATGGAAGTGCTTGCCGTGGTAGGACACGGGCTCGCCGCTCCAGAGCCGCTCGAGCACCTCGAGGCCTTCCTCCAGACGGCCCACACGGGCGCGCGGGTCCACGCCGAGCGCGACGTTTTCGACGTCGCGATACCCCAGACCGGCGCCGAAAATGAAGCGCCCGCCCGTGATGACGTCCAGCGTCGCCACCTGCTCGGCCACGTCGACCGGCGCGTGCAACGGCAGCAGCACGACGCCGGTGCCGAGGCTCATCTCACCCGCTTCGGCGGCGACGCGCGCGAGCGTGGGAAACGGCTGGAAATACGTGTACGGCGCCGACACGTAGTGCTGGCTCGCCCACACGTGGGAAAACCCGGCCGCGCGCGCGGCACGTACCTGCGCCAGGTGCTCGGCGAAGCGCGTGGCCTGCGGGTCGTCGGGCGGGTGCTGGACCGACAGCCCGAGCCCGAGCCGCATTTACTGGCGCGCGAGCACGCGCGCGAGGGCGTTCACGAAGCGATCGGCGTCCTCGTCGCTCGTGGCCAGCGCGATCGCGCCGAGTCCGCGCTGCGTCATCAGGATGCCCTCGTTGACCAGGCCCATGAACACACGCAGCGGCAGATCCGTCTCCTTGGGCCGCGCCGAGCGATAGTCGGTGAGCTTCTCCGTCGTCCAGTGCAGCCAGAACAGCGAGCCGACGCCGCTCACTTGCCCGCGGCGCCGTGTCGCGGCGAGCAGTCGCGATACACCGCCGCGCAGCCGCTCGCCGAGCGCCTCCAGCCGCGCGTACGCCTCCGGTGTCAGCGCGTTGAGCGTGGCGAGACCGGCCGCCATCGTGACCGGGTTGGCGTTGAACGTTCCGCCCTGGCTGATCCGTGCGCCGCCGGTCGGCTGGCCGTCGGCGCCGCGGCTGCGCGGATCGTAGTAGGCCATGATGTCGCGCCGGCCGCCGAACGCGCCGACCGGCAGACCGCCGCCGATGATCTTGCCGAGGGTCGTGAGATCCGGCCGCACGCCGTAGAGCTCCTGCGCGCCGCCCCACGCCACGCGGAAGCTGATCACCTCGTCGAAGATCAGCACGATGCCGCGCCGCTGAGTCTCCTCGCGCAGCCAGGGCAGGAAGCCCTCGACCGGCGGAATGAGCCCCGCGTTGCACAGGATCGGATCCACGATCAGCGCGGCGATCTGCTCGCCCTCGCGCGCGAGGATTTCGGCGCACGCCTCCTGATCGTTCCACGGCAGCACGACGACGTGCTTCAGCACCGCCGGCGGGATGCCGGCCGACCACGCGATGGGCTTGGGGCGCTTTCGGTTCCCGGCGGCTTTGGGATCGGGCGACACGCTAACCATGACCCAGTCGTGCGTGCCGTGGAAGGCGCCCTCGAACTTCGCGATCTTCGCGCGGCCGGTGAACGCGCGCGCCAGGCGCACGGCGTTCATCGTGGCCTCGGTGCCGGAGTTCGTGAAGCGCAGGCTCTCGATCGACGGAATGCGCCGGCTGATCGCTTCGGCAAGCCGGATCTCGTGCTCCGTGGGCCCGGGGAACGACAGCCCGCTCTCCGCGACGCCCTGCACGGCCTTCACGACGTCGCCGTGGGCATGGCCCAGCACCAGGCTCGTGTAGTTACCGTTGAAGTCCAGCCGCTCGATGCCGTCGGCGTCCCAGATGTGCGCGCCCTGTCCGCGCTGGAAGTAGAACGGGTACGGATCGAAGAACGTGGTGGTGCGGCTATTGCCCCCGGGCATCACCGCCAGCGCTTCGTCATGAAGCACGCGCGACCGGGTCGTCTTCGCCGTGTACTCGTTGACTTCCTTTTCCAAACTCATGAGGCGATCTCCTGTAGCTCGACGCTCGCGAGAGCGGCGTTCGAGTCTCTGAGCAGCCGGTGAGCGGACGCGATGTCCACGGCCGCGAAGCGCACCTGCTGGCCGGGCTTGGCCTGACCGACGCGTGCGACGTCGAAAGAGCACACCGTGGCGATCTTCGTGTAGCCGCCCGTCGACTGGCGGTCCACGAGCAGCACGATGGGCTGGCCGTCGCCGGGCACTTGCACGGCGCCCAGGGCGATGCCATCCGAGATGATGTCGTGGCCGCGCGCGTGGCCGATGCGCGGACCGTTGAGGCGTGCGCCCATGCGATCGGACTGCGGCAGCACCTCGTAGGTGGAGTCGAGAAATGTGGCCACGCCAGCTTCGGTGAAGCGATCGGTCTGCGGCCCCAGCACGACGCGAAGCACGATGTCACCGCCCCAGCGGGGACGTGCGGCGTCCGGCACCACGCGTCGTCGCGGTGTCGGCGCGGCGCCCAGCCGCAGACGGTCGTCGCGTGCGAGCGCGCGGCCATGCATGCCGCCCATGCGGCCGCGCAGGTACGTCGCGCGTGAGCCGAGCACCGGCGGCACGTCGATGCCGCCCGCGAACGCGACGTAGCCGCGCACGCCGGCGCGCGCGGCGCCGACGCGGACGACGTCGCCCGCGGCGAGCCTCAGCGTCGTCCATGCCAAGGCGGGCGCGTCGTTGACGGTGAGCGGCACGTCGGCGCCCGTCACGGCGATGCTGCACGGCGCCTCGACGGACAGCCGCGGGCCCATCACCGTGAACTCCAGGGCGGCGGCGCCGTCGGGGTTGCCGACGAGACGATTCGCCAGCACGAACGACGCACGGTCGACGGGACCCGACGGCGGAATCCCATAACGCATCTGGCCGGCGCGGCCGGCGTCCTGCACGGTCGTCTGCGGGCCCGGATCGACCACCCCGATCATCGGATCACCGGGCGGAAGTCGCCGGCCGCCACGCGCGCAGCGATGTCGTCGAACTCGCGCCGCTCGATGCGGCGAAAGCGCACGCGATCGCCGGGGCGCAGCAAGATCGGCTCCGCCGCGCTCGGATCGTAGAGGCGCACCGGCGTACGGCCGAGCAGCCAGAACCCGCCGGGACTGTCGACTGAATAGATGCAGCACTGGATGCCGCCGATCGCCACGCTGCCGGCGGGGACCTTGACGCGCGGCGTGTCCAGTCTCGGGATCGTCAGCCGCTCGGGCGCGCCGGTCATGTACGGCAAGCCCGGCGTGAAGCCGATGAAGTAGACGAGGTACTCGGCGCCCGCGTGTAGCCGCACCAGCTCGTCGACCGACAGCGTGAGCCGCTTCGCAGCGGCCTCGAGGTCCGGCCCGAGCTCGCCGTCGTAGCAGCACGGCAGCTCGAGCTCGCGCGCGGGCGGCATGGCGGTCGTCGTCGCCTGCTCCGCGAGCGTGGCGAGCTGAGCGCAGAGCGCGTCGTAGTCGACGATCAACGGATCGTAGTACACGAGCAGCGCGCGGTACGTCGGTACGGTCTCGACGACGCCCGGCACGGCCTTCTGGTCGATGAGGTACTCGAGGGCCCGGACGCGCGTGTTGACGTCCACGCTGATCTCCTCGCCGAGCTCGATCGATACCGCGAGATCGCCGGCGGGCAGAAACCTCAACGGTCTAGAACGCCGCGAGCGCGGCGTTGGGCAGATCGGTGATGAACATGTGGCCGGGGCTGTGCGTGAGCATGAACGCCGGCTTGCTGGCGAGCGCGACCGCTTGCGGAGTCACGCCGCACGCCCAGAACACCGGGACGTCGCCGGCGCGAAACGGCTGCGCGTCGCCCCAGTCCGGCCTGGTGATGTCCTTGATGCCGAGCGCCGCCGGATCGCCGATGTGCACGGGGGCGCCGTGGGCGTTCGGAAAGCGCGCGCTCGCCGTCACCGCCTTGGACAGCTGCGTCGACGGAATCGGCCGCATCGAGACGACCATGGGTCCGTGAAACACACCGGCGGGACGGCAGGCCGTCGAGGTCTTCCACATCGCGACGTTCTTGCCGTGCGTGACGTGCCAGAGCTCGATGCCGGCTTCGAGCAGTGCCCACTCGAACGTGAACGAGCAGCCGAGCAGGAATGCGACGAGGTCGTCGCGCCAGTACGGCGTCGCGTCGGTGACTTCGTCGGCCAGCACACCGTCCTTGTAGATGCGGTAGCGCGGAATATCCGTCCGCAGATCGGCGCCTGGCGCCACGCCCACGGGCTCGGCGCTGCCGACGTCGGTGACCTCGATCAGCGGGCACGGCCGTGGATTGCGCTGGCAGAACAGCAGGAAGTCGTACGCGTAGTCCTTCGGCAGCACCGCGAGGTTCGCCTGGACGTAGCCCTCGCCCAACCCGGCCGTCACGCTGGTGATCTTGCCGCTGCGGATGTCGGCGCGAATCTCGCGCGGATGGCGGCTGTCGATCGCCATGGAAAGGATTCTACCTGATTCCCACGCGCGGCCAGACTTCCGGGTTGGCGAGCACGTGCGGACGCTCACCGCGCAGCACGCGCAGCATCTCGCTCGTGACCTGGATCGTCGCTGTGTGCGTGGCTTCGGCGGTGACGCCGGCCACGTGTGAGGAGACGACGACGTTGTCGAGGTTGAGCAGTGGGTTGTCGCGCGGCGTCGGCTCCTGCTCGAAGACGTCGAGCCCGGCGGCCCCCAGCTGGCCCTTGACCAGCGCCTCGAACACCGCGCGCTCCTGCTGCACGCCGCCGCGCGACGTGTTGACGAAGATCGCGCCGCGCTTCATGAGGCCGAGCGTACGCTCGTTGATCATGCCGCGCGTCTCGTCGGTGAGCGGCGTGTGACACGTGAGCACGTCGAGCTGCGGCATCAGGGCGTCGAGGCTCTTCACGGGCTCGGCGCCCCGCCGCCGAATCTCGTCGTCGGCGACGTAGGGATCGTAGGCCAGCACGCGCATGCCGAGCGCACCGGCGAACTTCGCGACCAGCCGTCCGATGTTGCCGATGCCCACGATGCCGAGCGTCTTGCCCTTGAGCTCCGCATTCCCACCCTGCCGCGCGCTCCAGTTGCCCTCGCGCGTCCAGCGGTCGATCTGGCGCGCGCGCTTGGCGGCCATCAGCATCAGCATGAGCGCGTGCTCGGCCACGGACTGTGCGTTGCTGCCCGGGGCGTGCACCACCGCGACGCCAAGCTTCGTCGCGGCGGGAATGTCGACCGTGTCGAGCCCGACGCCGTGGCGGCCAACGACCTTCAGCCGCTTGCAGGCGGCCATCAGGCTCTCCGTGCACCGCGGCTTGGCGCGAAAGAGCAGCCCGTCGGCATCGGCGGCAATCTTGAGGAAGCCCGCTTCGGTCTCGTCGTCGCAGACGACGACGCGCGCTTCAGTCTCGAGGTTGGCGTGCCCGGCGGGATGGATTCGGCCGGCGAGGACGACGAGGGGACGGTCGGTCGGCATCGGGAACGGTCTCCTTTGGGTCGGGATTACTTGCGCGCCACCAGCACGAGCCGAGGCGCGTCGAACGAAAACGGCGTGCCGTCGAGCGCGCCGTAGACCTCGACGCGGCTCCAGCGCTCGGGCCGCAGCATCGCCGCCAGCTCGTGCGCGGAGTAGAGACGAATGTCGGTCTCGCCGAGGAAGTCGCCCGCTTCGCCCGTCGCGGGTGACGGCGACGCCACGCGATACCAGCGCGCGCGCCAGCGGCTGCTGCCCGCGTCGAAGGCGTTCTCGATGCGCAGCGTCCAGTCCTCGAACTGACGCCGCTCCTCGGGCGGCAGCGACTTTACACACTGGTCGCGATTGCGCGTGTCCAGCACGAATGCGCCGCCGGGCACGAGCGCGCGCCAGAAGCGATCGATGAGCTGGCGGTCCTCATCGTCGGTGAAGTAGCCGATCGACTGCTCGAGATTGACGGCGAGGTCGAATTCCGAGGCAAAGTCCGTGTCGCGCATGTCGGCGCCGACGAAGTCCGCGACCACGCCGGCCTCGCGCGACGCCTCACGCGCGCGGCCAAGCTCCGTCTCGTTGAAGTCCACACCGGTCACCTTGTAGCCGAGCCGCGCGAACGCCACGGCATGACGGCCGAAGCCGCACGGCGAGTCGAGCACGCGCGCCCCCGGCTTGAGTCCCGCGACGCCGATGATCCAGCGCACCGCGCCGCGCGCGCCGGCCTCGGGCTCGAGCGCTTGCGAGATCGTCGGCCACGTCTCGCGGAAGAATCGTTCGCTCTGGAACACGCCGGCTATTATAGTCGCTGCATGATCGCCCTCGCGGC
>JBKOZH010000190.1:0-7633 GCA_046725765.1 Candidatus Methylomirabilota bacterium | reverse complement strand
ACGTGCTCGAGCCCCTTGGGCGTCAGCAGAATCGGCGGCGCCGGCAGCGCCACGACGGTGACGCGCTGGCCGTAGCGCAGCGTCTCGGTCCCGACGGCATCGCCGCTCACGGTATCGAGCACGCAGATCAGATCGGGCGTCGTGACGCGCACGACGTCGTCGAGCCAGCCGACCGCGAACTCGTTCTGGAACGCCAGGCGAAACGTGTGGCCGCGGTCGCCATCCAGGCCTTCCAGCGTGGCGGTGCCGCGTAGGAAACCCTCGGTCGCGCGTCGCGCGACGTCCTGCACCTTGCCGGTGAAGAGACGCAGGCCGCGCTCGGCGTCGATCACGGCCTGGACGGGATCGCGGTGCTCGCGCCGCGCGGCCTGCACGGCCTGGCCCAGCCGCATCGCCTTCGTGGTCGTATAAAGGATGGCGCATTCCTTCACTTCTTTGCCCGTCCGCGGGGCCTTGCACGTGCCCGCGATCGAGCCGACCGCGACGCACGCCGTTCGCGACAGCCGCTCCATCCATTTCCACGACGCCGCGCGCGCGACGATCACCGCGTTGTCCCGCACGTCGGCCAGTGTCAGCGGATACATCGGCAGGTCGTGGATCGCGAACGACGTCATCTGCGCTTCAGGAAAGGCGCGACCCATGCAGTCGCCGTCGACGACCGGCACACCGAGCAGGGCAGCGGCCATGAACGGCTGGATCGCGTTGCCGCCGCCGATCTCGAGCGACATGACGGCGCGGAAGCGGCGGCCCAGGTATTCCTCCATCATCCGCACGGCGTGCTCGATCGTGCGCGGATCGGTCAGCCGCTCCTGGCCGACAAGAGGAGCGCCCATGTTGGACACGATCGCGACGAGATCGTCGTCGGCGAGGTCCATCGGATCCATGAGACGCACGACCGTGCCGTCGCGATAGAGGCGGCGCATGTTGAGCAGCGCCAGGTAGGGGCTGCCGCCGCCCCCGGTGCCGAGGATCCACGCGCCGATCGCGAGCGACTCGATCTCGGCGGCGCTGACGTCGCGAAGCCTGGCCATCAAAAGCCCGTGAACTCTTCGAGGCCCACCACGCGCGCGATGCCCAGCACGACCACCAGGGCGACGCCGATGGCGACGGCGGAGACCGCAGCGGCGGTCGGATCGAACGAGTATTTGAGGTACGCAAAAAGCTCGATCGGCAATGGAGTTAGGCGCGATGAGGTCAGAAAGAGCGAGAGCGTAAAATTGTCGAACGAGATCGCGAACGCGAAGATTGCGCCGGCCACGACGCCGGGCTTGATCACGCCCAGGGTGACCTCGATGAACGCGCGAATCGGATGGGCGCCGAGGCTCTGTGCGGCCTCCTCGAGCGCCAGATCGAAGTGCGTCAGCGTGGCCGTCACCGTGCGTACGACGTACGGCGTCGTGACCACCACGTGGCCGATCAGCAGCGCCCAGTACGTTTGGTGCAGCCGCACCAGCGTGAAGAACTGCAGCAGCGCGACGCCGGTGAGGATCTGCGGCAGCAGCAGCGGCGAGGTCACGAACGCGTTGACGGCATCGCGCCCGCGGAAGCGTCCGCGGACCAGCGCGATGGCGGCGAGGGTGCCGGCCAGCGTCGACAACAGCGCCGTCCACAGCGCGAGCTCGGTGGACAGCCGCAGCGCTTGCATGAACTCCCGCCGGGCGAAGAAGTTCACGAACCACCGCAGGGAAAACCCCTGCGGCGGAAAGGTAAAAAACGACCCGCTGTTGAAGGCGGCGATGACGACCACCAGCATGGGCACCAGCAAGAACGCGTACACGAGGACGACGGCCGCGCGCAGGATCACACGATGCCTCGCAGCGCGCGCTCGGTCACGCGGATGTACACGGCGATGAGGGCGACGGAGATGACCAGCAGCACGAAGGCGTTGGCAGCGCCGAATGGCCAGTCGAAGACCGACAACACCTGCTCGTAGACGATCATCGGCAGCACCTGGACCTTGAAGCCGCCCAGCAGGACGGGCACGACAAATGACGAGATCGCCAGCGAAAACACCAGAAGCGACCCTGCGAGGATCCCGGGCAGCGACAGCGGCAGCGTGACCTCCAGGAACGCTCGCCGGGGCGAGGCGCCGAGCGTCATGGCGGCCTCCAGCACGTGCGGGTCGATCCGCTTGAGCACGCCGGTGAGCGACAGGACCATGAACGGCAGGAACACGTGCACGAGCGCGATCGCCACGCCGAAGCGGTTGTACATGAGCGGCAGCGGCCGCGTGAGCCAGCCGTGCTCGATCAGCGTCGCGTTGATCAGGCCGCGGTCGGCGAGCAGGATCATCCAGCCGTAGCAGCGGATGACGATGCCGACGAGCAGCGGCGACAGCACGGCGACGAGCAGCAGCGGCTTGGCGCGCGAACGTGTCTTGGCGAGGTGATAAGCGAGTGGATAGCCGAGCAGCAACGAGACCGCGGTCACGACGGCGCCGAGCACGAGCGTGTCCCACAGCACCCCGACGTAATAGGCGTCGGAGAAGAACCGCGCGTAGTGATGCAGGGTCAGCGTCCACTGCAGCTCACCGAAGGACTGGCGCGAGACGCTGATCGCGACCATCAACAGCAGGGGCGCGGCGAAGAACACGCCGAGGAGCGCGGTGAAGGGCAGCAGCAGGAGCAGCCGTGCTCTCGCGCTCACGTGCGCCTCGGCGTTGAGCGTGATCGCGTCATCAGAGGGCGAGCAGCTCCGCGGCCAGGCGCGCGACCAGGAGGTTGGCGACCACCACCGGCACGCCGAGCCGCGCCGCGAGATCGCGGCGGGTCACGTCGCGAAAGCCGATGCAGTCCATCACCACCAGCCCGGCGCCGGCCGCGCGAAGCGCCGCCGCCGCCCGCGTGAGTGCTGCCGGATCGTGCTCCTCGTACGGCGACAGCGGCACGACAGCCGCCTCGAACCCGTCGGCGCGCCAGCGGGCGGTGGTCTGCGGCACGTGACGCTCGGACGGCGTCAATACACCGAGACATCCCGGATAGGACAGGCCCCGGAGGACGCCGAGCAGCACCTGCTGCGGCTCGAGCAGCGGCCGCCGCGCGCTCAGGCGCGGGAACGCGCCCGTGCAGAGCAAGACCGTCAACGCGACGCCCTGATCCTCGAGCGCCGCGATTCGCGCCTTCACGCGGGACAGCACGCGGGACTTGCCGACGAAGACCGGCGACGCATCGGCGAGGCGCGTGACGAGGATCTCGTCGTCGCCTTCGGGCGCCAGCTGCGAGATCGCCGCGCGGTCGAGGCCATCGAGCGCGCCCGCCTCGAGAATCTCGACGCCGGGCAGCAGCGTCGCCATGTCGGGCACGACATCGGCGCGCGGCGCCTGGCCGATCGTCACCATGCCGATCTTCGCCTTGCTCATTCCACTGTCATCCTTTTAGAGGCTCGCACCATTCATGCGGTCAGCACGCGGGCGTCGGCGGCGGCCCAGCCCGCGCGCACACGCGTGCCGGCGGGAAAGCGCACGCGGCCGAGCTCGACCGCCTGCAGCTCGAGGCCGCCGTCGGCGGCCAGCAGATAGCGCACGGTCTCGCCCTGGTACACGACGTGGGCGACCGTCGCCGGCACCTGGTTGTCGAGGCCGCCCGTGTCGTCCAGACGGATGCGCTCGGGCCGGACGGCGATCGTGACCGCAGCGCCGGGTGTGGGCGCCATGTCGGATGTCGCGATGGTGACGCCTCCGCATTCCACCGCGGCGCCGCCGCGACTGAGCCCCGTGAGCAGATTCGTGTTGCCGATGAACCCGGCGACGAAGACGGTGCGCGGCGTCTCGTAAATCTCGCGCGGCGCTCCGACCTGCTCGACGCGTCCGACCCGCATGACCGCGACGCGGTCGGACATCGTCAGCGCCTCCTCCTGATCGTGTGTCACGTAGATCGTCGTCACACCGACGTCGCGCTGTAGCCGCTTGAGCTCGATCTTCATGTGATCGCGCAGTTTCTTGTCCAGCGCGCCCAGCGGCTCGTCGAGCAGCAGCACCGCGGGCCGCGTCACCAGCGCGCGCGCCAGCGCCACGCGCTGCTGCTCACCGCCGGACAGCTGGCGCGGATAGCGCTCGCCGTGGCCGGGCAGCTGCACGAGCGCGAGCGCCTCGTCCACCAGGCGGCGGATCTCCCCGCGCGGCGTGCGCTGCATGCGCAGCCCGAACGCGACGTTGTCGCGGACGGTGCGATGGGGGAATAGCGCGTAGGACTGGAAGACCAGCCCGACGTGACGGCGGTGCGGCGGCACGTCGTTGATGCGCGCGCCGCGGATGAACACGTCCCCGGCGTCGGGCCGGACGAAGCCCGCGACGGCGCGCAGCGTGGTCGTTTTGCCGCAGCCGGACGGACCGAGCAGCGTGAAGAACTCGCCTGGAGCGACGTCGAGCGAGACGTCGTCCAGCGCGCGCGTGGCGCCGTAGCGCTTTTCGAGTCCCCGCAGCGCGACGTCGGCGGCGCGCGCCTCGCTCAGCGAAGCTCCTTGTTCCAGCGCTCGGTCCACTGCGGACGCTGCTTGGCCACCTGCGTCCAGTCGAAGAGCACGAGACGGTCGACATCGGCGGGGCTCTGGATGAGCTTCTTGGCGACGTCGGCCGGCAGCTTCACCGTCTTGTTCGTCGGGCTGAAGAACAGCTCGCTCGCGAACGCCGTCTGGACCTCCGGCGAGAGGTACATGTCGATCAGCTTCCACGCGAGGTCCTTGTTCTTGCTGCCACGCGTGACCTGAATGACCTGGTCGAGGATGGGCACGCCCTCGCTCGGCGCCACCCAGTCCACGGGGATGCCTCGCTTCGCGAGGTCGTAGGTCGAGCCGTCGTGCAGGACGGCGATCGAGACTTCCTTGGACTCCAGATGCTTCTCCATCGTGCCGGTGAAGTCGACCATCTTCGCGTTCAGCTTTTTGATCGCGGCGATGCCGGCGTCGACGTCGAAGGCGTCCTTGCCGTAGATCTTGTCGGCCATGAACAGGAAGTTGATGCCCAGCGTGTTGCCGATGACGTAGATGCCGCGCTTGCCGTCGTACGAGGCATCCCAGAAGTCCTTCCACGACGCCGGGCGCTTCAGCCCCACGTCGGTGCGATACGCGAGGCCGATCCGGCCCCAGAAGATCGCGAGGCTCGTGTCGCCGATCAGCGCCTTGTCGTAGACGTTCTTGATGTTCGGCGCGGCGGCGACGTTGCGCTTGTCGAAGAACCCGCGCTCGCGCGGGATGGGGAAGGGCGGCTCGTTGCCCATGATGACGTCGAACGGCGGGTTGTCCGGGCCGGCCGCCATCAGCTTGGCCACCCATTCCGTCGTGATGCCGGTAACGATCTCCACGCGCGCGTCGTACTTCTTCTCGAACGGCTCGACGAGCGCCTTCTTCATTACCTCCGACCACCGGCCGCCGTAGCCGGTCACGACCAGCGTCTTGCCCTGGGCCACGGCCGCCGGCGGCGGTGGCGACAGCAGCGTGGCCGTCAGCGCGAGGACAAGCAGCAGCGCCAGGAACGATCGCGTCATGGGCGCCTCCGGGGCGAGGTCGATCGCGTCACAGAACGTAGAGCCAGGGCCGCGCGGTGAGGCTGTCCTGCGTCCAGAAGCCCGTGTCGGCGAGCCAGCGCATCGCCTCGTCGCCGCGCGGCGTCTTCATGACGACGAGCGTGCGCGCGCCGTCGAAGAAGCCGCCGAACGCCAGCCGGCCGGCGCCGCGCGCCTCGATCAGCGCGAACTCGGCCATGTCGGAGTCGGCGGCAACGCCTTCGACGATCGTCGCCACGCGCGAGCCGTCGATCACCATCGGCACCTGCTCCCATGGCTCGACGAAGTGAGTGAACGAGTAGGGCGTGTAGCCCGTCCAGGCGCCCGCGATGAAGTACGGATCCTCCTCCACCACGGGCTCGATCTGCGCGGCCTGCTGCAACCGATAGAAGATGTCGACGCGCCGACCGTCGGGCGCGGGGCCGCCGCCGACCAGGATGCCGGTGGCTCGCAATGCCTGCAGCCTCTCGAGATGCGCGCGGCGGTGGGGCTCCCGCTTGGCGACGTAGTCGTCGGCGGTGCGAATGGCCGCGTGCAGGACGATCACGCGGGTGAGCCTACCACCCGTGATACCGTGGTGGAAGTGGAGCGTTTCGAGCGGTTCCGCGCGAAGTTTCCCTTCGCTCTCGACGACTTCCAGGTCGAAGCCATCCGCGCGATCGAAGCGGACCAATCGGTGATCGTGTCCGCCCCCACCGGCAGCGGCAAGACGCTGGTGGCGGAGTACGCGATCCAGCGCGCGCTCGAGACCGGGCGCCGCATCGCCTACACCACGCCGCTCAAGGCGCTGTCCAACCAGAAGTTCAACGACTTCACGCGCGCCTACGGCGCCGACACGGTCGGTATCCTCACCGGTGACGTGAAGGTCAACCCGCAGGCGCGTGTGCTCGTCATGACCACCGAGATTCTGCGCAACGCGTTGTTCGGCAGCGGTCTCGAGGACCTGGGCTACATCGTGCTCGACGAGTGCCACTACATGGGCGACGAGGGCCGCGGCACGGTCTGGGAGGAGATCATCGTCGGCGCGCCGAAGGACGTGCTGCTCGTCGGCCTGTCGGCCACCGTGGCCAACGTCAAGGAGATCGCCGACTGGATCTCGCTCGTGCACCGCCCGATCGTGCCGATCTATCACCCGGACCGGCCGGTGCCGCTGCACTATTCCATCGCCGATCTCGCCGGCGACATCCACGACATCGCCGAGGTTCGCAAGGGGCGCGCGCGCGTGGTTGGTGATGAGTCGCGCGGCCAGGACGATCGCGGCCGCTGGTACACGCGCCGTGTCGTCGATCCGACCGTGCTGATCGAGGCGCTCGAGGCACGCGGCTGGCTGCCCGCCATCTATTTCATCTTCAGCCGCGCCGGGTGTGAGCGCGCGATGGACGACGTGCTCGCCGAAGGCCGCCCGCTGATCACGCGCGAGCAGCATCGCGAGGTCGACACGATCATCGGCGAGGCCGTGGCCGAGAATCCGTCCATCGGCGAGTCGACACTCAGCCAGGCCGTGTTCCAGGGCCTGCGCATCGGCGTCGCGACGCACCACGCGGGGATTCTCCCCGGGCTCAAGCGGCTGATCGAGATGCTCTTCGAGCGGGGGCTCTGCCGCGTCGTGTTCGCCACGGAGACGATGTCGCTCGGCATTCACATGCCGGCGCGGGCCGTCACGCTGCAGGGGCTCACGAAGCGCACCGACCGCGGCTTCCGCTCGCTCTCGCACAACGAGCTGACGCAGATGGCGGGACGCGCCGGGCGCCGCGGCATCGATCCGGAGGGCCAGTGCGTGATCGCGCTGGACGCGCGCGACGGGCTCGAGGACCTGCTGCGTGTCGTCGACGGCTCGCCGGAGCCGATCGAGAGCCAGTTCAAGCTCGGCTACGGCTCGGTCGCGCTGCTGCTCGGGACCGGGGCGCCGCCCGACCTCCTGCGCAAGCGCATCGAGTCCTCGTTCGGCCAGTACCAGAACCTCAAGCGCATCCGCGAGATGGAAGCCGAAGTCCGCGCGCTCGAAGACGCGCTCGAGCGCGCGCGCGTCTACGAGGCGCCGTGCGGCGACTTCGCGCGGATCGGCCGCTACCGCCGCGCGCGGCAGGAGGTCGAAGCCCGGCGGCAGGCGACGGGCCGCGGCGGCCGTCGCGGCG
>JBKOZH010000317.1:0-33174 GCA_046725765.1 Candidatus Methylomirabilota bacterium | reverse complement strand
GTCGTGGTAGACCTGTTCGGGCTGGCTGGCGCCTCCGACAAGCGCGACGTGGCGCGTCTCGGGCAAGAGCGCAAGCGCCGCACGGACCGTTCCTTCCATGTCGAAGCGCACCGTGAGGATCGCGAAGCCGGGGGGCGGCTTGAAGTCGTGCACGAGGCGTTCGTCCACCCCGCAGACGACGACCGGTGTTCCCGGCCACAGCGCGTCACGCGTGCGAAGGACGAACTGAAACGGCTCGGGGAGCGCCGCCACGATCACGTCGAAGCGCTCGCCTCGGTACTTCGAGCCGTAGATCGTGCGGAGTCGCCGATCTTCTTCTTCGCGCGACGCGAAGCGAGCGACGTCGACGTGCTCCATCTCGATGCTGACCCGGAACTCCCACTCCGTGTTCAGCACGTCTCGGATGGCGGACGCGATCGCTGTCGCAGCCGGCAAGCCCGGCTTCCCGGGCAAGAGGATGAGCACGGATTTGTGCTCGGACGCGGCGTGCGCGACCGGGACGGCGCCGAGGCAAGCGCCGAGGAGTAGCACCGGCAAGCGCCATGTGCGCGGGCGCCAGCGAGAGCGCATGGCGCGCCAATGTAGCAGAGCCAAGGGGAGACCGCCCTACGACCAAGGTCCTAGTGGGGCCCGGAGCCATCAGGAAACCCCTGATGGGGGATCGGCCGATTCGAAGCTAGGATGCGGCCATGGCCCGCCTCCTGATCGTCGACGATGACCAGCGCATCGTCCAGCTGCTCAGCGACTGGTTCAAGCAAGCCTATGCCGTGGATATCGCGGTCAACGGCGGCGAGGCCCTGGCCATCGTGCGGCGGCAGCGTCCGGATCTTGCCTTGCTCGACATCATGCTGCCCGGGATGCGCGGGATTCATCTCCTGAAGGAGATCAGACGGATCGATCCGACGATCGCGGTCATTATGATGACCGGCAACGACAACGTCGGCCTCGCGGACGAGACGCTCCGGAACGGCGCGGCCAGCTACGTCTTGAAGCCGTTCAATATGCCGGATCTGGATCGTTTGGTCGCCGACACGCTCGCGAACCCGCCGGCCTGATGGCCCGTTAGAGGCGCGCGCCGCAAAACTTGCAGTGACGGGCGTCGATATCGTGCCCCTCGGCGCCGCCGCACGACGGGCAGGCCTGCCGTGAGACCGCGCGGCCGGCATTGGCGAGCTCCACGGTGACGATGCCGGTCGGCACCGCGATGATGCCGTACCCGAGAATCATCAGCAGCGCCGCCAGAAATTGGCCGAGTGGTGTCCGGGGCGCGATGTCGCCGTAGCCGACCGTCGTCATCGTGACCACCGCCCAGTACATGCTGGTCGGGATCGAGGTGAATCCATGTTCTTCGCCTTCGATGAGGTACATGAGCGCGCCCACGATGAGGACGACGGTCACGACCACTCCCAGGAACACCGTGATCTTTCGACGGCTCGCGCGCATCGCGTGGAACAGGAGCTGGCTTTCGGTCAGGAAGTGGGTGAGCTTCATGATCCTGAACACGCGGAGCAGCCGGACCGCACGGATCACCATCAGCGACTGCGTCGCCGGCACCGCCAGCGCCAGGTACATCGGAAGGATCGCCAGCAGATCGACCATACCGAAGAAGCTGCGGGCGTAGCGGCCCGGCCGATCGACCGCGACCAGCCGCAGGAGGTACTCGACGGTAAAGGCGATGGTGATCGTCCATTCGACGGCCCGCAGCGTGCCGCCGTACTGCTGCCGGATTTCGGCGACGCTTTCCAGGATGACGGCGACGACGCTGACCAGGATGGCGATGAGCAGGCCGACGTCGAAGGCACGACCCCCGCGCGTGTCGGCCTCGAAGATGATCTCGTGCAGACGGGCGCGCCAGCGGCCGAGCGATGTGCGGCTGGGTTGTGGTTGCCACTGCCTGGGTCAATACGCCTCGCGAGTATTTCTTGCAAGCGCGCCGGTATCTCTGAGTGGCATTTTCCTCGCTGTACCGACCCCCGAAGCCCTTGCCTGACGATCGCCAAACAGAGGGAGATCAACGATGAACACGGCCCAGCGGGCACTGCGAAGTATTCGGCAACGCGCAAATTCTCGCAGGACATTCCGGAGCTCCGCCGTCGGGAACCGAGGCGGCACTCCGCTCATGTGGCTCGCCGCCGCGACGGGGGTTGCGCTCATGATCGCCCGCGCTCGACGGGCCGGCGGATGGCTGCGTGGCAAGAAGGTCAAGGATGTCATGGTGCAATCGGTCACCGCGATCGACGCCTCGGCGCCTCTCACGGAGGCGGCCGAGAAGATGCGCCAGGCGAACGTGGGTGTCTTGCCGGTCATCGAGAACGGTAGGGTCCGGGGTGTCATCACCGATCGCGACCTGGTGATCCGCGCGATGGCGCGTGGGAGCGATCCGAGGTCGACCCGCGTCGCAGAGTGTCACACGAGCAATGTCGTCTGCGCGCGACCGGACTGGGATCTCCAGGAGGCGATGGACCGTATGGCCGAGCACCAGGTCGGGCGCCTTCCGGTTGTCGACGAGAGCGAGCGACTGCTCGGGATCGTCACCCTCGGCTCGCTGGCCCTACGCGCGAAGCGGGAGGACGAGACACTCGAGACGGCCAAGGAAGTCTCGCGTCGTTCGGCTCGTTCGGCGTGACGGTGGACGACGCGCCGAGGGTCAGGCGAGCAGGATGATCTGACCGCTGGTGCGTCGCGCCTCGAGGTCGCGGTGAGCGTCCGCGGCGGCGGGAACATCCTCAAGGACATCTGCAAGGACATCTGCGGCGCGACCGACCGGGAGACCGAGGCCGTCGTGCGCTGGATGATGGATGCGCTGGTCGACGCGGCGATGCGGGACTCGGAATAGGCCGCCGATGGCTCAGGGCGCTTGCGGCGAGTCGTCCGTCCCCACCGCCGCCGCCGCGTCGGGATCGCTGCCGATCCAGCCCATGAAGATCTGGTAGGCGATCGCCAGCAGCGTCGCCCCCACGAACATCCCGAGGATGCCGCCGGTGGCCAGGCCGCCGAGAGCCCCGAGCAGAATCACCGGCATCGGCGCGTCGACGCCGCGGCCCAGCAGCAGCGGCTTCAGCACGTTGTCGACCATCCCGGCGATCAATAGGACGATCGTATGCGTGATGGCGGCGCCGCTGCCGTAGTGGCCGCTCGACCAGATATAGATGATGGCCGGCACCGTCACGATGAGCGCGGGTACCTGGGCAACGCTCAACACGAGCGTGATCGCCGCCCACACGCCGGCATAGGGCACGCCGGCGATCAGCAGCGCGAGGCCGACCAGCGTCGCCTGAACGAACGCGATGCCGAGGACGCCCTGCGCGACGGTTCGCAAGGTCGCCGTCGACAGTCGTGCGAACGCGGCGCCTCGCTCGAGACCGATGATCCGATCGAAGATCGCGCGACTGCCGCGGGTGCCCGCCTCGCCGTAGGCCATCAGGATGCCGGCGATCACGAAGGAGGCGACGAACTTCAGCAGTCCGATGCCGATGCTCGCGACCATGGCCAGCGCTTTCCTCGCGAGCTCGCCGATCTTCGGCTGCAGGCTGTCGACGAGCCCGGGCAGGTCCGTATGCGCCTGGGACCACGCGTCGTAGACCCGTTCACCGACGAACGGCCACTCCCGTACACGCTCGCGTGGAGCCGGGATGTCCAGCGTGTTGGACTTCACGGCTGTGATGAACTGGTACACGGAGCTTCCGAACGAATCCATCAGCAACGCCGTCGGCGCGATGATGAGCAGGACGCCGCCGAGGACGACGATGACCGCGGCGAGGCCTTGTCGCCCACGGAGCTTCCGCGCGAGCCACTGGTGCAGCGGATACATGGTCACGGCCAGAATGACCGCCCACGCCAAGAGTGGAAGGAAGGGGGCGAACACCTGGTAGCAGAGCACCGCCAACAGCGCGATCAGGCCCGCGCGAATCAAGACATCGAGCAGGCGGGGCGAGAGCCGTCGCTCGAATTCGTAGTCGGGCAGGCGCGAGACCATGCCGGGCAAGACCGTCACCGTGAGCGGCGTAGCTCGGGAAACGCCGCGAGCAGCCGGTCCGCGACGCACGCGGGATAGTCGTCCGGAATCCGCCACACCGCCCGCGTGCCCGGCTTGCGCACGAGGCAGCGCCGCTGCGGCGGAATCGGATGCCGCAGCGAGAGCGTCACGTCGGTGGAGATCCAGTCGTTGGCGTACCAGTAGCCGTGGCCCTTCATGCCGCCCCCCATCTCGTGGACCCCGCGCACGTCGGAGACGTCGACGACCTGCAGCCGGGGATCGGCGGCGAGGCGGTCCAATTCTCGAGGCGTCAGGTCGTCGATGTCGGGCTTGCCCAGGCGCGATGCGCCGGCGACCAGGCTCGAAAAGCCGAGCGCGCGATCGTTACGCGAGACATAGACGATCAGCTGCTGAGCGAGGTCGAGGCTCGGCCGAACGTGCTCGCGGGCGAACGTCTTGAGATCGACGTCCGAGGCGACGAAGATGACGTTGCCAAGGCGGTAGTGCGTCACGAGGTCCGCGTGCCCTTGCGCGGAATGGCGGTTGCGCAGCCGCACGAGCGCCGCGGCGAGGAGCGGCGAGCCGCAGCTATAGGCCATGACGTTGATGGTCTCGGCCGACGACTTCGCGAGCAGCGCGATGAGGCGCTCGATGTCCGGGATGTGGCGCTCCGCGCGCGGGCAATCCGTGACGTAGTTCCAGAAATTCAGCCCGGTCGGCCACTGGAACGTGACCATTGTTCCGTGGCCGAGATAGTGTGCGAACGAGCCCATCTGCACGGTGACCTCGTCGAAGGTGACGCGGTAGCCGTGGACGTAGAGCACGAGCTCGCGGTTTCTTCCCCGACGCAGCTGCGCATCGAGCTCGGCCAGGAACCGCTGGTCGGCGTCGCCGAGCATGCCGAGCTCCTCGACGCCTTGCACGGCACCCGGGCGCAGCTTCCGAACTGTGGTGGTCCGGTCGGAGGCGACGAGATCCTGCCAGCTCCAGTCCGGCTCGCCGAGATGCACGTCGGCGACGCCGAGGCGCACGCCGTCACCGAGGGCGTTGGTGTAATGCCCGGGCGCGCCCGCCTTGGCCGGAGCCCGCGCCGTCGCATAGAAGACGGGTAGGCGCGGCGAGCGCAGTTCGACGGGCAGCGTGCGTGCGAAGTCGAGACGCTCGTCCTTGAAGACTGCCGGCGGTGGCATCAGGTGTGGCTGGACAGCGCAGCCCGAGAGCACGCACAGCAAGGCCGACACGAGACCCACGCGCGTTCGCGCACGGCGGCTCACCACGCTGCAGTGCCGGTCCCGCATCAACGCACCGTCGGAGCGGGCGGAGTGATGACGACGTCGACCGTGACGGTGTCGCCATTCTTCAACGTGCGGGCCGCGTCGGGAGAGACCTTCACGTGGAACGTGCCCGACTGCGTTTGGATCTTCACGTCGCCGTCGCGATCGATGTCCTTCACCCGGCCGAACGTCCGCGTGTAAACGCCCCGCGGCGCGCCTGCGGGCAGTGCGTCGCCGACGGCGACGTACTGCCCGTTGCTGAACATCACCCCTTCTCCGGAACGTATGGCGACCCTCGCCCCCGGCTTCAGAGAGCCGAGCGTGGCCGGAGTGCCGCCGACCAGGATGATGGTGGCGGGCGTGACGCGGACCATCCGTCCGTCG
The DNA here is from genome assembly GCA_046725765.1 of Candidatus Methylomirabilota bacterium. Taxonomy (GTDB): domain Bacteria; phylum Methylomirabilota; class Methylomirabilia; order Rokubacteriales; family CSP1-6; genus AR12. The sequence continues at coordinate 27,540 of JBKOZH010000317.1, read as the reverse complement.
TCGAACACGACGACCTTCTGCCGGTCGTCCACCCGCGCGACGACGCCCGTCGCCTCCTCCGCTGCCGGAACGGTCTGCGCGGCCGCCTCACATACAGCGAGCAACGCAAGCACGACTACCAGCGCGCACCGCTTCTTCCGCATCGCAATGCCCCCTAGGGCGACCGTGGCGCAGGCGCAACGGCGCCTACAGTGCCGAACGGCGTCGGCGAAAGGCCTGACGGCTCTGGGGCCGAGCCCGCGATATGGGATCAGATGGGCTGGGAGGATGCGTGTGAAAATCCTGGTGATCGCTGCCGCGCTGTTGGGAACGGTCGGCGTGGCTGTCGCCGCCGCGCCGTATGATGGCTCCACCCCGATGAAGTGCGCAATCGAGACGGTGTTTGTGTGTCACGAAGCGGCGATGTGCACGCGTGGGACCGCGCAGACCGTCAGTCTGCCGTCCGTCGTGACGGTCGACGTCGGCAACCGTCTCATCAGCGGCTCGGCCACCGGGCGAACCGCGCGCATCACGGCCTACGGTCGCGGCGCGGGACACCTCATGATCCACGGCGAAGAGGTGCAGACGCTCGGCCGCGCGTGGGGGCTGAACGTCGCCGAGGACACCGGCGCGATGTCCGGAGCCGTCCTCTCTCCGGTCGGGGGGTTTCTGATGTTCGGCGCTTGCTCGGCGCCCTGATCGCTGCCCGCGGCCGCTCATCCCGTCCCGGCCGAAAAGCTGAAGCTGTAGCGATCCGCCCGCTTATGATCGCTTCATGGGTTGGCTTCTGAGCGTGCTCGGCCTCCGCATCGGCGTGGTGCTGCTCGCGCTGGTGCTCATCTATCTCTCGACGAGCGTCGTTCCCGCGGGTCACGTCGGCGTGCAGGACTTCTTCGGCCGTGTCTCCGACCGGATCCTGTCGCCTGGCATCAACGTGATCGTGCCGGGGACGCGCGTCGTCAAGTTCAGCGTGCAGACGCGCGAGATGAAGGAGACGGCGGCGGTGCCGACCTCCGAGGGGCTCATCGTCAACCTCGACGTGTCACTCTTGTTTCGGCTTCAGCCCGAGGCCGCCGCCCGCGTCTACAAGACCATCGGCCGGCACTTCGAGGGCGTGGTCATCGACCCGCAGCTGCGCTCGATCATCCGCGACGTGACCGCTGAATACGAGGCGAAGTTCCTCTACTCGGCCTCGCGCGAGGTTGTCGCGCAGAACATGTACAAGCACGTGCGCGCCGCGCTCAGTCCGCGCGGCATCGAGGCCGAACAGGTCCTGCTGCGCTCCGTCACGCTGCCGCCGCTGCTGACGGCCGCCATCCAGGAAAAATTGCAGGCCGAGCAGCAGGCGCAGCGGATGCGCTTCGTGCTCGACCGCGAGCGCCAGGAGGCCGAGCGCAAGCGCGTGGAGGCGCAGGGCATCGCCGACTTCCAGTCGATCGTCGCGCGCGGGATCAGCGCCGAGCTCTTGAAGTGGAAGGCCATCGAGGTCGCGCACGAGCTGTCCAAGAGCCCCAACGCCAAGCTCGTCGTCCTCGGCGACAAGAGCGGCCTGCCGATCATCCTGAGCGACCGCTAACCGCGGAGGCACCGCGCGCGCGGCTTCGCGCGCGTGCCAGATTCTCTCCCTGCTGTGCCAAGCAGCCCACCGGCTAAAGGTCGGGACCGTCGCCGAATCAGCGTTTTACGGATTAGGCCGGCGGCTTGCTACGCGATAGGCGCCCGCGCCATGCCCAGGCGCAAGGAGGGGTCAATGTTCGAGCTGATTCAGCGCATTCCGGAGCCCTGGCGTCAGCAGGCCGAGGTGCTGATCGCACCGCTCGCGTGGATCCCGAAGCTGCAGCACATGCTGTGGGACTTCTTCTTCGCGCCGGGGCCCGTGTGGCTCGTCGTCGCGAAGTTCACCTTCCTCCTGTTTCCGGCATTGCTCGCGATCTCGGCGGTGTGGTGCACGCAGCTGTCCCTCTACACGCTGCTCTTCCGCTCGGGACGCGCGCAGTTCATCCCGACGATGATGCTGACGTGGTGGGACGCCGTGCGCGCCGTGTGGCTCTACTGGGTCGGCATGTTCCGCTTCGTCGGGGTGGCGCTCGGCTGGGCGGTGGCGTTCAGCACGTTCGTGGCCAAGCTGCTGCTCGAGGTCATCAGGCAGATCGCGCTGATGCCCTTCACGATGACCGGACGGATGACGCAGAGCTACTTCACGCCGGGCGTGCCCTGGGTCGCGTTCGTCATGCTCGTCTTCTGGTGCGTGCTCGAAGCCGCCATCTTCAGCTACACGCTGATGCCGACGGTGACCGAGCTGCTGGCCGACCTCGTCGGCGGGGAGTCGACCGCGCGCTACACCGGCCCCATCCTGTACTTCTTCCTGCTGCTGCTCATCATGGGCAGCTTCGCGTGCGTGCAGACGCTGATGGACGCCGTGAAGAAGCGGGAGTGGAAGTTCATCGTGCAGATGGTCGCGGTGGAGATCTTCGTGATGTTCTTCGAAGTCATGTTCCTGTACCGCGAGCTCATCGACGCGTTGACGCCGTGGATCGCGCAGCAGACGGGCGTGAAGATGGGCCTGGGGGTCACGCTGTCGTTGTCGGCGTTCGGCTGGGTCGGCATCCGCGGCATGACGTGGTTCCTGTTCGGCCAGTACGGAACGCCGCCGCTGCTGGCGTTCATCTCGCGCAGGCCGATGGTCGACGACGCGCACCCGCGCCCGGCCACCGGCGCCCCGGAGCCGCCGCCGTGGTGGCGGCAGCCGGTGGCGGAGCTGAAGCAGGAGATCGAGTGGCTCCACGCCAAGGGCGAAGAGCTCGTCGACTATCTGGTGCTGCCGGTGCTGCAGATCGCGGCGGCGGCGCTGAATTTCGGGATGGTCCTCGTCGCCTCGCGGCAGGTGTTCTCGCTGCCGTTCAAGAACGGCAGTGAGGTCACGCAGACGTGGGAGATCCTCCAGACGCTGCACATGCAGCCGCGCGCGCGGAAGCCGCAGGCGACGACACTATGAGTCGCCGGGGGCGCACGCGCGCCGCTCGCCTCGTCCTCGCCGTGTTCATCACCGTCGCCGCCGCGGTTTCGGCGGCGGCGGCGGAGGACAACAACACCAAGGCCCCGCGGTCGACACTCTTCGTCGGCATCGACACCAGCGGTTCGTTCCGCGCCGCCTATGACGATGCCCTCACGTTCACCGCCCACTACATCTACGGTCATCTGCACGAGCTCGGCGGCCTCGCGAAGCCGCGCGATCTGTTCGTGACGGCCATCGGCGGCAAGGACAATCGGGAGCCGAAGTCGTTCCATCCGATCCACGAGTTCAACAACAAGGACGTCCCGCAGATCGAGGCAGATCTGAAGAAGTGGTTCCCGCCCACCGACACCCTCACGGACTTCAACGTGTTCTTCGAGCAGATCGCGCGCACCGTGAAGGAGCGCAATCTCATGCTGGCGCCGATCACCGTGCTGGTGGTCAGCGACGGCGTGCCCGACGTGCGCGGCGGAACGATCAAGTCCGGCACGCCGGCCTCGTACGAGCACATCGATCTGAGCCCGCTCGACTACCTCTCGAAGAACGTCACCGTGCGCCTCGTCTATGCGAGCCCCAAGGTCGGCGACAACTGGCGCAAGCTGGTCAAGCGCGACCGGGTGCGCTTCTGGGCCGTCGAGTACGACGTGATGAAGGGCTGGCGCGCGCAGATGAGCCCGGACACCGACCTGCCGAATCAGCGCCGCCTCTGGAAGTGGGTCAAGGACAACGTCGACTATCGGGTGCGGCGCGGTCTCTGATCGCCTATAGTCAGTCTCCCTGGCGCATGTCCGAAAGGCGAAGGTCCTGACAGGGAGAGTCTCAATGCCGCAGTTGCGTGCGCTCGAATATGGTGTCCCCACGGACAAGGCTGGCATCACGGTGCGGCTTGGAATCGAGAAGGGCTTCTTTGCGGATGAGGGCCTGGACCTCTCGATGCGCACGGTGTTCGGCGGGCCGCCGCTCGCCGCCGCGTATGACCGCGGCGAGCTCCACGTCGGCGAGATAGGCTCACCGCCAGCAATCACTGCGATGAGTCGCGGCGCTCGGTTCAAGATCGTCGGCGGCGCGATGCGGCGTAAGGCGCACCTCTATTTGGGCGTCCGCAGCGACATCCCCGACTTCCGGGCCCTGAGGGGCAAGCGCCTCGGTCTTCTGTCTCGCGGTAGCTGCGATGAGTGGTTCGGCCGTGCGATCTTCTTGCGTGAGGGCCTTGACCCAGACACGGACATCGAATGGGTGCCGCTCGGGGGCGACTACGCGCACATCATCCCGCTCATGAAGCAGGGAGCGATTGACGCCTGCGTGGTGTCGGAGCCCAACGTGTCGACCGGCGAGTGCGACGGGACGCTTCGCGTCTGGGCGGCGGCGTACGAGGAGCCGTACTTGCCGGAGTTCCAGTGGATCGTCCTCGTCGCGCGCGAAGACTTTATCCGCTCCGATGGCGACACGATCCGCGCACTGCTTCGTGGCTACGAGCGGTCGGCCCGGTACGCGGTCGAGCACATCGACGAGTGGGCGGCCCTCTACTGTCGGTGTTGGGCGCTCGAGCCGGATACCGCCCGCCACGCCATTGCACGTGAGTTGCCGCACCTGCGCGTGGACTGTCAGATCGACATGGCGGGTCTCCGAAAGGTCATCGAGCTGCAGCAGCGCCTGGGCGCCGTGACCATGCCACTGGCGGTCGAGAGCATCGTCGACCTGCGATTTCTTCCGGCCGCACTCGAGCGGAGCCCATTGGCGGCCGCCGGAGCGGGGACCACCGCTCTCTGAGCCGCCACCGTGCCGAGCCTCTGATCGCGCTCAGGCCGCCGCTGCGCCAGGCGTCGTGGCGCGCGGTTCGCTGACCCGGCCGCAGACGTCGCCGAAGTCGACACTGTCCAGCTCGCCGACGACCCGGCCGTCGACGAGGACTTCCCAGTTGGCGTTCACCTGAAAGTTCGACACGCGCGGGATCGAGCGCTGGAACCGGAACAGATTCACGCAGTTCAGCACCTCGATATCGAAGTGGGTCAGGAGCAGACGCAGGGCGTCCTTGGGGCGGAAATCCCGGCAGCTGAACGCATCGAACGCGTAATAGTTGTCCTCGTCCCAGGTGTGGATGGCCGCGTGCGACTCCGCCCAGATGCTCACGCCCGTGACGCCGCTCTCTTCGAGCTGCCGCCGTCTGAGGAACTGCCGCATCAGGGTGACCGGCGTGAGGCTCAGATCCTTCGCCTTCGCCGTCAGCTCGCGCTCGATGTCGTCGCAGAACGCCGCCATCTCGTCGTTGGCGAAAGGGTAGCGGCAGACGATCGGGGGCAACACGGCCGTCATGTCCAGGTTGCGGTTGAGCGCCTCGAACAGCGCGAAGACCGTGTCGGTGGAGCTGAGATTGCGCCGCGTGTATGTCGACGCGTCGACGATGAGGTGCCGTCCGACGAAGTCGTCCTGTTTCTCGTCCATCGCTCGCCCTCCCCGGTGGCCCCGGGGCAAGGGCGATGCCGTCGACTGATTACCAGCCGAGCAAGAGGATGGTGCTGCGCCCGTTGGCGATGTAGTAGTCGGGAGGCTCGAGCAGCACTTCGCGGCCGGCCTCGACGCAGTCCTCACCCGCGGCCAGGCTCGTATCGACGACGCGGTACCACCGTGTGCCCGGCAGAGGCTTCGGCAGTGTGATGGTCCTGGGATCCCAGTGCGCGTTGAGGATGACGAACAGCAGGTGGTCGCGTCCAGCGCTCGGCTCCTCGCCGCCGTCGAGCTGGTAACACAACGTGCGTAGCTCGGGGTCGTGCCAGTTCGGGGGACCGAGGTCCGTGCCGAACCAGGTGACGTCGGCGATCCGGTCGGCATCGAAGTCATTGCCGAGCAAGAAGCTTCGGCGTTGCAGAATGGGGAAGCGTCGCGTCAGCGCGATGAGCTTGCGGAAGAAGGTCTGCATGTCGGCATTCCGCTCAGCCGCGCCCCAGTCGAACCAGCTGATCTCGTTGTCTTGGCAGTAGGCGTTGTTGTTGCCGCGTTGCGTTCGCAAGAATTCATCGCCCCCGAGGATCATCGGCGTGCCGGCGGCGAAGAGCAGCGCGCAGGCATGGTTGCGGGCGAGCCGGTTCCGGAGCGCCCGGACGCTCGGATCATCGGTCTCGCCCTCGGCGCCGCAGTTCCACGAGTTGTTGTCGTCGGCGCCGTCGCGGTTGTCCTCGCCGTTCGCCTCGTTGTGCTTGCCGTTGTAGGCGACGAGGTCATACATCGTGAAGCCGTCGTGGCAGGTGACGAAGTTCACGCCGTTGAACGCCGAGCGCCCGTCGTCACCATAGAGGTCGGCGGAGCCGGTCATCCGCCGCGCGAGCTCCGGCACCTGGCCAGCGTCGCCCTTGACGAAGCGCCGGATCGTGTCACGGAAGCGCCCGTTCCACTCGCTCCACTCGATTGGGAAGTTGCCGACCTGGTAGGTGCCGATGTCCCAGGGCTCGGCGATCAGGATGGCGCGGGCGAGCACCGGATCTTGCCCGACCGCGTCGAAGAACGCCGCCGACGACGCGAACGCGCCGCCAGCCGTTCGGCCGAGCACCGACGCGAGGTCGAAGCGGAACCCGTCGACGTGCATCTCCTGAACCCAGTAGCGCAGCGAGTCCATCACGAGACGGATCACGGCCGGACTGTCGAAGTTCAGGCTATTGCCGGTGCCGGTGTAGTTCATGTAATAGCGGCCCGGCGCGTGGTGCGGGCCGGTGAGCGAGTAGTACGACGCGTTGTCGATGCCCCGGAACGACACGGTCGGACCGAGCTCGTTGCCTTCGCCGGTGTGGTTGTAGACGACGTCGAGGATCACCTTGAGGCCCGCGCGGTGGAGCGCGCGCACCAGGGTTTTGAATTCGGCCACCTGGGCGCCCGGCGCGCGCCCGGCGGCGTAGGAGGATTCCGGCGCGAAGAAGCCGATCGTGTTGTAGCCCCAATAGTTGGTCAGCCCACGCGCGACCAGGAAGTCGTCGACGTAGAACTCGTGGATCGGCAGCAGTTCCACCGCATTGACGCCCAGGCGCGTGAGGTGCGGGATCTTCTCGATGAACCCCAGATACGTGCCCGGGTGCGCGACGCCCGAGGAGCGGTGCGCGGTGAATCCCTTGAGGTGGACCTCGTACACGATCAGCTCTTCCAGCGGCACGTGCGGCGAGACGTCGCCCTGCCAGTCAAACGCGTCGTCGATCACGATGCCCTTCGGCACCACCGCGGCGTTGTCGCGGCGATCGAGCGAGAGGTCGCGGGCCTCGCTGTTGGGGTCGTATGCGAGCAGGATGTTGTCGGTGTTCCGGAACTTGCCCGTGACCGCTTTGGCGTAGGGGTCGAGCAACACCTTCGCGTCGTTGAAGCGATGGCCGCTCTCGGCCCGGTGCTCGCCTTGCACGCGGTAGCCGTAGAGCTGTCCGGGGCCGATGTCTTTGACATAGGCGTGCCAGACCCGCTTGGTGGGCCCCGCGAGCGGAATGACGTCGGTCGGCACTCCATCGGCGCGATCGAACAGCGCCAAGGACACCGCGGTCGCCGCCTGCGAGTAGAGCGCGAAGTTGGTGCCGCCAGCCGTCGGCGTGGCGCCGAGCGGGTAGTGGATGCCGCGTTCAACGGTCCTCATGGGCGGCTCCTGTGCTCATGCTGTTCGACGCCGAGAGGTCTCCACAGTGCCGAACGGCGACGGCCAAGCAGCTGATGGGTCTGGGGGCAAGGGGTCGATCGCCTGTTTTCTGGCGCGTGGCGCCCTCGCACATGGCTCGCGCGGCTGAGATGATTGTGCGCCCGTGCGGCTTCAGCATCGAGCCGCCGCTGGCGAGAACGATACGTAGGAAAATGATTTCCCACCGAAGCCTCAGATTTGTGGTTGTCGTGTAGGCGGTGCTGTACCATTTCGCTCGCCATCGGTCACGCCAATCAACACCCGAATGACTGAATCCGTCGCCGCCACGGCGACTTTACGTCTTGGTCATGCACGACTCAACTCCGACTTTGCCTGGAGATCCCGTGTCGGCGTCGACTGATTTTCTCGCGGGCGGCGGCGAGATGGGCGCGCGCATGCGCTCGCTCGACTGGGCGGCGACACCGCTCGGGCCGGCGTCGCAGTGGCCGCAAAGCCTCCGCTCCGCCGTCAGCATCTTGCTGCCCTCGAAGGCCCAGATCGTTCTGTTCTGGGGCCCGGACTTCATCACGCTCTACAACGACGCGTACCGGCCGGTGTTCGGCGGCAAGCATCCGTGGGCGCTCGGCCGGCCGGCGCGCGAATGCTGGCGCGAAGTCTGGGATGTCTTGCAGCCGCTGTTCGAGGGCGTCATGCGGACCGGCGAAGCGTTCTGGGCGAAGGACCACCCCTTCTATCTCGAGCGTCATCACTACCTCGAGGAGACGTACTTCGACGTCTCGTACGATCCCGTGCGCGACGAATCCGGTCGGGTCGGCGGCGTGTTCTGCATCGTCAGTGAGACGACGGGCCGTGTGGTGGGTGAGCGCCGCCTTCGGACCCTGCGCGAGCTCGCCGGCGAGCGCGCCTTCATGTCGAGTGAGGAGGTATGCCGCCAGGCGGCGGCCGTGCTCGCGCAGAACCCGGCCGACGTCCCGTTCGCGCTGCTGTTCCTCCTCGACGACGCCGGTGGCGTGGCGCGGCTCGTGGACGTCGCCGGAGTCTCGCTCGACGCCATGGCGGCGGTGAAGGAGATCGATCTGACCTCGACGACGCCGGCGTCGGAGGTGCTCCGACCGCGCACGGCGACCGAGACGACACCGGACGCATTCGTGTCGGCGCTGCCCCCCACGGCCTCGCCGGACCGCGCGCTGGTTCTGCCTCTGCTGGCGGGAGTCCAGCCGGCGGGATTCCTGGTGTGCGGCGTCAGCCGACACCACGAGCTCAGCGGCCACTACCGCGATTTCTTCGATCTGGTGGCCAGCCACGTGTCGAGCGCGCTGACTGGCGTGCGCGCGTACGACGAAGAGCGCCGACGAGCCCAGGCCCTGGCCGAGCTCGATCGGGCGAAGACGACGTTTTTCTCGAACGTGAGCCACGAGTTCCGCACGCCGCTCACGCTCATGCTGGGGCCAATCGAAGACCTCCTGCTCGATGCTCAGCACCCGCTCGCGCGCGAGCACCGCGCGCAGCTCGAAAGCGCCCACCGCAACAGCCTGCGCCTGCTGAAGCTCGTGAACACGCTGCTCGATTTCTCCCGCATCGAAGCCGGCCGTGTCCAGGCCGTGTACGAGCCAACCGATCTCAGCCCGTTCACCGCCGAGCTCGCCAGTAACTTTCGCTCCGCCATCGAGAAAGCCGGGTTGCGCCTGCGCGTGCACTGCCCGACCACGCCCGCCGTCTACGTCGATCGGGACATGTGGGAGAAGATCGTCCTGAACCTCCTGTCGAACGCCTTCAAGTTCACGCTCGAGGGCGAGATCGAGGTGCGGCTGTCGTCGCCGGACGGCGATCGTGTGGAGCTCGTCGTCCGCGATACGGGAACGGGGATTCCCGCCGCCGAGATCCCGCAGCTCTTCGAGCGCTTCCATCGGGTGCGCGGCGCGCGCGGCCGTACGCACGAGGGGACGGGTATCGGCCTCGCCCTGGTCCAGGAGCTGGTCCGGCTGCACGGCGGCTCGATCCGAGCCGAGAGCGTCCCCGACCACGGCAGCACGTTCACGGTCAGCATTCCGACGGGGAGTGCGCATCTGCCGCCAGACCGGATCGGGGGCGCCCGCACGCGCCCGTCGACCGCGCTCGGTGCCGGGCCGTTCGTGGAGGAGGCCCTGCGCTGGCTCCCCGACGCGGCCGATCTTCCGGCGTCACGGCCGCCGTACGGAACCGAGCTCGATACCGCGGCGCCGAGCGCGTTTCGCCGCGGCGCGGGAGACGCGGGCGCCGAGCGCGCGGTGCGCATCCTGTGCGCCGACGACAACGCCGACATGCGCGAGTACATCCGCCGCCTGCTCAGCTCGATCTACGACGTGGAGACGGTCGCCGACGGGCAGGCCGCGCTCGAACGGATTCAGGCGCACCCACCCGACCTCGTGCTGACCGACATCATGATGCCGCGTCTGGACGGCGTGGCGCTGCTGCAGGCGATTCGCGGCGACGAGAAGATCCGCTCGCTGCCGGTGATCATGCTGTCGGCGCGCGCCGGGGAAGAATCGCGCATCGAGGGTCTGGAGGTCGGCGCCGACGCGTATCTGACGAAGCCGTTCAGTGCGCGCGAGCTGCTCGCGCGGATTTCCGCGCTCGTGGAGCTGGCGCGCGTGCGTCGCGAGGCCGAGCGCGCGCTGCGCGACGCCGACCGACGCAAGGACGAGTTCCTGGCGACGCTGTCCCATGAGCTGAGAACGCCGCTGACGTCGATGCTCGGCTGGGTGCGGATGCTCAAGCTCGGACAGCTCAACACCGAGCAGGCGGCGCGCGCCCTCGAAGTCATCGAACGCAGCACGTTGGTCCAGGCGCGGCTCATCGACGACCTCCTCGACGTCTCCCGGATCGTGACCGGCAAGCTGCATCTCGAGTTTCGCGCCGTGGACGTCAGCGCCGTCGTCGAGGCGGGGCTGGAGACCGTGCGCCACGGCGCGCGCAGCAAGGGCGTCGAGCTGGTCAGTGCGCTCGACCCCGGGGCGGGTCCGGTCTTCGGCGATCACGCGCGACTGGTCCAGGTCGTCGTGAATCTCTTGACGAACGCCGTGAAGTTCACGCCCGCGGGCGGGCGCCTCGCGGTGAGCCTGGCGCGGGTGGATCCGCACGCGGTGCTGACGGTGACGGACACGGGCGCCGGCATCGATGCGCGAGATCTGCCGCATGTGTTCGACCGCTTCCGGCAGGCCGAGAGCCGTACGTCACGGCGACACGGGGGACTGGGTCTGGGCCTGTCCATCGTCCGCAGCATCGTCGAAGCTCACAAGGGCAGCGTCGCGGCCCGCAGTGACGGGGTGGACCGCGGTGCAACGTTCACGGTGACGCTGCCGTTGATGGCCGTCCGTCTCGAGGTCGCAAACGGCGATGAGGCGCTCGCGACCAGACCGGTCGCCATCGCCGCCAGCGGGGCCGCGCTCCACGGCCTTCGGATCCTCGCCGTCGACGACGAGGCCGACGCCCGGGACCTGTTGTCGCTGGTTCTCCAGCAGGCCGGCGCGCAGGTCGAAGCCGCCGCCTCAGCCGCTCAGGCCATGGAGTCGCTCGAGGAGCGGTGGCCGGACATCATCGTGTCGGACATTGCCATGCCGAGCGCCGATGGCTATGAGCTCATCGCGCGCATTCGCAAGCGTGAAACCCAGCGGGGCTCGCGCGTGGCGGTCGTGGCGCTGACCGCCTATGCGTCCGACCACGATCGTGATCGGGTGCTGTCGTCCGGCTTCGACGCATATCTCACCAAGCCCGCCGAGCCTCGCGACCTCGTCCGCACGCTGGCCGCTCTGATGATGAAAGCGCCGCGGACCTCGTAATTTCTCTGGCGCCGTCGCGCCGATTGCGGCTAGGCTGAAGCCGCCGATGGAATCCGCGGTCGGAGCCCACGCCGAAGAGATCACGCTCCGTCTCCTCTACCAGCTCATCGCAATCCTCGTCGCGACGCGGCTGGTGACCTGGGCCGTCCGGCGCCTCGGCCAGACCGATGTGTCGGGCGAGATCCTGGCCGGCGTGCTGCTGGGCCCGAGCCTGCTCGGGGCGCTGTTCCCCGGGGCCATGCACTGGCTGTTCCCGGCATTCACCGGCACGATCTTCACCGGTCTCGCCCAGGTCGGCCTCGTCTTCCTGATGTTCCAGATCGGGCTCGAGTTCGAATTCAACCGACATCTCGCGGGCAACCGCCGCGTCATCGTGGTCATCAGCCTCGTCGGCGTCGCCGCTCCGTTCTTGCTCGGATATATGACGGCGCCGTGGTTTCACGCCCGGCTCTCCGAGCCGGTGGCGCTGCTCGGCTTTCAGCTCTTCTTCGCCGTCGCCATGTCCATCACGGCCATTCCCGTGCTCGGTCGCATCCTGCTGGAGCTCGGACTGTCGCACACCCGCACCGCGGCGCTCGTCATCGGGGCGGCGGCCATCGACGACGTGGCGGGCTGGATGATCCTCGGGGCGATCTCGTTGCTGGTGAAGGGCGGATTCAGCTGGGGCTGGGCCGTCCCGCGCGTATTGGCGCTCGCCGCTTACGTCGCGCTCGTGTTCCTCGTCGTGCGCCGGCCGCTGCAACGGGCGATCGCCGCGCACATGACGCGACACGGCGAGCTGCGGCCGATCGCGATCCCGTGCATCGTAACGCTGCTGTTCGTCTCGGCGGCGATCACGAGCAACCTCGGGGTCTTCGCCATCATCGGCGGCTTCATCGTCGGCGTGGCGCTGCACGACGATCGACGGTTCGTCGACGAGTGGAGGCGGCGCGTGTCGCCGATCGTCTGGGCGTTCTTCATGCCGATCTTCTTCGCCTACACGGGCCTGCGCACGGACATCGGCTCCATCCCGGGATGGGCCGGCATCGGGATACTGGCGCTCGTGCTGGTGGTCGCCATCGTGAGCAAGTTCGGCGGCGCGTACGTGGCGGCGCGCATCGTCGGCGAAGAGCATCGCAGCGCGCTCACCATCGGCGTCTGCATGAACACGCGCGGAATGATGGAGCTCATCGTCCTCAACGTCGGCAAGGACCTGGGGCTGCTTCCGACCGACATTTTTTCGATGCTCGTGATCATGGCGCTCGTCACCACGTTCATGGCGACGCCGCTCATCCGCTGGCTCATGAGCAGCGAGCAGCGCGTCGCGCCTCAGTACGCAGGCGCGCAGACTTCGCCCGGCATGAGCCGTTCCCGGTAGCAGCGTAAACTTCCTGCCATGCTCGACTCACGCGGCCGCCTGCTCGGCGCCGCGCTCGGTTTTGCCGCCATCGAGCCGCTCGCCCCCGAGCTCGCTCTGCTCCACCGCTGGCTCGACACGTGGTCCGGTGTGGGCCACGTCGTCGCGGGGATGGCGCGCCAGGGCTACGACCTCGAGCTGCGTCGCTTCGACGGACACGGCTGGCGCGCGATGTTCTTTCCGACCGGCTTCGAGCACTCGCTGACCGCGCACGCGGGCAGCGCGTGGGCGCCGAGTCCGTGGAGCGCCGTGCAGCGCGCGGCGGCGGATGCGCTCGCCCGGCTCGAGACGACGGCCGCGGCGCCGCGCGACTGGACGCTGACCGACGAGGCGCCGCCGTGATACACATTGAGCGCTGACATGAACGACGAGCGCATCCTGCTCGGCAAGGGCCGGCAGCCGGTCCACTTGCTCGCGAAGTACGGCAATCGCCACGGGCTCGTCGCCGGCGCCACGGGCACCGGCAAAACCGTGTCGCTGATGGTGATGGCCGAGGGCTTCTCACGCCTCGGCGTGCCCGTGTTCGTGGCCGACGTCAAAGGCGACGTGGCCGGGCTCGCCATGCCCGGCGTGATGAACGACAAGGTCAAGCAGCGCGTGGCGCAGACCGGCGTCGAGGGCTACGTCAACGAGGCCAGCCCCGTGATCTTTTGGGACATCTACGGCAAGGCCGGCCATCCCGTCCGCACGACCGTCAGCGAGATGGGGCCGACGCTGCTGACGCGCATCTTGCAGCTCAACGAGACGCAGGCGGGCGTGCTGGAGATCGCCTTCAAGCTCGCCGACGACCGCGGCCTGCTGCTGCTCGACCTCGACGACCTGCGCGCGCTGCTCGCCTTCGTCGCCGACAACCGCAAGGAGATCTCGAGCGCGTACGGACTAGTCAGTGCTGCCTCGATCGCCGCCATCCAGCGCGGGCTGCTCACGCTCGACCGGGAGGGCGGCGCCGCGTTGCTCGGCGAGCCGGCGCTCGAGCTCGGCGATCTGATCCGCACGGACCTGAGCGGGCGCGGCGTGATCAGCATCCTCGCCGCGGAGCAGCTGATGCTCAAGCCGCGGCTCTATTCCACCTTCTTGCTGTGGCTCTTGTCCGAGCTGTTCGAGACCCTGCCGGAAGTCGGGGACCTCGACCGACCGAAGCTCGTGTTCTGCTTCGACGAGGCGCACTTGCTGTTCGACGACGCGCCGCCCGCGCTGCGCGAGCGCGTCGAGCAGGTCGTGCGCATCATCCGCTCCAAGGGCGTCGGCGTGTACTTCTGCTCGCAGTTCCCCGACGACGTGCCGAACGAGATCCTCGGCCAGCTCGGCAACCGCGTGCAGCACGCCCTGCGCGCTTACACGCCGCGCGACCAGAAGGCCGTCCGCACGGCCGCCGAGACGTTCGTGCCGAACCCGGCGCTCGACGTGGCTGCCGTCATCGGGCAGCTGGCCGTCGGTGAGGCGCTCGTTTCCACGCTGCAGGACAAAGGCGTGCCGTCTCCCGTCGAGCGCGTGCTCATCGCGCCGCCACGCTGCCGCATGGGCGCCATCACGCCGGACGAGCGTGCGGCGATTCGCGCGCGGAGTCCCGTGGGCGCCAAGTACGACACGCGCGTGAACCGTGAGTCGGCCTACGAAATGCTGAGTGGTCGCGTCGCCACCGCTGGCCAGCCCACGTCGCAGCGCGAGGCGCCCCGCGAGGCGCCGGCGCCCCCGCGCGACGCTCCCGCCCCGCGCGGCACGAAACCGGAACCGGCGCGGGAAAGCGGCGGCGGCCTCTCCGACGTCATCTGGGGAACGAAGCGGCGTCAGGGCATGGCCGAGGCGATGGCGAAGCAGGCGGCACGCACGGTCGGCAGCGAGATCGGCCGGCAGATCCTGCGCGGCGTGCTCGGCGGCATCCTCGGCGGCTCCCGCCGCCGCTGAGCGCTCGGCGGCTGGGTGGCCGGCGCGCTATGCCGAGACGCGCGCGGCCGACAGCGCCGGCAGCTGGACGTAGACCGTCAGGCCCGGACCGGAATTCGCCTCGGCCCAGATGAGCCCGCCGTGCGCCTCGACGATCGACCGGCTGATCGTGAGGCCCATCCCGAGACCGTGCGGCTTGCTGCTGACGAAGTGCTCGAAGATCTTCTCGAGCTGCGCCGCGTCCTTCACGCCGATCCCGTTGTCGCCGACGCTCACGACGAGCCACTCCGCCCGCTGGTCCGTGTCGATGCTGATCACGCGCGGGCCTGCTTCGAGCGCGGCGACGGCCTCGCCCGCGTTCAAGACGAGATTCATCACCACCTGCTGAAGCTGCACGGTATCGCCCAGCACCTGCGGCAGCGTCTCGTCTCGGCTGAAGCGGATCGTGATGCCTTTCCGCCGCAGGTCGGGGCGAAGCAGACCGAGGCCGTTCTCGATCAGCGTGTTGAGGTCGAGGGCGACGCGCTCGGCCCGCTCCTTACGGAACAGCGCCCGCAGTCGCCGGATGACCTGCGTCGCGCGGTTGGACTCGTCGGCGACGTCGCGCAGAATCTCGCGGATCGATTCCGGCGCGCTCGGGTCGGCGTCCGCCAGGCGACGCCCGGCTTGTGCGTTCGCGATGATCGCCGAGAGCGGCTGGCTGAGCTCGTGCGCGATGGACGCCACCAGCTCGCCGAGCGTCGTCACTCGCTGGGCGTGGGCCAGCTCATCCCGCTGGCGGCGCGCCTCCTCTTCGGTCCGCCGCCGTTCTTCGACGAGCGCCGCCAGGAACATCATTGGGATGGAGATCGCGAGCAGGAACGCGTGGACCGCAAGGACGTTATGCGGCGGTGACGGGGTCGTGAACGGCCAGCGTCCGACGTACACCGCGGTCCACGACACGAACGTCACGACCAGCAGTGAGATACACAGTCCGCCCGGTCCCAGACGCACCGCGGCCCAGAGCACGAACGGCAGCGGCCCGACGAGCACCGCCGGCATGATGTCCATGCTCGGGGTCCCAGGGCCGAAGACGAGCGCGCCGACGGCGAGGAGCCCGATGATCACCAGCGTGAGCTCCGCGTAGCGCCGGCGCCGCGGGCGCCGGGCGCCGACCAGCTCCCCGGCGAAGGCCAGGACGATCGGCGGCGTGATCGTGAGGACGGCGAAGCCGTTCGAGAAGAACCGTTGCCGCCACGCGAGCCAGAAATCGGTGACCCAGCCGATGACCACGAACAGGCCGACCGCCACGAACGCCGCGAGGGCCGTCGCGGCGACGGCCGCGAGCAGCACGAACGACGCCATGCCGCGCAGACTATCGAACCGCGGCGGGACGCCGGCGACGGCGCGAACGGCCGCGGCGGCCACGAGGACGTGGACGGCATTGCCACTGAACTGGCAGAGCATCACCACGGGCGTCACGTTGGGTTGGAAGCCGCCGACGACGAGAAAATGCGTTGGCAGAGCGGCGAGCGTATAGACCCACCACACGCGTGGCGGCTCCAGGAACAGCGCGGCTAATAAGATTGCGTTGGGCGGCCAGATCGTCGAGATGCCCGCCGGCGGAAACCCGAACGAGACGCCGATGGCCGCACCCGCGTAGTATCCCGCGCACACGAGCAGGACTTTCGACGCCAGATGCACCGCCGGCGCGAGCCGCCACGCCTGCGCGTCAGCCGACGGCATGCCCCAGCGCGCGCTCGCGATACCGCGGCGCTGGAGCATCCTCGCTGGCAGTTCAGGCCGAGTGAACGCCGGTCCCACGTTCGCTCGTCAGTCACGCCTGGGCCGTCAGCAGGGGCAATGGGACTTTGGTCGCAGGTCACCTCGCATGCTTGACCATTCGGGGCCGAGGGTGGTCCACTCGGCGCGGTCGATTCTGAACGGGTGGGGGAGCCAGAGTGCCGGACACCGCCAACCTCGATTCCCGTCTCGAGCTTCTCCTGCGGCTGGTCGAGAGCATTACGGCGTCGCCCGATCTCGACCACGTGCTGGAAGCGGTCGTCCGCTCGGCCAGCAGTCTGGTGGAGGGATCGCGCTCGACGTTATGGATCGTGGACGGCTCCCAGCTCGTCGTGCGCGCCCGCGTCGAGCCCCGGCGGCGGTCCAACGTGCCGGGCCGGCGCGAGTTCAAGCTTGGCGAAGGCCTGGCGGGCCATGCCGCGCTGGAGCGACGCACGCTGCTCGTCCCCGACGTGCTCGCCGACCCGCGCACCGTCAACCGTGCCTACCACGAGGCGGAAGACCTCCGCGCGTGCGCGGCCATTCCCCTCGTCTCCCACGGCCGGCTCGTCGGCGTTCTCGAGCTCCTGACCGAGCGCGCGGCCGATCTCGGCCCGACGGAGGTCGAGATGCTGACGGCGTTCGCGGGTCACGCGGCGATCGCCATCGAGAGCGCTCGGTCGTACGCCGACGCCGAGCGCCGGCGCCGCGAGGCGGAGACGCTCGCGGACGTCGCACGTGATCTGGTCGAGGAGCGTGATCTCGACGCGATCCTGGAGCGGATCACCCGGGGCGCACACGCCCTCTGCGGAGGCGACGTCACCAGCCTGGCGCTGCGGGCCGACGACGGCTCGTTTCCCGCACGATTCACGCTCGGGGCGCGCACGGAGGCCTACCGGAGTTTTCGCGTCCTGCCCGGTCTCGGCATCGGCGGGCGCGCCGCGGTCGACGGCCAGCCGGTGCGAACGGCCGAGCGCGTGGCCTGGCCGCCGATGCCGCCGGAGTACGCCGCCGCGATCGACGCCGAGGGCATTCACAGCGCGCTGGTGGTCCCCATCATCGTGGAGCGGTCGATCGACGGGCTGCTGTACGTGTGCAGCCGATCGTCGCGCGCGTTCAGCAACGCCGACGAAAGTCTGCTCGTCCGGCTCGCCGACCACGCCGCGGCCGCCGTCCGCACCGCGCGGCTCTTCGCGGCCGAGCAGGCGGCGCGCGGCGAGGCGCAGGATCTCGTCGACACGGTCGACGCCATCGTCGTCGACTGCGACGCCGAGACGTGGGCGGTCTCGTTCGTCAACAAGCGCGCCGAGGCGATCCTCGGGTATCCCGTGGACGCCTGGTACACCGACCCCCACTTCTGGGTGGATCATCTGCACCCCGACGATCGAGACGCCGCCGCCGGGAGCTGTCGGGAGGCGATCGACGAGGGCCGCGATCACGTGTTGCAGTACCGCATGCTGACCGTCGACGGACGTGTCGTCTGGTTCCACGACATGGTGCGGATCCTTCCCGCGGGGCCGAGCGGCCGGCGTCAGCTGCGCGCGGTGATGGTCGACATCACCGAGCGCAAGCGCGCCGAGGCGGCTCTCGCCGGCGAGCGCGAGGTCCTCGCGCTGATTGCCGCGGGAACGCCGACGGCCGGTGTGCTCGACGCCATTTGTCGCCAGATCGAATCGATGAGCGAGGGCTTGCTCGCCTCCGTGCTGCTCGTGGAGTCGGGGCACCTGCGTCACGGCGCAGCGCCGAGCCTGCCCCAGGACTACGTGAGCGCGATCGACCGCTTCCCGGTTGGCCCTCGTGCAGCCTCGTGCGGGACCGCGGTGTTCCGCAAGCAGACCGTGGTCGTCAGCGATATCGCGACCGACCCGCTGTGGGCCGCCCATCGCGATCTCGCCCTCGCGCACGGGCTCCGCGCGTGCTGGTCGACGCCGGTGCTCGACGGCAGGGGCGACGTCATCGCGACGTTCGCCCTCTACTATCGAACGCCGCGTCCGCCTCGGCCCGAGGAGACGCAGCTCGTGGCCCGCGCGACGCACCTGATCCGCATCGTCGGCGAGCGCGACCGGGCCACCCTGGCGTTACAGCGCAGCGAAGCCCAGTACCGCGCCCTCGTCAGCCACATTCCGGCAGTGACCTGGATGGCCGACGCGACCGGGAACGAGATCGTGGTCAGTCCCAACACCGCGCACGTAACGGGCTTCACCGCTGCGGAGCTGACCGCCGGCGGAATGGACGGGTGGCTCGCGCGCATCCATCCCGACGACGGCGCCTCCGTGCGCGAGCGCTACGAAGCGCTCAAGCTCACACGGACGCCCTACGACGTCGAATATCGGGTGCGGCACCGCGATGGTCACTGGATCTGGATCCACGACTGCGCGCTGTCTGCCTACGAGCATGACGGTGACGCCCATTTCGCCGGCGTCCTCATCGACGTCACCGAACGCAAGCAGACCGAGCTCGAGGTGCAGCAGCAGCGGGAGGTGCTGACGCATTTGACGCGCGTCGCCACCCTCGGCGAGCTGTCCGGCGCGCTGGCCCACGAGCTGAGCCAGCCGCTCACGGCGATTCTCACCAACGCGCAGGCCGCGCTTCAGTTTCTGGCCCGTGAGCCGGCGGATCTGACGGAGCTGCGCGAGATCTTGAAGGACATCGTTGATGAGAACCGCCGCGCGGGGGACTTCATTCACCGGCTGCGCGCGCTGTTGCGAAAGGGCGAGACGAAGCGTCAGCCGCTCGACGTCAACGACGTGGCGAGCGATGTGCTCCGTCTGCTGCGCAGCGAGCTCATTGCACAGGGCGTGGCCGTCACGACCGAGCTGGCGCCGCGGCTCCCGAAGGTGCACGGCGACCCGGTGGCGCTCCAGCAGGTGCTGCTGAACTTGATGGTGAACGCGTGCGATGCGATGCGGCTCGAGCCCACACGTGAGCGCCGGATGTCGATCAGGACCTCGCGCGACGGCGACGGCGTGCGTGTCGCGATCGCGGACCGCGGTGCCGGCTTGCCGACCGAGAACAGTGAGCGCGTCTTCGAGCCGTTCTTCACCACGAAGGTCCAGGGGCTCGGCCTGGGGCTCGTCATCTGCCAATCGATCGTCGCCGCGCACGGCGGGCACCTGTCGGCCGCCAACAACGTCGACCGCGGCGCCACGTTCTGGTTTACCCTCCCGGCTCGCAACGGGACGAAGCTCCGGGACGCCTGACCGCGGACATGATGGCAGCGCCGACGGTCTTCGTCATCGACGACGATGCGGCGGTTCGCACCGCGCTCGAACGGCTGTTCCGCGGAGCGGGCTGGCCCGTGCGCACCTTCGCGTCGGCGGAAGAGTTTCTCCAGCAGGATCTCGACCGTGCGCGCGGCTGCCTGGTCGCCGACGTGCATCTGGGCCGGATGAGCGGCCTCGAGCTGCACGCCAAGCTCGGCGCGCGCGCGGAGCCGATGCCCGTCATCCTCACGAGCGGCGTGGACGACGTGAACATGGAGCGCGAGGCGTTCCGGCTGGGCGCGATCGCGTTCTTTCGCAAGCCCTTCGAGGCGAGCGACCTGCTCGACGCGGTGAGGCGGGCGCTGGCGCCGGAAGGCGTCGCCTAATCGAGTCTGATGGTGACGCCGATCGTCAGCAGCACGTCTGGGCTCGCGCGAGTCGCGCCGAAGCCGACGGCCCCATCGAGCCTGATCCGGTCGGTGGCCGCATACACGCTGCCTGTCCTGACGATGACGCGATCGTCCACGCCACGATGCGTGGCGCCGTCGGCGACGATTTCGCCGACGACCCACCAGTCTCGATGCACGGGGATCTCCGCGGAGGCGTGGAGATTGACGACGTCCAGGTGCCGATCGCGCGTGACGAACGTGTACCCGGCATTGAACGTCAGGATCGTGGCGCGAAGAGTCTTGCTCGCGACGGCCAGCCCTTGCACGTCGGCGCCTGTCTCGCCGAACCCGCGACCATGATCGCCGGTCGGCAGTCGGGCGGTGACGGCCGCCATGAGCGCGGGCGAACGCGGGGTCTCGTCAATGAGGCGATACTTGAGTCGCACGAGCGTGTCGCTGACTCCGGCGCGCGCGCGTTCGTCGTCGGGCTCCAGCAGGACGAGCCCCGCGGCAACTGTTCCTTCCAGCCTCGGCAGAAGGCCGACGTTGAAGATCGGGCCGCCCGGGAGCAGGAAGACGTTGGCGTGCGGCTCGCGGATGTAGTCGAGACCCAGCTCGACTTCGACCGTTCCGGGATCGAGCGTGCCCGTATCCTCCGTCGTCAACGGGCGCCCGGCAGCCGCCGGTGACGCGGGGAGGACGATCAACGGCGCCGCCACCGCGCTCGCCAGGAGGAGTCACATGAAGGCGGTGGTCACGCTCGTAACCCTCCTGGGAGTGATGGTCAGCACGGCGATGGCGCTGTCAATCCAAGGCAGCGCGACATATCGAGAGCGCATGGCGCTCCCCTCCGCGGCCGTCTTCGAAGCCGTGCTCGAGGACGTCTCGCGCTCTGACAAGGCCGCGGAGACCGTTGCGCGCACGCGCATCGCTTCGCCGGGCAACCCACCGATCGCGTTCAGCATCGAATACGATCCCGGACGAATTCTCGTCGACCACCGGTATGTCGTGCGCGCGAGAATCCTCCTCGACGAGCGCGTCCTGTTCATGACCGACGCGCCGCCCCCCGTCATCACCCGCGGAAGCCCGACGCGCGTCGAGATCCTACTCCGCAAGGTGGGCTCGGGTCGGCCGAGGTCGCGGCTGGAAGGCACCTCCTGGCAGCTCGTGCAGTTTGAGGGCGGCGACGACACGGTACTGAGGCCGGACGATCGGGGCAAGTACACGGTCGAGTTCGGCCGCGGCGGCCGATTGCAGACGCGTATCGACTGCAACCGGGGACAAGGCTCGTGGAGCTCATCGGGATCGAATCAGCTGCAGCTCGCGCCGCTCGCCCTCACGCGTGCCGCGTGCCCGGCTGGATCGCTGCACGATCAGATCGTGCGGCAATGGCCGAACATCCGGTCATATCTGATCAAAGACGGACATCTGTTTCTCGCCCTCATCGCCGACGGCGGTATTTATGAGTTCGAGCCGCTCGGATCGGGCAACACCGCAAAACCGCGACCATAATCACGCGGGACCCTGCCTTACGGCCCTAGTACGCCTGTCGCCTCGGAGATATCCAGGGCATCTGACGTCTTGGAAGGAGGCGCACATGGCTTCGTTACTGGAGCTCGTACAGGATGCGTTCACGCCCGACGTCGTGCGCAAGGTCAGCAATCTCGTGACCGAGACGCAGCCGGCCACCGAGGCGGCGCTCGGTCGGGCGGCGCCGGCGGTGCTCGCTGCCATGTTCAATAACGCCTCGACCCCCGCCGGGGCCGAGCGGATGCGCTCGCTGATCAGCGACGGCGGCTGGGGCTCCGACCTGCTCAATAACCTGGGCGGTCGTCTCGGCGGGGGCGGGGGCACCAGCTCTCTCCTCACCGCGGGCGCACAGCTCGTGGCGAGCCTGTTCGGCGGCAAGGCCGACGGGCTCACCGATCAGCTGGCCAGCGCCGCTGGAGTGCAGCGCGGCTCCGCGTCGACCATCCTGTCGCTGGCCGCGCCGATCGTGATGAGCGTGCTCGGCAAGCAGATGGCCTCGCGCGGCCTCGGCGCCTCCGGCTTATCGGCGCTCCTCGCCGGCGAGCGCGGCTCACTGCTCGGGGCGCTGCCGGCGGGCATGAGCGGGCTGCTGGGGCTGAAGGACGAGCCGGTTGCGCGTGAAGCGCTGACGCGAGAGCCGCTCAGACGCGAGACGATTGGACGCGATCCGATCGTCCGCGAGTCCGGCGCGGGCTCGGCGCTATCGCAGTGGTGGCCCGCGCTGGTGGCGGGCCTCGCCGCGCTCGCGATCCTCTTCTTCGTCGCGCGTGCCCGCGAGACGAATATCGCCTCGAACCGCGTCGACGCCCCCTCGGCGGCGCCGCGACAGCTCGCGAGCGTCACTCTGCCCGACGGCGCGCGCCTCAGTGTCGGTCAGGGCGGCTCGGTCCACCAGCTCAGCACGTATCTCGCGGATCCGTCCGCGACGGATCTGCCGAAGCGCTTCGTCTTCGACGACCTCCACTTCGAGACCGCGTCCACGCGGCTTACGCCGGAAGGGCAGCGGACAGTGGCCTCGCTCATCGCCGTCCTGAAGGCGTATCCTACGGTCCGCGTTGCGCTCGAGGGTCATACCGATGCCAGCGGCGCCGCTGCGACGAATAAGATGCTATCGCAGCAGCGGGCGGAGGCGGTCAAGCAGATGCTCGTGGGGGGTGGCGTGACGTCCAACCGCATTGAGGCGACGGGCTACGGACAGGAACGCCCGATCGCCGATAACAACACCGACTCCGGCCGCGCCCACAACAGGCGGCTGGAGCTCGTGGTCACGCAACGATAGGCCTCAAGCGCGCCGCAATCGTCCTCGCGTGCCTGGTGATCCTGGGCGGTGCCCTCGTCTGGGCACTGCCCGAGATCATCCGGCGCGTCGCTCTGAGCGAGATCCCCAAGCGCACGGGCCGTGCCGTCGCCATCGACGACGTCGATCTCAACCTCTTCACCGGTCGGCTCGCGATCAAGAAGCTCCGGCTCGCCGAACGCAACAGCCCGGACACGTTTGCCGAGATCGAGCGGCTCGAGGCTCGAATTGCGACGAGCGCGCTCCTGCGCTCGGACATCCGCCTGGCCGACGTCGCGCTCGTTGCGCCGTCGATCCGCGTGATTCGCACCGGCGCGGGCGAATTCAACTTCTCCGATTTGCTGAAGGCGAGGGCCGAGGCGCCGCCCCCCAAGCCCACTGACAAACCCAGCCGATGGACGCTCACGCTGGATCGCCTGAGGATCGAGAGAGGCGCCATCCGTGTGCGTGACCAGATGGTCTCGCCCGCCGCCGAATGGGTCGTGCAGGACCTCGGCGTGGACGCCGGCGCGCTGACGACGAAAGCTGGCGCCGCGCCGGGCCGCGGCACCCTGCGCGCGAAGATCGACGAGGCGACGCTCGATGTGACTGCGGAGCCGCTGAGACTCGATCCCCCGAAGGCCAACGTGAAGGTTGCGCTCACCGATTTCGAGCTTCGGCGGATCGGCCCGTACGTGTACGCGGCGACGCCGTATCGTCCGAAGGGCGGACGGCTCGCGGTGATCCTCGATGCCACCGTCGACCAGGACGGCGACGAGCTCACGAAAGCGGCCGTCTCCGGTACGGTGAACCTCGAGCGCGAGGCGGTCGTGCAATCCGGCAAGAACGACCCGTTCGTCGGCGTGTCGCGCATCGCCGTGCAGGTGAGGGAGGTGGACGTGATCCGCCGCACGCTCGCGATCGCGAGCGTCGGCATCGAGGGGCTCGATCTCTTGATCCATCGCGACGCCAAGGGCATCATCGACGTCGTCGAGATGTTCACACCGAAAACACCGGCCGGCGCCGCCGCGGCCCCCGCGACGCGCACGGTCGCCGCGCCGCCGCCGCCGGCGCCTGTCGAGCGCAAGCTGTTCCCCGTGCTCCAGGCCCTCGCGCGCGGCTTCGAGCAGATCGTCGTCGATCGCATCACGCTGGCGCCGAGCACCGCAATGTTCGTCGACGCCTCCGTCAAGCCGACCACGAAGCTGGCGCTCACCAAGCTGCATGCGACCGTCACGGATCTCACGTGGCCGCCGAAGGGACCGGCGAATCTGGTGCTGGCCACGGGGATGCCCGGAGGCGGGACGCTCGAGATCAAGGGACCGGTCGTGCCGAAGCCGCTCGACGCCGATCTCGTCGTCAAGCTGCGCGACGCGCCGGTGAAGCCATACCAGGCCTACATCCCGGTTCCCGCGCAGCTCTCGGGACGGTTCGGAGGCGACAGCCGACACCGCATCGTGTTGAAGGACGGTCGGATGGTGCTGACGGGCAAAGGTAACAGCTGGGGGGACAACGTCGAGATTCGTGCGCCCGGCGAGAGCCGGCCAGCCATCCGCGTCGAGCGCGCGGAGCTCGTCGGCATCGACGTCGACTGGCCGAAGCGCGCGGCCGTCGCCAAGGCGGCGTTTCGGCGCCCGGCCCTGGCCGTCGAGCGCGAGGCCGACGGCTCGTTCGATCTGCGCAAGCTGTTCGAAGTGCCCGGCGGCGGGGACCGCAAGCCTGGCCCCAATGACGACAAGAGGAACGACAAGCTTGGCCCTGCACCGTCCGCCTCGCCGGGCCCACCGCGCAAAGAAGCGCCGCGGGACGAAAAGAACCTGCTCAACACCATGCAGCTCGACTTCAAGCAGGTCCGCATCGAGCAGGGATCGGTTCGCTTCCTCGACCGCACCACCAAGCCCGCGGTCTCCCAGGACCTCTCAAAGCTCGAGGTGACGGCGACCAACGTCAACAACCGTCGCGGCGAGCGCGCGAAGCTCAGCGTGCAGTCCGTCGTCGGTGGTGACGCGACCCTGGACGTACGAGGTGAAGTGGGTGCGATCGGCTCGCCGGCCTTCGTCGAGCTCGCCGGAGAATTGACTCGATTCCAGCTGGCCAGCGTCGATCCCTATGCCGAGACCGGCATCGGCTGGATGATCAAGAAGGGCGAGCTGACGTACAAGATGCGCTTCAAGCTCGATGGCGACGCGATCGAGGCCGAGAACGACGTCGTCGTGGGCAAGCTGCAGGTGGCGCCGAGCAGCGCCACCGACGAGGTCAAGCATCGCATCGGCCTTCCGCTGGGCCTGCTCGTCTCGCTCGTGAAGGACGGCCAAGGCGAGATCCGCGCCAATGTGCCGGTCACGGGCTCGCTCAAGGACCCGCAGTTCAGCCTGCGCGAGACGATCTGGACCGCCGTCAAGAACGTTCTCACGAACATCGTGAAGGCACCGTTCCGCGCGATCGGTCGACTGTTTTCGGGCGGCGACAAAGAGGACACGCTCCAGGAGCCCAAGGTGGCGCCGGTCACATTCGCCGCGGGCAGCTCGGTGATCGCGCCCGACATGGAGGAGCACCTGCTGCGCGTCGCGGACTTTCTGCGGCGTACGCCGTTCGTCAACGTCGCGCTGTCGGCAACGCCGAGCGCCGCGGACACGGCGGCGCTGCGGGCGGATGCCGTCAGCGCGCACGTCCGCGAGTTCCAGGGGCAGCGCAGGCTGAAGGACGGCCCCGCGGTCGTTACCGCGTACTTCAGGGAGCGCTTGCCGGACGTCAAGCCGCCGCCGAGCGTCGAGGAGCAGCTCGCCGTGCTCCGCGAGCGCGAGCCGGTCCCTCAGCCGGCGCTCGAGGACCTCTCGCGGCGCCGCGTCGAGGCGACGCGTGAGCGTCTCGTCTCCGCCGAGGGCATTCCCGCCGAACGCCTCACGGTGGCCGACGCGAAGGCCGACACCACACCGCCGGCGGCAGACGGCGCCGGGCGGGTGGAATTCCGCGTCGAAGCGCGCGGCGACTGAGCGACGTGCTCACGCGGCCCGCCGCATCGGGACGGTACGCACGTCGTCGCGGCGGACACGCAGCGTGATCCCGAGCGCGACCAGCACGACGCCGTAGACGAAGGCGAACGCGCCGATCCACAGCACCACCGCCAGGGCGCCCGCCGCCGGCGCCCTCAGCATGAAGACGCCGAAAACGATCGCCAGGGCGCCGCTGAGCCCCAGCCACCACTCGTTGTCGATCACCTTTCGGAGGCGGATCGCGGTGACGATGTGGAGCACGCCGCTGACGATGGCCCACAGCCCGATCACATACGCCAGCGTCAGCGCCGTGAGGCCCGGCATGAAGAACGTCACGAGGCCGGCGGCGATGCCGACGATGCCCGTGAGGATCAGCGCCCACCACGTCTGCGCGCCCGTACGCCCGCTCAACGCGGCGACGATGCTGAACACGCCGTCGACCAGCGCGTAGGCCCCGAACAGCATCACCAGCACGGCAAGCGTGAGCACCGGCATGACGAACGCGAGAATGCCGAAGGCGATGCCGGCTACCCCGCGCAGCACCACCGCCCACCAGTGCCGGGTGAGCGTTTCTACGTCGATGCCGAAGCGATGCTCTTTCCAATTGCGTTCGTTCAGGCTCTGTTCCATGGTTACTCCCTCCGACGCAAGGGTTTCGGGCCAAAGTCCCATGGCGGCGCGATGCGCCCTGGGCATACAACTAGGCCGGGATGCGCGAAGCGCGGCTCGTAGTCGGGTTCCTGTGTCTGGTCCTGCTCACCGGATGTGCAAGCTCGCGCCCCTATACGGTGAAGCGGGCAGGCGCCGTGGTTCCGTGCCAGATGGCGATTCCCGAGCGCGACCTGCTCCTGGGCGTGGCGATGTCGGGCGGCGGCAGCCGTGCGGCCTTGTTCGGCGCGGCGGCGCTCGAGGCGCTGGCACGCGTGCGGACGGCCGACGGCGTCTCTCTGGTCGAAAAGATCACGCACCTGTCGAGCGTGTCCGGCGGCAGCATCGCAGCGAGCTACTATGCCCTCAAGAAACCCGGCCGGGACGTCCCGGTGCTCAAGGGCGACGGGGCGTTGTCCGAGGCGTACCGGGTATTTTTCGAGCAATACGGCGCCGCCGTCAGCCAGGACTTCGAGACCGCGCTCATCTGGCGCCAGTTCCGCAATTTGCGGTGGCTGAACTCCGCACTGGCCGCCCGCACGCTCGCGGAGATTTTCCGCATGCGCCTCTTCGGCGACGCCCGCCTTCAGGACCTCAGCACGCGGGAGCAAGCGGGGGACAGTCCCGGCCTCATCATCAATACGACCCTCTACAACAACGGCCGCCGCTTCGCCTTGACCACGCTGCCCCCGGACGCGTTCGAGTACGACTTTTTCGCCGACCTCGAGCGCGCACTGCTGGCGCGGGGGAAGGTGATGGAGCCGGCGCCCTATATCCGTGAACGCTGGAAGCTCCTGCGGCCGATGACGCCGGTCGAGATCCACATGGATCCGTGCGCGGGCGGCCTGGCCGGCGCGGTGGCCGCGTCCGCGTCCTTTCCCCCCCTGGTCGGCCCGATCACGCTGAAGGTCGGCGGCGAGAAGACCTACTGGCATGCCGGCGACGGCGGTCTCTACGAGAACCAGGGCGTCGAGACGCTTCTGTTCCTCTATCTCAAGCAGCTGCAGGAGAAACGGGCGAAGCGGGCGCTCGTGCTCGTCTTCGACA
>JBKOZH010000203.1:0-8650 GCA_046725765.1 Candidatus Methylomirabilota bacterium | reverse complement strand
GGCGACGACGCGTGACCTCATGGAAGTCTCCTTGGGTTCAACCCTTGGTCCCGCCGAGCGCGAGACCCTTCACGAGATACCGCTGCAGCATGAACGCGACCGCGAACGCCGGCAGCACGCCGAGCACCACCGACGCCGAGGCCTCGCCGTAGAACATGTCGGTGCCGCCGCTGGTAAACGACGTCACCAGCACCATCATCGTTTTCGTCTCGATCCCGGTCAGAACCACCGCGAACAGGAACTCGTTCCAGGTGGCGATGAACGCGAAGAGCGCGACCACCGCCATCCCCGGCGCGATGATGGGCACGACCACGCGAACGAGCGATCCCAGCCGCGAGCAGCCGTCGATCATCGCGGCCTCCTCGATCTCGATCGGGAAGTCGCGGAGGAATCCGACCAGCAGCCACACGGCGAAGGGGATGTAGACGACGGTGTAGAGCATCACGAGGCCGAGGTAGGAGTTGGTCAGCCCCAGGAGCTTGTACATGATGTAGACGGGAATGATCAGCGCGATGGCCGGCAGCATTCTCAAGACCAGCAGCAGCGTGCTCAAGAGCCCGCCGCCGAAGCGCCAGCGCGCGATCGAATAGGCGGTGGGCAGGCTGACCACCAGCGCCGCCAGCATGCTCAGCGACGAGATCACCATGCTGTTGGTGAAGTAGCGGGCGCCGCTGGAGCGGGTGAACAGGCCGACGTAGTGCTTGAGCGACGCGTCGAGCGGAATCCACACCGGCGGGTAGGCGAAGAAGTCCTCGTTGCCCTTGAGGGACGTCGTGACGATCCAGAAAAACGGCGCCAGGAAGAAGACCAGTGCGGCCGCGACGCCGACCCACGTCAGGACGGCGCCCACGCGCCGTCGCAAACGAGCGCGCTTGAGGCGCGCGGCCGCGACGCGCGGGCGCTCCAGCGCGATGGCCATCAGGCCGCCCTCGCCTCGCGCGCGCGCTGGATCCACATGAACAGCAGCGTGAGCACGAGCACGCCGCCCACGATGACGTAGGACAGCGCGGCCGCGTAGCTCATACGGAAGTCCTTGAAGCCGACCAGGTAGGTCGTGAACGCCACCGTCTCGGTGCTGGAGCCCGGTCCGCCGAACGTCAGCACGAAGATCAGGCCGAAGAGCTTGGTGAGGTCGATGAGCCGGATCATCACGCCGACGGCCATCGTGAACTTGAGCAACGGCAGCGTGATCGACCAGAAGCTTTGCCAGGGCGAGGCCCCGTCGACGCGCGCGCTTTCGTAGAGCTCCTGCGGGATCGACTGCAGCCCCGCCAAGAGGACGAGCATCATGAACGGCGTGTTGTGCCACACCTCCACCAGGACCACCGACGCGATGGACAGGGCCGGGGTGGCGAACCAGTCGAAGTACACGTCGAGGATGCCGAGCTGGCGCCCCAGGTTGTTGATCGCGCCGTACTTGACGCCGAACATCATGCGCCACGCCATGGCCGCCATGACCGGCGACACCATGGCGGGAATGGCCAGCAGCGCGGTCACGATCGGCCGCCCGCGCGTCATGCGCCCGAGCAAGAGTGCCAAGCCCAGCCCGAGGAGCAGCTCGCACACGAGCGAGGGCGCGATGATCACCGCCGTGTTCCAGATCGAGCCGAGGAAGCGGCCGTCCTTGAACAGAGCCTCCACGTAGTTCTTGGCGCCGACGAAATCGCGCTCGGGGCCGACGGCGAGGTCGAAGTTCTGCAGCGAGAGGTAGAACGAGTACGCGAGCGGGAAGAGGATCACGAGCGCGATGAGGAACAGCGAAGGAGAGGCGAACGCAAACGGCTCCCACTGCTTGCGCTTCAGCGGGAAGGCGGAGACCCGCATGCGTCCCTCCTGATGCTACTTCACGGCGCCCGCGGTGAGTCCTGAGACGTAGTAGTCGAGAAAGAAGACGTACAGGACGACGATCGGCACCGAGCCCAGGATCGCGCCGGCCATGAGCTCGCCCCAGAAATAGATGTCGCCACGGATCAGCTCGCTGGTGACGCCCACGCTCGCCGTGATCTGCTCCGACGACGAGGTGAACGTCAGCGCGTAGATGAACTCATTCCACGACAGAGTGAACGCGAAGAGCACCGCGCACACGAGTCCGGGGATGGCGATGGGCAGCACGATGCGCCACAGCGCCTGGATCCGCGTTGCTCCATCCACCATCGCGCACTCCTCGACCTCCTTCGGCACGGTCCGGAAGTAACCCATCAACAGCCAGGTGGTGAAGGGGACGAGGAAGGTGGGGTACGTCACGACGAGCGCCCATTTCGAGTCGGCGAGGCCGATCCAGTTGATCACCTGCGCCAACGGCAGGAACAGCAGTGACGTCGGCACCAGATAGGTCACGAAGATTCCGGTCCCGAAGCTGTTCACGCCGCGGAACTTCAGCCGCGACAGCGCATAGGCGGCGACGGTCCCGATGATGACGGACCCTGTGGTGGCCAGAACAGTGACGAGCAGGCTGTTCTTCGTCCAGGTGAGGAACTCGGTCTCCCGCAAGAGCTTTGTGTAGTGATCGAGCGTCGGGCCCTGCTTGATGACGAGAGGCACCGCGTGCCGGTCGTACAGCTCGCGGTCCTGTTTCAGCGACGTCAGCAGCATATGGTAGAAGGGAAACAGCGCGAAGATCAGGAACGGCACCAGCAGCACGTGCATCAGCATCTTCGCCCGGAACGCCCGTCCCGGCATCAATAGACCTGCTTTCGCACGAAGCGCAGCTGCGCCCACACCACGAACATCAGCAGCGGGAAGAGATACAGCGAGATGGCGGCGCCCTCACCGATGCGCCCGCTCTCGAGCCCGATCATCCGCGAGTAGGTGGCGAACAGGTGCGTGGAATTGATCGGCCCGCCATGGGTGAGGATGTAGACGATGTTGAAGTCGCTGAACGTGAAGATCGTCGAGAACAGCACGACGATGGCGAGCACAGGCTTGAGCATGGGCAGCGTCACGTACCAGAAGCGCGAACCCGGCCCCGCGCCATCGGCCTGCGCCGCTTCGTAGAGCTCTTTCGGGATCGCCACCAGGCCGGCCAGGATGGTGATGGCGAAGAACGGCAGGCCGCGCCACACGTTGACGGTGATCACCGCCGCCATCGCGTAATACTTCTGGCCGAGCCAGTTGGGGCCCGGTGGGTCCATGACGCCCATGGCGATGCCCGTCCAGTTCACCACGCTGTAGAGGGAGTTGAACATCCACCACCAGCCCAGCGTCGAGAGCGCGGTCGGGATGACCCAGGGCAGCAGCACAGCGCCCCGAATGAGACGCTTGAACCAGAGCTGCTGGTTGAGCAGCAATGCCAGCGAGATCCCGAGGACCAGCTTGAAGGCGATCGAGATGCCTGTGAACACGAAGGCGTTCTGGAAGGTCTGCCGAAACGCGTCGGCGTCCCAGAGCCGGATGAAATTCGTGAGGCCGATGAAGTGACTCGGACGCCCGATGAACGAGTTCGAGACGGAGAAGTAGAGCGCCACGCAGAACGGGTACGCCACCAACAACAGAATCAGGATCAGGGCGGGCGTGATGAAGAGCGGGCCGAGGACCCACTCGCGGTCGAGCATCTCGCGCACGCGCGCGCGCCAGGGCAGGCGCGCGCGCGCGGCGGTGGTGGGAAGGGTGCCGATGGCCATGGCGGAACTAGCCCGCCATGATCTTCTTCATCTCGGTCTCCGCCCACCCGATCGCGTCCTTCGTCGGCGTGCCCGTCACGGCCTTCGCGATCATGTTGGGCAGGATGTAGGCGTTGGTGATGAGCTGCACCTTGTCCGACGGCGGCGCCGGCCAGCCATACGTGTGATACTCCACGCCCTCGCCCTTCAGCGCCGCGTACTTGGGATCCGACCGCAGCACCGGATGATCTTGCAGCTTCGCGTAGACGGGCAGGTTGAAGGCGTCGCCCGACATGATGTACTCGTCGTACCGCTCCTTGTTGCCGAGCAGGTACTTGATCCACTCCTTGGACGCCTCGATGTTCTTGCTGAACTTCCAGATGCCGATGTGCCGCGGCGTGTCCGTCTCGAAGCGGCCCGCCGGCCCGCCGAGGCTGCGATGGTGGTTGATGCCGTCGGCGGTGACGAGCTTGCGCTGCTTGGCGATGATGTACGCGCTGACGGGATTGTGGATCCAGCCCGCTTTGCCCTGCTGGATCGACTCGTTGTTGCTCGCGTCCGACCACGACAGCACCTCGGGCTCCATGCAGTCGCGGAACATCTTCTTGTACCACTCGATTGTCTTCTCGGTGCCCGGTGAGTTGATCTTGACCGTCTTGCCGTCCTTGTCGACTTCCATGCCGCCGAACGACCACAGCACCGGCCCCGCGGTGGAGATCGAGTCGTAGTTCTGGCTGATCGGGATGCCGACCGGGTTGCCGATCTTCTTGAGCTCCTTGCCGACGGTGTAGAGGTCCTCCCAGGTCTCGGGCACCTTCAGGCTGTGCTTCTTGAAGAGGTCCTCGCGGTACGTCGCGACGAACATGCCGTGGTACTGCGGCACCGCGCGCCACACACCGTTGACGTGCGCGCCCTCGTACGAGGACGAGATCGCCTTGCCGTACTGCTTCTCGAGGCCCGCGACGACGTCGGAAACGTCGGCGAGCTGAGGCTCGTACAGCCAGGGGAAGTGCATGCGCATCTCGACGAGGTCGTGCCCCGCCTGCGTCTGGACCTCCGAGGCGTACTTCGCCTGCTGCGGGCCCATGTGCGAGATGTGGTCGATCTTGAGCTTGATGCCGGTGTCCTTGGTGAAGCGCTGGCCGATCTCGGCGAGCTTCTTGTCCGAGTTCGGCGCGAAGTTGTTCCAGCAGAGGTAGCTGATTTCACGCGTCTGGCCGACGGCGGGCGCCGTGCGCGTCGCGAGAATGCCCGCCAGCCCTGTGGTGCCGCCGATCACGAATTGCCGTCGCGAGAGCCGAGTCATGGAGCCTCCTCTCGGCCGCAGAGGCCGGGAGATTTTTTTCGAGTCGAGTGACGGCGAGGATAGGACCGGTGGACTGACCTGTCAAGGAACGGAGCGCTACGGACGGCGCGCGGTGGCCACCAGCGCGGACAGCGGCGCTCGCAACGGCCGGTCGCCGAGCTCCTGCGCGAGCCGCGTGGCGAGCGCGGCCTTGAGCTCGGCGAGCGCCTCCGGGCGCCGCTGCATGATCTCGCCGTACACCGGGTTGCCTTCCACGAGCCCGGTGGCGGCATCGGCGGCGCTCGGGCTCCCGCCCTGCTTGACGACGCGCTCGCAGCGCACGTCGGCGAACCCCGCGTCGCGCAGCAGCGTTTCGATGGCCGCGGGGTCATGGTAGCTCCACGGGATCGTGTAGAACCGAGGCGGATCGGTTGGGAAGAATTTGAGGATGGTCTCGTGCGTGAGGCGCGCGACGGGATTGCGCTCGAGCGCGTCCCAGACATTCAGCAGATATGTGCCGCCGGACCTCAGCACACGGAATGCCTCACGTGCGCCGGCCGCCTTGTCAGAGAAGAACACGAGGCCGAACTGGCAGACGACAGCGTCGAATGAGCTGGTCTCGAACGGCAGGCTCACGCCGTCGACCGTCCGGTACTGCGCGTCGCCGCGCCCGGGCAGGCGCGTACGCGCGTGCGCGAACATCGCCTCGTTGAGATCCGTCGCGACGACGGTGCCGCGCCCAGCGAGCCGCTCGACGATCCGCCGCGTGACGATGCCGGTGCCGCACGCGACCTCGAGGACGTCCATGTCCTCGCGGACGGGCAGGCGCGCGACCAGGTCGTCGGCGTAGGGGTTGAAGAACAGTGACGCGAGATAGCGCTCGTACTGCTCCGGAATCCTGCCGACGAAGGCGGCGGTGGCGTCGGCCATCGCCTCAGTCTTTCGGCGTCCAGCTCTTGAAGCGCTCGCGCAGCACCTTCTTGTCGAACTTGCCCACGCTCGTCTTCGGTACCGTCTCGATCAGCACCACGTCGTCGGGCAGCTGGAACCTGGCGAGCTTCGGCCGCAAGTAATCCATGATCTCGCGCGGCTCGAGCGTGACGCCCGGCTTGGGCACGACGCACGCGAGCGGCCGCTCCACCCACTTCGGGTGCGGCACCGCGATGACGGCCGCCTCGAGGACCTTGGGGTGGCCCATGATCATCGTCTCGACGTCGATGGAGGAGATCCACTCGCCGCCGGACTTGATGAGGTCCTTCGTGCGGTCGGTGATCTGCACGTAGCCCTCGGGGTCGATCGAGGCCACATCGCCGGTGCGGAACCAGCCATCCGGCGTGAACCGGTCGGCCGACTCGGGATTGTCGTAGTACGCGCTGATGACCCACGGCCCGCGCACCTGGATCTCGCCCACGCTCTTGCCGTCCCACGGCTGCTCGACGCCGGCGTCGTCGACGATGCGCATGTCGACGCCGCCCGCGATATATCCCTGCTTGGCGCGGATCGAATAGCGCTCCTCGTCGGGCAGCGCATCCATATAGGACTTCAGCCGGCACACGGTGCCGAGCGGCGTCATCTCCGTCATGCCCCAGGCGTGCAGCATCGGCGCGCCGTACTTCTTGTCGAACTTCTCGATGAGCGTGCGGGGGGCCGCGGAGCCGCCGATCGGGATGCAGCGGATCGACGAGATGTCCCAGTGCGGCTCGGCCTCGAGGATCGCGTCGATGGCGATCCACACCGTCGGCACCGCGCCCACGAAGGTCACGCGCTCCTTGTGGACGATCTCCACGATGTCGCGCGGCTGCGGATTGGGGCCGCCGAAGATCTGCGTGGCGCCGTTGAGCACGCCCGCGAACGGCACGCACCAGGCGTTGGCATGAAACATCGGCACGATGTGCAGGATGACGTCGCGCTCGTTGATGCCGAGCAGATCGGTCATCGACGACGCCATGCTGTGCAGGAAGATCGCGCGGTGCGTGTAGACGGCGCCCTTGGGGTGGCCGGTCGTGCCCGACGTGTAGCACATGCCTGCCGCGTCGGTCTCCGCCAGCTTCGGCCACGTCTCCATCGGCCGCGCATCGGCCAGCAGCGCCTCGTAGTCCAGCGTGCCCGGCGGAATCTGCGCGTTTGGCGTGTCCTTCATCACGATGACGTGCTCGACGATCCGCAGCCGCTTGCGGATCGGCTCCAGCGTGGGCCAGCACGAGGCGTCGACAATCAGCACCTTGTCGCCCGCGTGATTGACGATGTAGCTGATGTCGTCGGCGGAGAGCCGGATGTTGACGGTGTGCAGCACGGCACCCATGCACGGCGCCGCGAAGTAGACCTCGAGATGACGGTGTGAGTTCCAGGCGAACGTGCCGACGCGATCGCCCTTGCCGACACCGAGCGCCTTGAGCGCGCCGGCCAGGCGCTGCGTCCGTTCGGCCCACCGGCCATAGTCCATGCGCTCGAGGCCCACGCCCGGCACGCGCGTGGCGAGCGTCTTTTTCGCAAAGACGCGGCGCGTCCGCTCGAAGAAGTGCGGCAGCGTGAGCGGATAGTTCATGATGAGGTTATCGAGCTGAGCCGTCATCGGCGCCCTCCCGGAGCCACCTCTCCCAGATCGTCCGACGTCGCGCACCGGAAACCGACGAAGTGATGGCCCGCCGCGGCACCGCGGCGATCGTAGGACCGTCGCTGCGTCACGCTGAGCGCCTCCGGCGGATCGTCGTGGCTCGCGCCGCGGACGACGACGCGGCCGGCGCCGCTATACGGCTCGCGGCCGTCGTCGTGCCGGTAAGGGTACGGCTTGAGCATCGTCGCCGTCCACTCTCTCAGGTTGCCGAGCAGGTCGTGGACGCCGTGGGCGCTCGCGCCGGCGGGCTGGCCGGCGGTCGGCGCCGTCGCGTTGTACGGCCGCCCGAACACGGCGTAGAGCGGCGTGGGCGGCGCGTCGCCCCACGGGTATCGACGCCGATCGTGGCCGCGCGCCGCCTTCTCCCATTCGGCTTCTGTCGGCAGTCGGCGTCCGCGCCAGGCGCAGTAGTCGCGCGCGCCGAACCACGAGACTTCGACCACCGGATGATCGTCGTAGCCGGCGTCGACGGTCCAGCGGTCACCGCGTCGGTGAATGCGCGCGTCGGCATCGTCCCAGTCGAAGCGGCGCTCGCCCGTGGACGCCGACACGCCCTGTGCGTTCAAGAACGCCGCGAACTCCGCGTTGGTGACCTTGTGACGCTCGATCCAGAAGTCGCGCACGAACACGCGATGCAGCGGTGCCTCGTCGGGTGAGCCGTCGTCACGGCCCATCCAGAACGGCCCGGCCTGGATCAGCATGATGCCGTCAGCCGCAGCCGGCAAAGACGCCGCCAGCACCACAGCGAGGGTGAATATTCCGGCGCCGAGCGCGTCGCGCGCGTGCATGCGGCCATTGTAAGAATGGGCGGCCGACGCCCGAAGAGCCTTTCACAGCCGAATATCGGCATTCCACGTGGCGTCTGATCCGCTGAACGGAGGACACAGCCATGGAGAGGAACTACTGGAAGCTCGCAACGATCGGCATCGCGCTCACGGGTGTCACCGCGTTGAGCACCGGCCTCACCACGGCGTGGATGCTGCGGCCCGCGCCGGAAGCGGAAGCCAACGTCGCATCGCTCTCGCTGTCGCCAGCGCGCCTCGCGCCGACGGTCGCGCGCCCCGCGGTCACGCCCGCCGTCGCACGCACGGCGACGCCGCCGCGAGTGACCCGCGTGTCGACGGCCGCGGTGCCGGCGGACTGCGACACCGG
>JBKOZH010000077.1:0-15100 GCA_046725765.1 Candidatus Methylomirabilota bacterium | reverse complement strand
CGGCGGGCTTGTGCTCCGCCTCGCTGGCGGAAGGAACACCGGCAATCAGCACGAGGGCAGCAAGCGCGGCGAGCGAAACCGAGCGCATCAAGACCCAGTATAAAGGCCAGGTGAAGCCCGGCCTATTTCCGCGCCGCGCCGATGCACCCTCGACCTATTTGCGCGCGGCGGGAGCGGCGCGCGCGATGTGCCACAGCACGATCGCCACGAGCGCCTCGGGCTGCCCCTCGTCGGGCAGCATCGCGTAGACGGACACGTAGGTGATCGGGCGGGCCGATGCGCCGACGTCCTCGAACCCGTTCAGACCGACGTCGCGTAGCGGCCGCACGAACACCGTCGCGACGATGGCGCCATCGGCATCGTAGGCGAGCGCCGGCTCGCCCGGTGGCGCGGGATCGAGCCGCCGCACGCCGGGTAGTCGTTCTTGCAATGCGGTCGGCTCGGTCGTGATCGGCGAGGCGCTCACGACGCCGTGCGAGCGCACGCGCAGGTCGTTGATCACCTGCTCGACGCCCTCCGCGCGCCACGCAGCCGCCTCGGACTCCGCCTTTTGGGCAGGTGTGTCCACCTCGCCGCTCAGGTACACGGTCCCGGCGTACGTGTCGACGTTGACTCCTCGAAATGTGCGCCAGTGATCCGCGGCGAGCGTGCGCTTCACGGAGCCCGTGATGACCTTGTCGTCAACGTAGGTCCCGAACGTGCGCCCAGCGAGTGAGCAGCCGGAGAGCAAGAGCGTGAGCAAAAAGAAGGCGAGAGAGCGGTGGCGGGACATCAACGCGCGTGGGAGTGCAAGTGCGGCGCCAAGGGCCCGACGGTGATCACCGTCGGGCCCTTGGTGGATCGATCAGGCCGCGGCGGGGCGAATCGCGGCGCGCTCGTTCAGCCGTCGCTCGACGGCTTGCCAGTCGACGTTGCGAAAGAAGGCCTCGATGTACT
Organism: Candidatus Methylomirabilota bacterium; assembly: GCA_046725765.1. Taxonomy (GTDB): domain Bacteria; phylum Methylomirabilota; class Methylomirabilia; order Rokubacteriales; family CSP1-6; genus AR12. Next base: position 14,164 of record JBKOZH010000077.1, on the reverse strand, counting down.
GCGCCTTCTCCGTGGCCTTGTAGTCGCGCATGAACGCGTGCTCCCACACATCCATGACGAGCAGCGGCTTGAAGCCGACAGGCGGACCGTCCTGGTGTAGCGAGATCCAGTGGTTGACGAGCCGCTCGGTCACTGGGTCCTGAAACAACACGGCCCAGCCGACACCGCGCATGCCGCCGATCGCCTGGAAATCCGCCTTCCAGCGGTCGATGCCGCCGAACTGCTTTTCGAGCGCCTGGGCCATGCCCGACGTCTTACCCGGCGTAGGCTCGGCGCCCCGCTTGAGATTGGAAAAGTAATATTCGTGCAAGATCATTCCGTTGTACTCGAAACCGAGGTGCCGCGTGAGCTCCGCGAAGTGCGGGTCGGTGCCCGACGGCTTGCCCTTGCGGACCATCTCGTCGAGCTGCTCGTTGAGGCTGTTCACCTGCTTGACGTACCCCTCGTAGAGCTTGAAGTGCTCGGCGAGCTGCCCGTCCGAGATTCCGTCCAGGCCCTTGAGCTGGTCGAACGTCTGGGGCGTGTACGCTTTCATGCGGGCCTCCTGTATGATCTGCCGTGCAAACGGGCTGCCTTCGAGCTCTGGAGGTCTTCGTGGTGCCGTCCGCTCTCGATCCGGATCTGTACGCCACAACGCGCCGGCCGGTCATGCAGGCCGAGACGCTGCCGCCCGCGGCCTACACGTCGCCCGAGTTCTACGACCGCGAGGTGGAACGCGTCTTCATGCGCGAATGGAATTTCATGGGACGGGCCGACCACATCGCCAAGCCCGGGGACTACGTCGCGCTCGACTACGTGGGCATTCCCCTCATCCTGTCGCGTGACAAGGACGGTGCGCTGCACGCGCTGATCAACTCCTGCCGCCACCGCGGCTCGGTCGTCGCCGAGGGCGAAGGCAACTGCCGCGCGTTCCGCTGCCCGTACCACAGCTGGGTCTACGATCTCGACGGCCGCCTGCTGCGCGCCACCGAGATGGATCGGACCACCGACTGGGATCCCGAGCGCTTTCCGCTGCGGTCGGCGCGGCTCGAGACGTGGGGCGGCTTCCTCTTCGTGAGCTTCGACGCCGCGGCGCCGAATCTGCGTGAATACCTCGGAGATCTGCCCGCCAAGCTCGAGTCCTACCGGCTGGAGGACATGGTGTGCGTGCGGCGCAAGTCGTACCGCATCGCCTGCAACTGGAAGCTCTTCGTCGAGAACGCGATGGAAGAGCTCCACATTCCTACCGTGCACCGCAAGACCATCCAGCAGAACACGCCGATGGAGACCCACGAGCCGGAAAAAGCCGACGGCCAATACTGCGCGCTCTTCTCCACGCACGAGGGGACGATGGCGCTGCTCAAGGGCGACGCGGGCTTTCCGCCGATCCCCACACGGCGCGGCAAGGCAGCGACGGGCACGTACTTCGTCATGCTGTATCCGAGCACGATGCTCGGTGTGACCTCCGACTGCATGTGGTACCTCGAGCTGCGCCCGCACGGCCCCGCAGAGACGACGCTGATCCACGGCGCCTGCTTCCCAACGACGACGGTGGCACGGCCGGACTTCGAGGACGTCGTCCAGGGCTACTTCAAACGCTGGGAGACGACGACGCAGGAGGACATCGAGGCCTCGGAGCGGCAGCAGCGCGGACTGTCCTCGCCGTTCAGCGCGCGCGGGCGCTTTTCGCATCACGAGGTGCTCGTGCACGAGATCGACAACTGGGTCCTCGACCGCGTGTTCGGACCGCAGTCGTGACGCGACGGGAAATCCACGTCCATCTCCTGAACGCGCCTGACATCGAGGCCTATGCGCTCACCCCCGACGCGCTCGCCGACACGCTGCGCCCGCTCGCCCGCCGCGCGACCGTCACAGTGACGGAAGACCACGATCCGGCCGTCGTGACGCCCGCCATGCGCGAGGCCGACGTGCTCATCGGCTTTGAGATCCCGCACCGCCGCATCGCCGAGCTGAAGCGGCTGTCGTGGATCCACATGGTCAGCGCGGGGGTGGACCATCTGCTGCCGCTCGACTGGCTGCCGCGTCAGGTCACGCTCACGAACTCCAGCGGCGTGCATTCCGCGCTGGCCGGAGAGTACGCGGCGTGCGCGTTGCTGATGCTGAACGCCGGAATCCCGCGGCACGCCAGCAATCAGCGTCGCGGCCACTGGGACCAGGTGTTCAACTCGCCGATCGCGGGAAAGACGCTGGTGCTGGTCGGCGTGGGCGCGATCGGCGGTTCGGCCGCGCGCCACGCCAAGCGCCTCGGCCTGCGCGTCATCGCCGTGCGCCGGCGCCGAAAGGCTCACCCGCACGCCGATGAGGTCCACGGGCCCGAGGCACTGCTCCGCGTGCTGCCACGTGCAGATTTCCTGATGGTCACGGCGCCGCTGACGGCCGAGACGCGTCACCTCATCGGCGCCAAGGAGCTGGATGCGCTGCCGCCCCACGCGGGCGTCGTCAACATGTCGCGCGCGCGGCTCGTCGACGGGGACGCGCTCACGCGCAAGCTCGAGCGCGGCGAGCTCCGTGGCGCCGTGGTGGACGTGCTCGATCCCGAGCCGCATCCGCCGGAGTCGCCGCTCTGGCGCGTGCCCGACCTCTTGATCACGCCGCACATCTCGTCCGACCCGCTCGACTATCGCGAGCGAATGCTGAAGATCATCCGCGAGAACTTCAGGCGGCTGCTCGCGCGGCGGCCGCTCGTCAACCGCGTCGACCGCGCGCTCGGATACTAGTACGATGGGGGGCCCCGAAATGGCCCCCCATACCCCAAACGCTCGGGGCGCCCCGGCGTAGCCGTGGCACCCCTCGATAACGCGTGACAGCGCTCGCAACGGACGAGGCCAACAAGATCGCGGTCCAGCGTCTCTGCGCTGCCGATCCAGTGCTCGTCGACGTCCGTCGCGCCGGCGACGTCGTGCCGGGGCTGACGCGCGAGACGATCCTGACCTCGGGCGCGCCGCTGGCCTGGACGGACTACGTCGGCGGCCAGCGTACGGCGATTCTCGGGGCCGCGGTGTTCGAGGGCATGGCGCGCGATCTCGAGGACGCGGCGGCACACTTCGCGGCCGGCACGCTGCGCGTGGGGCCTTGCCACGACCACGGCTGCATCGGCTCTCTCGCCGGCGTGTACTCGTCGTCCATGCCGGTGGTGGTCGTGGAAGACCGCGTGCACGGCACGCGCGCCTTCTGCAATCTCTTCGAGGGCACGTCGCCGGCGCGGCTGAACTACGGCGTGTGGAACGAAGAGGTCCGTCAGAACCTCACGGCGCTCGCCGAGACGATCGCGCCGCTGCTTGGCGAGGCGGTGCGCGCGGCCGGCGGCATCGCGCTGCGGCCCATCCTCAAGCGCGCGCTGCACATGGGCGACGAGCTGCACAGCCGCAACACCGCGGCCACGATCCTGTTCACGCGCGAGCTCTTCCCGGCCCTGCTCGGCCTCGCCGACCGTCGCCGCGACGACGTCCGCCGTCTGCTCGACTACCTGACGGCGAGCGACTACTTCTTCCTTCGGCTGGGGATGGCCGCGGCCAAGGCCACCGCCGACGCCGCCCACGGCGTTGCCGGAGCCAGCGTCGTCACCGCCATGGCCTACAATTGCCGGGACTTTGCGATCCGGGTGAGCGGCCTCGGCGAGACCTGGTTCCGCGCGCCGCTTCCCCGCGTGGAGGCCCGGCTCTTTGCCGGCCATACGGAGGACGACATCGAATTCATGGGTGGCGAGAGCGTGATCAACGAGACCGTGGGCCTGGGCGGATTCGCGCAGGCCGCGGCGTTCGCGCTGCAGGAGTACCAGGGCGGCTCCGCGGACGCGATGGTGGCGATGAACCGCGCGATGTACGACATCACGCTCGGCGAGCATCCCGAGTTCAAGATCCCGTACCTCGGCTTCCGCGGCGTGCCGGTCGGGATCGACATCCACCGCGTCGTCGCGACCAAGATCACGCCAGTGATGGATGTCGGCGTGGCCGGCCGGAAAGGCGGTCAGATCGGTGCCGGCGTGCTGCGCGCGCCTCTCGCGTGCTTTCAGGCTGCGGTCGCCGCCTACGACGCCCGCTATTCCGCAGAGGATTCACGTCATGCCTGACTCGCCGAGGCTTCCCGCCGGCAGCCCGGACGATGTCGCGCGCGCCCTGGCCGCGCGCGGGGTGAAGTACTGCCTGGCCAGCTACGTCGACCTGCACGGCATTCCCAAGGCCAAGGCGGTGCCGATCGCGCATGCGACGACGATGGTCCGCGGCTCGGAGCTGTTCACGGGCGCGGCGCTCGACGGCGTGCCGCAGGCGGTGAACGACGAAGAGGTGATGGCGAAACCCGACCCCGCGGGCGCGCTGGTGCTGCCGTGGAACGCCGAGATCGCCTGGCTCCCCAGCGATCTGCAGCTGCAGGGCCGCCCCTTCAGCGCATGCAGCCGCGGCATCCTCAAGCGCGCGCTCGAGCGCGCGCGCGAGATGGGCTTCATCTTCAACCTCGGCATCGAGACCGAATTCCATCTCTTCAAGGAAACCGCCGACGGCGGCTTCGCGGTGCCGATCGAGCGCGACCGTCTCGACAAGCCGGCGTACGACGTCCGCACGCTGCTCGATTACTATCCCGTCATCGACGAGCTGGTGAGCGCCATGAATGCGCTCGGCTGGGACGTCTACTCCTTCGACCACGAAGACTCGCCCGGTCAGTTCGAGACGGACTTCGCGTACGCCGACGCGCTCGTCATGGCGGACCGCATGGTGTTCTTTCGCTTCATGGTGCACGAGCTCGCGCGACGCCACGGGTACTTCGCGAGCTTCATGCCGAAGCCCGTCGCGACGCGCACCGGCAGCGGCGCCCACTTCAACATGTCCCTCGCGTACGTGCGCACCGGCGACAACGCGTTCGTCTCCGCCGACGACGGGCGGCGCTGCGGCCTCTCCAAGCTCGGCTATCAGTTCATCGCCGGTGTGCTCAAGCACGCGAAGGCGATCTGCGCGGTGGCCGCGCCGCTCGTGAACAGCTACAAGCGGCTCGTGCTCAAGGGCAGCATGTCGGGCTACACGTGGGCTCCGGTCTACATCTGCTATGGCGGCAACAACCGCACGAACATGGTGCGCATTCCGCTCGGTGGGGGCCGCATCGAGTGCCGCGCGCCCGACATCGCGTGCAATCCCTACCTCGCCGCCGCGATGTTCGTCGCCGCCGGTCTCGACGGCATCCGTAGCGGGCTCGATCCCGGCGCGCCGCACATGGAGAACATGTACGAGTACTCGCGCGCCGACCTCGAGCGTCTGGGCATCGACGTGTTGCCACGCACGCTGCTCGAAGCGGTCGAGGCCTTCGCGGCCGACCCGCTGAGCCGCGAGGTGTTCGGCGACCTGATGTTCGAGACCTTCGTCGACTTCAAGACGCGTGAGTGGGCCGCCTACCACAACCACGTCTCCGACTGGGAGATCGCCCGCTATCTGAAGATGTTCTAGAATGTGGCCCCTTCAAAAGGAGAGTGCTATGCGACGCTCGATGCGTTTCGTTGCGCCCGTCGTCGTGCTGTTCCTGGCCGCGCTGGCGTGCTACCAGATTTCCGGCGCGCAGCAGGCCCCGATCAAGGTCGGCATGATCCAGCCGCTGTCCGGCCCCGTCGCCGCCTCCGGCAACTACGTTCGGATGGGCGCGGAGATCGGCCGCGACTGGGTCAACGCCAAAGGCGGCGTGCTCGGCCGGAAGATCGATCTGCTGATCGAGGACAACAAATCCGATCCCAAGGAGGCGGCGAGCGCGGCGGAGAAGCTGATCGTCCGCGACAACGTCGCCGTCATGATCTGCTGCTGGGGCAGCTCGATGACGCTGGCCGCGATGCCGAAGGTCGAGGAATACGGCGTTCCGCTGGTGGTCGAGACCTCCAGCGCCGCGTCGATCACCAGGCGCGGGAACCCGTGGGTCTTCCGCATCAGCCCGCCGTCGGAGATGGAGGCCATCGGCCTCGAGTCCAAGCTGAAGACGCTCGGCATCAAGAAGTACGACTTCCTCGCGGTCAATACCGACTGGGGCCGTGGCGCCGTGACGGCGTTCGGCGACATCTTGAAGAAGAACGGCGCGTCACAGGGCGTGGTGGAGTTCATGGACCAGTCCGCCACTGACCTGAACGCGCAGATCACCAAGATCAAGACGAGCGGAAGCGACACGCTGATGGTGACGACGAGCGTGGAGCAGATCACGCTCATCCTCAAACAGGCCCAGGAGCAGCGCCTGGAGCGTCGCATCGTCACTACCGGCGGCAGCTCGTCGCCGAGCCAGCTCATCAAGCACGCCGGGCCCGCGGCCAACGGCTCCTACCACGTGCTCGTGTTCCTACCGTGGTTCCCCGAGGCGCACCCGGACGCGAAGCTCGCCAAGGCGTTCGTCGACGAGTGGCAGAAGCGCGGCTTTCCCTTCGACGGGCTGACCGAGGGCTTCCGCGGTCACGACGCGGTCGTGACCGTGGCCGAGGCCATCAAGATCGCCGGCAAGGACGAGCGCCGCGCGATCCGTGACGCGCTGTGGAAGGTCAACGTGATGGGCACCAACGGGCCGATCCGCTTCGAGAAGGACGGACCCGCCGGCAAGGAAAGCGGCCAGAACAAGCCGCTGATCTTCCTGGTCGAGATCAAGGACGGCCAGCTGACGCTGCCGAAGATGCAGTAGCCGTCGCGCGTGGAGCAGCTGCTTCAGCATCTGGTGAACGGCCTGGTGCTCGGCGGGACGTACGCCCTGCTGGGCATCGGCCTCACCCTGATCTTCGGCCTCATGAGCGTGGTGAACTTCGCGCACGGTGAGTTCTACACGCTCGGCGCCTACGCGGCCTTCGCGGCGCTCGCGCTGGCGGGGCTGCCGTTCTTCCTCGCGCTGCTCGCCGCCATTGCCGTCGGGGCGCTGCTCGGGGCGCTCACCGAGCGCGCACTGCTCCGTCCGCTGCGCGGCCACTCGATCGATACGATCATGCTGGTCATGATCGGCGTGTGGATCGCGATGCAGAACGCCGAGCTGCTCGCGTGGGGCGGCGTGGCGCGGTCGATCCCGCACCCGTTTCCGACGGCGCCATTCACGCTCGGCCCGCTGAACATCGCGCCGCTGCGGCTGTTCGTGGTCGTGACGGCGGCGGCGCTCATCGCGCTGGCGTGGCTCTTGATCCAGAAAACGCGCCTGGGTACGGCGATGCGCGCGACGTTCCAGGATCGCGACACGGCGGCGTTGATGGGGGTGTCGATCGGCCGCATCCACACGATCACCTTCGCGTTCGGCTCGGCGCTGGCGGCCGCGGCCGGCGCGCTGCTCGGCCCCGTCTTTCTCGCCTACCCGTCGATGGGCGATCTCGCCTCGCTGAAGGCGTTCTCCGTCGTCATCCTCGGCGGCCTCGGCAACCTCGCGGGCGCCACGCTCGGCGGCCTGCTGCTCGGCATCGCCGAGGAGCTGGGCGCCGGCTACGTCTCGTCGGGCTATCGCGACGCCGTCGGCTTCGTCGCCATCATCCTCGTGCTGCTGTTCCGCCCCGCCGGACTCTTCGCGCGCGCGGAACGTATCGGTTGATCGCGCGCGTACTCGCGGCGCTCGGCGCCGTCGCGGCGGTCACGGCGCCGCTGTGGGTTGCGAATCCCTACCATCTGCACGTGCTGATCATGGCCGGGATCTTTACGATCCTGGCACTCAGCCTGAATCTCTTGCTCGGCTACACCGGCCAGCTCTCGCTCGGTCACGCCGCCTTCTTCGGCATCGGCGCGTACACCTCCGCGCTGCTGACGATGCCGCCGCTCGAATGGTCCTTCTGGGTCGCGCTGCCCGCGGCCGCGCTCGCTGCAGGCCTCGCCGGCTGGGCGATCGGACGGCTCGCGCTCAAGCTCCGCGGCGCGTACTTCGTCCTCGTCACGATCAGCTTCGCCGGCGTGATCTCGCTCGTCAGCGTCAACTGGATGGAGCTGACGAATGGTCCGCTCGGGATCCCTGGCGTCCCTGCGCCGTCCGTGGGTCCGTGGACGCTGCGCACCAAGACCGCGTACTGGTACCTCGTGCTCGCGGTGGCGGCGCTGGCGTATCTGGTCTGCCGCCGACTGGTGTACTCGCGCCTCGGTCGCGCGCTGGTCGCCTTGCGCGAAAACGAGCCGCTGGCCGAGTCGGTCGGCATCGACGGCACCCACTATCTGGTGCTGGCGGCCGTGGTGAGCGCGGCGATGGCCGGTGTCGGCGGCAGCCTCTACGCGCACTACACGCGCTTCGTCTCGCCGGAAGTGTTTTTGTTCTCCTACACCGTAACGATGGTGATCATGGTCATCGCCGGCGGACAGGGCACGCTCGCGGGCCCCGTCGTCGGCGCGCTGCTGTTCACGGCGTTGCCCGAGGCGCTCCGTGAGGCGATGGCGTGGCAGTGGCAGATGCTCGCATATGGTGTGGTGCTCATTGTGTGCGTGTTCTTCCTGCCGCGGGGCATCGTGCCGACTGTAACGGGTGCCGCGAGGCCTGCTTGGACCGAGGGTGGGCTGCTCAAGAAGCGGCGTGGCTCCGACTCCCGCGAATAATGCTGCAAGTCTCTGATCTGCGGGTGGAGTTCGGCGGGGTTGTGGCGCTGGCCGGCATCTCGTTCAGCGTGCAGCCCGGCACGATCACGAGCGTGATCGGCCCCAACGGCGCCGGCAAGACCACCGCATTCAACGCAATCACCGGCTATCTGCGGCCCAGCCGCGGCCGCATCGTCTGGGAGGGCGAATCACTGGGCGGCCGTCGGCCCTGTGACATCGCGCGGCGCGGGGTCGTGCGCACGTTTCAGCGCACGAGCGTGTTCCCGGCGCTGAGCGTGTTCGACAACGTTCGCACCGGTCTGCACGTGCGCGGCGCGGCCGGCTTTTGGCCCGTGCTGGCGCGCACCGCGCGCGTGCGCCTGGAAGAGGCGCGCCTGGCGGCCGCCGCCGACGAGGTGCTGGCGTTCATCGGGCTCGCGCATCGCCGCGACGCGCGCGCCGATGCCCTGCCCTATGGCGAGCAGCGCCTGGTCGAGCTCGCGGTGGCGATCGCGGCCCGGCCGCGGCTCTTGCTGCTCGACGAGCCGGCGGCCGGGATGACCGGCGGCGAGAAGGATCGCCTCGTCGCGCTGATCCGGAAGATCCGCGACGACGACGTGACCGTCCTCATCGTCGAGCACGACATGCGGCTCGTGATGGGCCTGTCCGAGACGGTCATCGTGCTGAACCACGGCCGGGTCATCGCCGAAGGCGTGCCCGCGGAGATTCGCGCGCATCCCGAGGTCGTACGCGCGTACCTCGGATCGGCCGATGCTCCGGCTTGAGGGGCTGCGCGCCGGCTACGGTCACATCGAGGCGCTGCGCGGGCTCGACCTCGAGGTTCGCGAGCGCGAGCTGGTGTGCCTGCTCGGCGCCAACGGCGCCGGCAAGTCGTCCACGCTGCGCGCGATCTCCGGGCTGCTGCGTCCGCGCGCGGGCCGGATCGTCTTCGACGGCGCGGAGATTCAGGGGCTCGAGCCATCCGCGGTGCTGCGCGCGGGCATCGCCCACTGTCCCGAGGGCCGCCGTGTGTTTCCGCACCTGACCGTGCGCGAGAACCTCGCGATGGGCGCCTACGTCCGCCGCGATCGCGAGATTCAGACCGACCTCGAGCGCGTCTATGCGCATTTCCCGATCCTTGCGGACCGGCGGCGCCAGGCGGCGGGAACCCTGTCGGGCGGCGAGCAGCAGATGCTCGCCATCGGCCGCGCGCTGATGGCCCGGCCGCGGCTGATCCTGTTCGACGAGCCGTCGCTCGGTCTGGCGCCCACGGTCGTGGAGACGACGTTCGCGATCATCGGCGACATCCGGCGCACCGGCACGACGGTGCTCATGGTCGAGCAGAACGCGCGGCTCGCGCTGCGCATGGCCGATCGCGGGTACGTGATGGAGACCGGGCGCATCGTGCTCGCCGGCCCGGCGCACGAGCTGCTGCACAACGATCACGTCCGCGCCGCGTATCTGGGAGGCTGACCGGGCCCTTCAGGCAGCGAAGCGTATATAAGCGAAGCGTATATAGAGGAAGCGCCGGATCGGTGTCGCCGCTGACGCCGCCGAAGAACGCGCCGGTCGAGCTGCTGCCGACGTTCGGCGCGTTGTGGCAGCCGCTTTTTTCTCGCCCTTCTTTTTTCTCGCCCTTAATGGCGTGCCAGCGTGGGCCTGAGTGTCGACTGGCTGACGCCCTCGCCCTGGGTGGAATGTCACCAAAAGATACGTCGTTCTTGAGGATACGGGCTCGGCACACTTTCTGCTCCTGTCGGCGCCATCTACCTTCATCGCGCCCTTTGGGAGGGAGATATATGACGGGAGTCTGGAGAAAGAAGTTGGTGCGCGGTCAGCGCGGCTTCACGCTCATCGAGCTTCTGATCGTCGTCGCGATCATCGGCATTCTCGCCGCGATCGCCGTGCCGCTGTACGCGAACGTGCAGCAGCGCGCTCGCATTGCGAAGGCCCAGGCCGACGCCCGTGCGCTCGTCTCGGCCGTCGCGATTTATGGCGCCCACATGGGCGTACTGCCCGCTGCGCTGGGCGATCTGAGCACCCGAGTGACCAACGGTCAGGGACAGGTCGCCGGTCCGTTCATGGCCAACGTGCCCTCGCCGCCCTCGGGCTGGGCCGCGTACGGCTATTCCGCCGACACCGCTATCGGCACGTTCACTGTGTCCACCAGCGGCGACAACACCACCGTCTCGCTGCCGTAACGTCGTTCGTCCACACTGCCCTGCGGGGGAGGCGCTGTGCCTCCCCCGCGTGGCGCCCGGAAATTCCTCTTGCTCTCGCCTCGACTCCCGCCGAGTATGTTGCCCCCGACCGAGTCGGTTGGACGTCGCACGATCGTGCAGCCAGACGTGGGAGCGGCGTCTGAAGGCGGTGCAGCATGTCGAACACCAACGGCTTCGACGGCTTCCGTCCGGATGTCCACCAACTCTTTGCCCAGCAGTCTGCGAAGTTGCCGGCGCGTTGGGATGCCGCTGACAGCGGCATCGGACTCGACCCGCTGTGGGGGCTGCGCGCCCGGGCGCGATTGTACGGTCTTGGCTTCCTGATCAAGACCGGCATTCACGAGCGGCTCATTCACGCGAACGTCCGGCTCGACTGGCTGCGTGAGTTCCAGGACTACTGGGTAAACGAGCTCGGTAATCGGCCGATCAACCCACACGAGTTCCACTTCCTGCACGGCGTGTATCGGCAGCGCATCGGCGTGCCGGCGGCGGATCTCGACGCATTGCCTCAGCGGCAGGGCTGGCTCGATCCACGCAGCGTTTACCAACTGTTTCACCACCAGTACCGGCTGGCCCTGCACCCGCTCCAGGCCCGGCGTTTCGTGTCTCTGATCCGGCGCGGCAGCGCCGTCTGCGAGTATGGCTGCGGACTCGCCCCGATCACGACCGGCCTCATCCGCTACTACCGCGACCTGAAGCTTCGTTTGACGTGCGCCGACATCCCGAACCTTCTCTTCCACTTCACGCGCTGGCGCTTCCACACGCACCCGTTCGTCCGCATTTTGACCATCGAGCCGGACGGCAAGCCCCCGTTCGATGAGCCCTTCGACCTCGTCGTCTGTCTGCAAGCCCTGAAGTACATCCCGAATCCAGTTGCCGTGATCGAGCAGATCGATCGCTTCCTGAAGCCCGGCGGTCATCTCGCGTTCGACTACGCGCGGGCCGACGTACCTGAGGACGACCCACGCGCCCGCGAGCGTTTCGAGGCGCTGCGCTACATCGCCGAGCGGTTCCGCGTGATCGAGGGAGACGTTCGACTCGATGGTGGCAGCGTGCCGCTGACGATCGTGCGTAAGCCGTCGTCGCGGGCGCTGGCGGATGCGAGGCCAGGGCGCCGCATCAGTCGATGACCTGGTCCGGACGGAGCTGGAGCGACGGCGGGATAGCGGCCGTTGCCGCGCTTATGTCCGAACGTTCTGGCAGACGTGCTCTCTAATCGCTAGAGAAGCAGCTGGCTCAAGCGGGGATCGTCGGCCATCGTCGAGACCATTCCGCCGCCGCCCGAGAGGACGGCCTGCATGATCCCTCGGTGGCGAGCCGCTCACGCAGCGCCGGTGGCTCGGCGCCGGGTCGGCACATCTCGCACCTGGTCGCGGCATTCGCACAGACGGCAAAGAGAAGGCGTTGTCAAAGAAAAGAAAACGACCGAGGCAACATGCAGGATGTCCGCGTCTATGTTCTCCTCTCGTGTGAGCACAGGAGGTGCGGCATGGCCATCCAACTTCGCTCGGGGCGGATTGACATCCCATCGGGGACGGGACTTCGGGCTGCGGATCGGACGTATCTGGTAGATCGGCTGCCGCGGGCTTGCTGGGTGGCGATGGCGGGCTATCAGGTGCGGTACGACAACTCCGACCACCACATCAAGACGCTGCGCGTGGAGCTGTCGTGCGGAATGGGGATAAGCGAGGTCGGGCCCGCGGTGTACGTCACAGCGCAGCTGCACCTGGGCGATGACAACAACGACGATCCGTTCTCGGGCTGGATCGATTACGTGGTGTTTCCGGATAACGACCGGCCGCGGCCGTTGGTTCGGAGATTATCAACGCGGGGGTAGAACGATGGAATTTGTGACGATTCGGCTCGGCGGGCCGGGCCGGATCTTCCCGGAGGACAACCGCGTCGAGGTGCCGTTCAGCCTTTCTGCGCCCGTGACGGCGGTGTATCCGCTGCTGCAGTCGTTCCGCTTCATCAACCATGACGGCGACAAGCACGTGGAGGATGTGCAGGTGCGGCTGCAGCCGCTCTTTAACGCGGGCGTGTCGACGACGGACGGGAAAGTGGAGATCGAAACGACATTTCAGGACAGCGAGGGGTTGTCGGTGTCGGCGGATCTTGTCGAGATGGAAGTGGTGGTGCTGGTGGTGGGGGTGTAGCAGGAAGTGACGTACCAGTCCCACCCGAGACGATGCGATCTCCGCGCAACGCGACGCAAAAGCTGTTGCCGTAGGTCGATAAATGGTGCGCCCGGCAGGAGTCGAACCTGCGACCCTCGGATTAGAAGTGGGTTGAGGCGTCTGTTACGGAATGGTACCGGCTGCGACGGAGGGCGCGATTACTGGCGTTCCGTTCGTGGCCGGTGCTACTGGGTGCGATGACATGCGCGGCGCTATTACGCTGATCCGGCACCGATTCCGGCACAGCGGTCGACCGTTGCGTGCCTCACGCCCGCGAAAAAGGCTTCTATGCGCTCTGACTGACGGCCGAGGCGTGCACCGCCGCGTTGAGGAAAATTTACGCGGCAGATCAGATTGTGGGTATCTGTGGGTATCGCCGCGTCCGCCATACCGATCGAGGCCGTCAGGGATGTTGCTTCCTCTGGCGCCGTGCACCGGCCCCCGAGTGACGGCATGTGCGCCGCACACCGAAAGGGTCCCATACGGACCTGCAAGGGGGACCCGCTCGATGATCGCGTAGACGCCGAAAATGACCGTCTACGCGGAGCCGTCAGTTAGCCCAACAGCTCCCACAGCGCCCGCACCGCCCGCACGACTGAGGCGAGGCCGACGTCTACGAGACGGGCGAGCAGCGTGAGAGTGCCGTCAATGAGCCCGGAGACAACGAGATAACTCGCCAGTTCCATCACGAGCGTGACGGCGCCGATCGCCAGTACCATCACCGCGGACATGAGCATCTCGGCGATGGCGCAGAACAGAATCTCGAAAATCAGCGCGAACATCATGGCGTGCTCCCGATCTGATTGACTCTCCCGAGAGCGTCGGGCCGGCGCGCGCGAAATTGTAGCAGGTGGAAGGGCCGCCCCGTCTACCAGCCGGCACCGATCAAAGCCCGCCGGAGTCCCGTTTCCTCGACGTGCAGGTGCGCGGGGACGCGGCGTGCCGAGCGTAACAACTTGCGAATGTGGGCCGTTTAGACTACTCGCGGTTCTTGCCTTCGTGGGCGCTGGCGTCGCATTCGGCGTGGTACGTCTTGACACCGTTAACGACGACCTTGTCTTGTGCTGCGCGAATTGGCAGCCAACACGAGGCACAGACCGAATCGTTCTTCTCGACCATCGAAAAAACTGTAAAGCAATCGCGCACCGCCGCAACGCAGGGTATCCCTGACGGCGGGTTCAGGACGCACCTGAGGCCAGCTTTACCAGGAGCCGCATGCGTACGACCTCCGACACTGATGTCGGCGAGCGCAACGACTTCAGCTTCGTCAGTCGAGACCACGCGGCGC
>JBKOZH010000147.1:0-20155 GCA_046725765.1 Candidatus Methylomirabilota bacterium | reverse complement strand
CGCCGCGTCGCTGGACGCGGCCTACGATCGCGCGGCGGTGAAGATCGGCATGACGCTGGCGAAGCTGGGGCGTCCGGTCCGCGCGCCGGCGCCGCTGCCGCTGACGCCGCCGGGCCCGCTGCTCGCCCTCGGCGAGGACGGCTTCACGTCCACGATGGACGAGGACACCTTCGGTGACGCCGTTCGTCGCGCCAAGGAATACATCGCGGCCGGCGACGCCTACCAGATCGTGCTCGCGCGCCGGCTCGACTGCCGCCTGCACGCCGATCCGTTCACGGTGTACCGCGCGCTGCGGACGATCAATCCGTCGCCGTATCTGTTCTTCCTGCGCCTGGGCAAGACGACGATCGTGGGCTCCTCACCGGAGGTGCTCGTTCGCGTCGAGGGCGACCGCGTGGAGGAGCGCCCGATCGCAGGGACCCACCCGCGCGGGGCAACCGAGGCGCAGGACGTCGCCATCGAGCAGCAGATGAAGAGGGATCCCAAGGAGCGGGCCGAGCATGTGATGCTCGTGGACCTGGGGCGCAACGACGTCGGCCGCGTGGCCGAGCTGGGCTCGGTGAAGGTCACCGAGTTCATGGCCACCGAGCGGTACTCGCACGTCATGCACCTGGTCAGTCACGTCGTCGGCACGCTACGGCGGGGCGCCGACGCGTTCGACGTGCTCCGCGCGTGCTTCCCCGCCGGCACCGTGTCGGGCGCGCCGAAGATCCGCGCGATGGAGATCATCGACGAGATCGAGCCGACGCGTCGGGGACCGTACGCGGGCGCGGTCGGCTACGTCGCGTACTCCGGCAATCTGGACTCGTGCATCACGATCCGGACGATCGTCTGCCACGGGAATCGCGCGTCGATCCAGGTCGGGGCCGGGATCGTCGCCGATTCGGATCCGAAAACGGAGTGGCTCGAGACGTGCTCCAAGGCCCGCGGGCTGATCCTCGCCCTGAGGATGGCAACGCCGGGAACGCGCCCATGATTCTCGTGATCGACAACTACGACTCGTTCACCTACAACCTCGTCCAGTATCTCGGCGAGCTCGGCGCTGAGCTGCGCGTGGTCCGCAACGACGCGATCGACGTCGACGGCGTCGCCGCGCTGGCGCCTGAGCGCATCGTCATCTCGCCCGGCCCCGGCACACCCGACGACGCGGGCGTCTCGCTCGACGTCATCCGGCGTCTCGGCCAGCACACGCCGATCCTCGGCGTCTGCCTCGGCCATCAGGCGATCGGCCAGGCCTTCGGCGGCACCGTGGCGCGCGCCAAGGCGCAGATGCACGGTAAGACCTCGGAGATCCGTCACGACGGCCGCGGAGTGTTCGCGGACCTGTCTAATCCGTTCACGGCGACGCGCTATCACTCTCTGGTGATCCTGCCGCATACCGTTCCCGACACGCTGGAGGTGACCGCGTGGGCGGAGGACGGCGAGATCATGGGCGTGCGGCATCGGCAGTGGCCCGTCGAAGGCGTGCAGTTCCATCCCGAGTCGATTCTGACCGTCGAGGGGAAGCGGCTGCTCGGCAACTTCCTGGGCAGGACCGCCGTCGCCCCGTGACCGGTGATAGACCGGGCGAGGACGACCTCGTCCGGCTCATTCGCGAGCGTGTCCGCCGCCGCGCGGCTGGCCTGCTGACGGGTGTCGGTGACGACTGCGCGGTGCTCGAGGCTCACAGTGGCGCCTCGCTGCTCGTGACGACCGATCTGCTGGTGGAAGACGTACACTTTCGCCGCCGCTGGGCCGAGCCCGCGGACATCGGCGCCAAGGCGCTCGCGGTGAACGTCTCCGACATCGCCGCCATGGGCGGCATCCCGCGGTGGGCGCTGGTCGGCCTCGGCTGTCCGAAGGGCACCGGGGTCGACGAGATCGAGGCGTTCTACGAGGGGGCGCTCGCGGTCGCCGACGCGCATGGTGTCGTCATCGTCGGCGGCGACACGTCGGCATCGCCGTCGGGCTGGCTGGTGAGCGTCACCCTGCTCGGCGACGCCGTGCGCCCGATCCTACGCTCCACCGCCCGTCCCGGCGACGTCATCGCCGTGACCGGGACGCTCGGCCGCGCGGCAGCGGGTCTCGCGATTCTCGAGCGGGAAACGGCGCCGCGCGGCGTCGATCCCGCGCGGATCGACGAGGTCACCGCGGCGCACCTTCGGCCGCGCGCGCGCGTGCCGGAAGCGCGGTGGCTCGCCGACGCCGGTGGCGTCACGGCGATGATGGACCTTTCCGATGGCCTCGGAACGGACCTCGGCCGGCTGGTCGCCGAAAGCGGCGTCGGGGCGCGTGTCGACGTCGACCGGCTGCCCGTTGGCGACGCTACGCGCGCCGTGGCCGAGGCCCTCGACATCGATCCGCTCGACTGGGCGACCGGCGGCGGAGAGGACTACGAGCTGCTGGTCGTCTGCGACTCCGGCGCCACCGGCCGTCTGCGCGACGGGCTCGCGGACGCGACGGGGACGCCACTCACCGCCGTCGGCGAGATCGTGCCCGGCTCGGGCACGCGCTGGATCGACGGCCGCGGCCGCGCCGTGAAGGTGGCGGCGGGATTCGAGCACTTCCGTGGGTGACAGCCTGGTCCTCCAGCTGCTCCTGCTCGGCGCGCTCATCGTCATGTCCGGGATGCTCTCGGGCGCCGAGGCCGCCTACTTCTCGCTCGGGCGGGCGCGGCTGCGACGGATCGCCGCCGAGCACCCTCAGGGCGCGTTGGCGCCCGTCGTTTCGCGGCCGCACGACCTGCTCGTGACGCTGCTCGTCGGCATCACGCTGATCAACATCGGCGCCTCCGCGCTGGCGACGCACGTCGCGCACTTCTTGTTCGGCCCCCACTGGGGATTGCTCGTCGAGCTGATCGCCATGGTGGTGCTCCTCACCACCTTCGGCGAGGTGCTGCCGATGACGCTCGCCGTCAAGTATCCCGAGCGCTTTCTCGCGATCGTGGAGCGGCCGGTGCGCTTGCTCGAATGGCTGCTGACGCCGATCCGTGGCGTGCTGGCCGGGCTCACGACCCTGACGGTGCGCCTCGTCGGCCGCGGCGTCGAGACGCAGGCGGCGCTCAGCGAAGAGGAGCTGCGCACGCTCGTCGACGTAGGCGCCAGCGAAGGCGTGGTGGAGCGTGAAGAGCGCGAGATGATCCACAAGGTCTTCGAGCTCGAAGACACGCTCGTGCGCTCGGTGATGGTCCCGCGGACGGACATGTTCTGCCTGGACATCGAGACCCCGGCCGGCGAGATCCTACCGGCGCTGCGCGAGCAGCTACACTCGCGCGTGCCGGTGTTCGAGGGCTCGATCGACGTGATCGTCGGCGTGCTCTACACCAAGGACCTGCTGCCGCACGTGCGCGGCCTGCCCGCCGACTTCGACCTCCGAACGCACCTGCACCCGCCGTACTTCGTGCCGGAGTCCAAGCGCGCCGACGCGCTGCTGCAGGAGTTCCAGGCCAAGAAGCTGCACATCGCGATCGTCGTAGACGAATACGGGGGCACGGCGGGGCTGGTAGCGCTCGAGGACCTGCTGGAGGAGCTGGTCGGCGAGATCGCCGACGAATACGACGAGCCGGAGCGGCTGATCCAGAAGCTCGACGCGCGCACCTACCGCGTGGCCGGCAAGCTGTCGGTCGACGATCTGAACACCGCCACCGGCCTCACGATCTCCAACGAGGCCTACGACACGGTCGGCGGCTGGGTGCTCGATTTGTTCGGCCGCGTGCCACGCCGCGGCGAGCGTATGGAGACGCCGGAGCTGTCGGTGACGGTCGAGAAGATCGAGCGCACCCGAGTGGTCGAGGTGCTGCTCTCGCTGAGCACGCCCCAGCCAACGGAGCAGGCGGCATGACGCTCGAGTGGATCGCCGCCCTGTGTCTGCTGAGCACGATGTTCTTCTCGGCCGCGGAGATGGCGTTCATCGCGGCGAACCGCCTGCGCCTGCGTCATCTCGCCGAGGAGGGCAGCAAGATCGCCGCGCGCTATCTCGACGCCTTTGCCCATCCCGAGCGAATCCTCTCCACGGCGATGATGGGCGTGACGATCTCGCACATCGTCGCGTCGTCGATCACCACGCTGGTGCTCATGCCGGCGTTCGGCGGGTGGGCGTGGCTGGTGGCGACGGCGGTCATCACGCCGATCATGCTCGTGTTCGGCGAGATCATCCCCAAGGCCGTGGCGCGCGAGTGGGCGACCAGCCTGATCCTCAAGCTCTTCGCGCCGCTGCGCTGGGCCTCCGCGTTGCTGGTGCCGTTCGTCTTCACCGCCAACGTGATCGTTTCGAGCGTGCTGCGCCTGTTCGGTGGTCCACGTGCCGACACGCGGCACTTCGTCTCACGCGAGGAGCTCAAGGCGCTGCTGTCGATGGAGCCGGGCGAAGCCGACGTGACCACGCAGGAAGCTGAGATGATCGACAAGATCTTCGACCTGGGCGACACCACCGTGCGCGAGATCATGGTGCCGCTCGTCGAGGTCGCGATGTTGCCCGACACCGCGACGGCCGAGGACGCGATCGCGCTCGTGCAGCGGCGCGGCTTCTCGCGGATCCCGATCTACCAGCAGCGCGAGACCAACATCCTTGGCGTCGTCGGCGTGATGGACATCCTCGCCCGCGGCGGCGAGGCGCGCATGCTCACGGAGCTCATGCGGCCGCCGGTCTACGTTCCCGAGACCAAGCGCATCGACGACCTGCTGCGCGAGATGCAGCGCTCGCGCAACCACATGGCGGTGGTGGTGGACGAATACGGCGGCTCGACCGGTGTCGTGACTCTCGAGGACATCCTCGAGGAGATCGTCGGCGAGATCCGCGACGAGCACGACCGCGCGTCCGCGACCCTCGAGCGCCTGCCCGACGGCAGCTATCTCGTGGCCGCGCGAACGCGGCTGGAGGAGCTCAATGAGGCGCTCGACTGGACGCTGCCCAAGCGCGAGTACGAGACCGTGGCCGGACTGGTCCTGGCGACGCTGCACCGGATTCCCCGCCGCGGCGAGGAATTCCAGGTCGACGGGTATACCATCACGGTGCTCGAGGCCGACGAGCGCCACGTGACGGCGGTGAAGGTCACGCCGCCGGCGGCGTCGGGTCCTCAGCTCATCCCGTCATAAAGGAGACCGGCATGGCAGGAAGGATGGTGCAGTTCCCGTCCAACGGCGGCACGACGTCCGGCTATCTCGCGACTCCCCAGTCCGGCAAGGGACCGGGCGTGCTCGTGATCCAGGAGTGGTGGGGTCTCGTCGGTCACATCAAGAGCGTCTGCGACCGGTTCGCCGTGGAGGGTTTCTCGGCGCTGGCGCCCGACATGTATCACGGTAAGACCGCGAATGAGCCGGACGGCGCAGGCAAGCTCTTCATGGCCCTCAATATCGGGCAGGCCGAGAAGGACCTGCGCGGCGCGGCGACATTCCTCGCCGGTCAGTCGTCGACCTCCAAGCTCGGCGCCGTGGGCTTCTGCATGGGCGGCCAGCTCGCCCTGTTCGCCGCCACGCTGAATCCCAACGTCGGCGCGACCGTGAACTTCTACGGCATCCATCCCAATGTGAAGCCGGATTACGCCAAGCTCTCGGGGCCGGTGCTCGGGCTCTTTGCGGAGAAGGACGGCTTCGTGACGCCGCAGGTGGCGAAAGACACCGACGCGGCGATCAAGAAAGCCGGCAAGCAGTCGGAGATTCACATCTATCCGAACGTCGACCACGGCTTCTTCAACGACGAGCGGTCCGACGTGTACAACAAGGCGTCCGCGGAAGACGCGTGGCGCCGCACGCTCGCGTTCTTCCGCCAGCACCTCAAATAGGCTGTTGATTCGCCGGCGCCGGGATCACCGCGAATGCGTGATCCCGGCCTCGGTGACTCCCGCATCGCCGGCACATGCGTTGCAGCCATCTACCGCATGCGCCGGACCACACTGCACCGCGAACGCACGACGCTGGACGTCATGGATCACGTGCTGAACAAGGGTGTCATCATCGACGCCGGCTCCGAGGAGACGGACGAACAGCACACCCGCGAGACCGCGGGCATCGTGTTGTTCGGCATCGACGCGCGCGTGAACGTCGCGACCAACGTCGACCCTACGCTGACCGACACCGGGCGGTGAGCCGGCGCGGGGCGCGGGCCCCGCGCCGGAAGACCGGACCGCTACGCCGTCGCGCGGTGCACGTAGCCGTAGCGACGGTTGCTGCGCATACCGCCCGCCGCCACGTACTCCGCCTTGATCGCGGCGATCTTGTCGCCGGTGATCTCGCCGAGCGCCGCGCGCTGGTTGATGCGGTACAGGCGCGCGGCGTTGCCGCCGAAGATCGCGGTCTTGGTCGGCCCGTCGGCCGCGCCGAGCGCCGCGAAATTGTGCTTGCGGCGCATCTCGTCGGGAATCTCGAGACGCCGCAGCGCTTCGATCTGCCACTGCGGTGAGCCGTACCACACCGAATCGCTGCCCCACAGCACGTGGTCGACGCCGAGCCCGCGCACCAGCGTGCCCATCAGCGCCGCCGCCATGCGCGGATTGGCGACCGCGCACGTCGCGAACGACGTGCCGACCTCGCCGTACACGTTGCTGACGCCGAACTTGCTCGGAATCTCGGCCAGGTCCGTCGCCCACTTGATGCGTCCGGTCTGGTCGAACTCGCCGAGCGCCACGTCGGGCGGCTCCAGGAACGCGCGCAGCGCGGAGTGATAGATGACGAAGTTGATCTGCGGCCAGTCCTTCGCCGCTTTTCCGAGATCGGACACCGTCGCGTACTCCCACACGTTCGGCCACGACTTCTCGTAGTCCTGCGGCAGCAACCCTTTGTGGATGCACACGGTGTTGATGCCGGACTTGGCGATCTTCTCATAGAACGGGTACATCAGCTTCTCGTCGTCGAGCCGCCAGTACGAGCCAAGCTTGGACGGAAACAGCGGGTCGCCGATGGTGTAGCCCTTCCAGCTGTCGGGCTTGAGCTCGGCGATCGCCCGATCGACTTCACCCATCCAGTTGCTCTTCTTCGGGGTGAAGACGGCGTGCGAGAGCAGGCGCCGCGAGTCGGCGATGCGGTTGATGCCCGCGCGCGCGGCGTTGATCTGGTCGTTGGTCAGGAGATCCCAGCTCGAATCGTCGAACGGCGCGCCGGAAAGCAGCGCGACCTTCGTGTCGCTGTCCACGAACACCTCGCGCACGTAGTTCTCGAACTTGAAGCGCGCGAGGTCGTTTTCTCCGGTCAGCGCCGGGTTCCAGTGCTGCTTGGCGTACTTGGCCAGGTCCAGCAGGCCGGCCTGCTTGAAGTCGTCGCGGACGAAGTGCGTCTGCACGTCCACGATGAACTGCCCGGCGAGGGCGCCGGCCCGCTGCGCCGCGACGCCCGGCTGCTGCGCCTCCGCGCGCGTGACGTCGAAGACCGGGCCGAAGACGTCGTTCATGGCCAGAAAGGCCGCGGCCATGCCGGCGCTCGACGCCAGGAAGGCGCGGCGGCTCAGCCCGTGGCGCGGGCTCAGCTCCTCGGCGAGCTGCCCGATGCGGGCTTCGACGCGCCGCTGCTCGCGAGTCTGCGGGAGCGGGTTGTACTCGCCATTGGACACGACCTGGGTGGGAATCGGCGACGCGAACGAGTCGAGCTCCGCGGGCGCCGTCTGTCCGAGCTCATGCGCGCTGAGATAGTGAGGCATCGTCGCCCCTCCTTCGGACTACGGTTTGAGCGTGCTACGCAGGATAGCGCCGCGCCAGACCGTCGGCGTACGCGACGAGCAGCTCGTGCATCGCGCGCATCGCGGCCTCGGCGGCGCGACGGTCCTCGGCAGTCTCCAGATGACCGAGGATCGTCTTCTTCGTCTCACCGGATTCTTCCTGCTCGATCGCCTCGTGGACCGTGTAGTTGGCGGCGCCCCAGTCGGGGCGAACGCCGTAGTGCTGGACCAGGCCACGGTCCACGGTACGGGCGATCTCGACCACCTCCTCCTCCAGCAGAGCTGTCGCACAGAGCGCGGCCGACCACGGGACGTCGTGGGCGAGCGCGGCGAAAGCACGCGAGGACTGGCACGATGTGAAGTACTCGGAGCGACGGAAAGGACTCTCGGCGAGCAACGCCCCGGTGACGCCGTCGTACCACTCCTCGGTCGTCATGGGCGCCAAGTATAGCGCGAGCGGACGGTCAGGACGACGCGGCGGCGGCCTTCTCCTTCTTCTTGCGCTTGCCGCGGGCGGCAGTCCCCGCCTCGCCCTTCGGCGCCTTTTCCTTCTTCTCCGCGCCGTCCTTGCGCTCCTTGCCCCCGTCGGCGCGGTCGACCAGCTCCAGAATCACCATCGGGGCGTTGTCGCCGGGGCGCCGTCCGGTCTTGATGATCCGCGTGTAGCCGCCGTTGCGGTCCGAGAAGCGCGCCGCGATCGTGTCGAACAGCGTGCCGACCACGCGCGCGTCGGGCACCATCGTCAACACCTGGCGCCGGGCGTGCAGATCCTCACGCTTGGCCAGCGTGATCATGTGCTCGGCGGCGCCGCGCACCGCCTTGGCCTTGGCCTCCGTGGTCGTGATCCGCTCGTGGCGGAACAGCGCCACGAGGAGATTGCGGAAGAGCGCCCAGCGATGCTGGGTGAGCCGGCCGAGCTTGTAGGTGGCCTTGCCGTGCCTCATCGGAGCCCTCCGGCCGCACCGCGCCCGAGCGCGCCCAGGACGGTGGGGTCGATGCGCATGCCCAGCGAGAGCCCCAGCGTGGCGAGCGCGGTCTTGATCTCGTCGATGGACTTCTCGCCCAGGTTCTTCACGTCGACGAGGTCCGTCTCGTTCTTCTGCACGAGATCGGCGACGACGTGCATGTCGGCGCCCTTGAGCGCGTTGATCGCGCGCGCGGGCAGGGCCAGCTCCTCGAGGGTCTTGCCGAGGGCGTCGCGCAGGAACGCCTCGCTGGAGGCGACCTCGGCCTCCTCGTCCTCCTCGGGCGCGCCGGTGGTCAGCGGCGCGAAGTGATCGCGCAGGAACGTCGAGGCCCGGGTGAGGGCGTCGTCCGGACTCACGGATCCATCGGTCCAGATCTCCACCACGAGCTTCTCGTAGTCGGTGATCTTGCCCAGTCGCGACATCTCGACGTTGTAGGCCACCCGCGTGATCGGCGAGAAGGCCGCGTCGACGACCAGCGCGCCCGCCGGCGCCTGACGCTTGCCTTCCGCCGACTCGTAGCCGCGGCCGACACCGATGCCGAGCTCCATGCTCACCCGCGCGCCCGGCTCGACGCTGAAGAGCGTGACTTCGGGGTTCATGATCTCGACGTCGGTCTCGGGCACGTCCTGGCCGGTGACGGTCTTGGGACCGCTCACTTCGAGACGCACGACGCGCGGCTCCTGCGAGGGCACCTGCACGGAGAGCTTCTTGAGATTGAGCAGGACGTCGAGCGTGCTCTCGACGACGCCGGGGATCTTGGTCTCGGTGCTGCGCACGCCGT
Organism: Candidatus Methylomirabilota bacterium; assembly: GCA_046725765.1. Taxonomy (GTDB): domain Bacteria; phylum Methylomirabilota; class Methylomirabilia; order Rokubacteriales; family CSP1-6; genus AR12. The sequence continues at coordinate 10,783 of JBKOZH010000147.1, read as the reverse complement.
CGATCTTGACCCACGACACAGCCGCGCCGGGTACGATCGACAGCAGCGTGCGCCGCAGCGAGTTGCCGACGGTGAGGGCGTAGCCCTTCTCGAACGGCTCCGCCACCAGGCGGCCGTAGCGGTCGCTCAGGATCTCCCACTCCACCTTCTTGGGCTTCTGAAACGGAATACGCGGCATCGTCACTGGGCTCCTACTTGCTGTACAGCTCGACGATGAGCTGCTCGGTGACGGGAATCTGGATGTCCTCGCGCAGCGGCAGGCTGCGCACCACGCCCCGCCGCTCGTTGGGCTCGATCTCCAGCCACGGCGGCACCTGGCCGCGGCCGGCGTTGAGGTTGTCATCGACGCGCGCGGCGAGCTTCGACGTCGCGCGCAGCTGGACGGCGTCGCCGACCTTCAGCAGTATCGAAGGCACCGACGCCTTGCGGCCGTTGACCGCGAAGTGGCCGTGCGCCACCATCTGCCGCGCCTCGCGGCGCGAGGCGGCAAAGCCGAGACGGTGCACGGCGTTGTCCAGCCGCAGCTCGAGCAGCCTCAAGAGATTTTCGCCGGTCACGCCCTTCTCGCGCTCGGCCCACTGGAAGTACTTGCGGAACTGCGACTCCAGCACGCCGTAGATACGCTTGGCCTTCTGCTTCTCGCGCAGCTGGACGCCGAACGGAGTGAGCTTGCCGCGGTTGAGGCCGTGCTGTCCCGGGGGATAGTTCCGGCGCTCGATCGCGCACTTGTCAGTGAAGCAGCGCGCGCCTTTGAGGAACAGCTTCATGCCCTCACGACGGCAGAGCCGGCACTTCGCGTCACGGTATCGCGCCATCGCGGCCCCCTACACCCGCCGCCGCTTCGGCGGCCGGCAGCCGTCGTGCGGAATCGGCGTGACGTCGCGGATGGCGGTGATCTCCAGGCCCACCGCCTGCAGCGACCGGATCGCCGCCTCGCGGCCGGCACCGGGCCCGCGCACGAAGACTTCGATCTGCTTGAGGCCGTGCTCCATCGCCTTACGCGCGGCCAGCTCGGCAGCCGTCTGCGCGGCGAATGGCGTGGACTTGCGCGAGCCCTTGAAGCCGGCGCTTCCGGCACTGGACCACGACACGACGTTGCCGGTCTTGTCGGTGAGGGTGACGATCGTGTTGTTGAACGTCGCCTGGACGTGGGCGACGCCCGTCCGCACCTCGCGACGCTCCTTGCGCTTGCCGCCCTTCTTGCGCGGCGCCGGCTTGCCTGGAGTCTGGTCGGCCATGACTTACGCTCCCGCCTTCGGCGCTGCTGCGGCCGCCGGCGCGGCCGGGGCCGCGGCCACCGGCTTCTTCTTGACCATCACGCCGCGGGTCTTGCCCTTGCGGGTCCGGGCGTTGGTGTGTGTCCGCTGCCCGCGGACGGGGAGGCCACGGCGGTGGCGAATGCCGCGATAGGAGCCGATGTCCATGAGGCGCTTGACGTTCATCGAGATCTCGCGCCGCAGGTCGCCTTCGACCTTCAGCTCCCGCTCGATGATCTCGCGCACCCGTGCCGTCTCCTCGTCCGACCACGCCTTGACCCGCTTGTTCGGGTCGACGTTGGCCTTCCGGAGGACGTTGATCGCGGTCGGCTTGCCGATCCCGTAGATGTACGTGACCGCAATCTCGCCTCGCTTCTCCCTCGGCAGATCGACTCCCGCTACTCTCGCCATAGGTGTCCTCTTAGCCTTGCCGCTGCTTGTGGCGCGGGTTCTTGCAGATCACCCGCGTCACGCCCGCGCGCTTGACGATCTTGCAATGCTCGCAGCGCGTCTTGATCGACGGTCGCACTTTCATCGTGGTTCTCGCCCGCTCCTTACGCTCGTTATCACTTGAACCGGTACGTGATCCGGCCGCGCGTGAGGTCGTACGGCGACAGCTCGACCTTCACGCGGTCGCCCGGCAGGATGCGGATGAAGTTCATGCGCATCTTGCCGCTGACGTGCGCGAGCACCCGGTGCCCGCTCTCCAGCTCGACGCGGAACATCGCGTTCGGCAGTGGCTCCACCACGGTGCCTTCGACCTCGATCGCGTCTTCTTTCGCCATGGCTCACGCCGCCTGGACGGAGCGTCCCGTCCGACTCGTCAACACCTCGGGCTCCGCCTCGGTCACTGCAATCGTGTGCTCGAAGTGGGCGGCCAGGCTGCCGTCCCGTGTCACCGCCGTCCAGCCGTCGTCGAGCACCTTTACTTCCCAGCTTCCCATCGTGACCATCGGCTCGATCGCCAGCACCATGCCCGGCCGCAGCTGCGGCCCGCGTCCCGGGTCGCCGAAGTTTGGGACCTGCGGGTCCTCGTGCAGCGCGCGACCGATGCCGTGGCCGACGAACGCGCGCACGACGGCGAAGCCGTGACGCTCCACGTGCACCTGAACCGCGTGCGACACGTCGGAGAGGCGCCGGCCCGGACGACACTCCTGGATGGCCTGATCGAGGCTCTCGCGGGTGACGTCGAGCAGCTGCTGCACCTTCGGGGGCACGTCGCCGATCGCGAGGGTGAACGCGCAGTCCGCGTAGTACCCCTCCACGATACACCCCAGGTCCAGGCCGACGATGTCGCCCTCCTTGACCCGGCGGTGCGCCGACGGAATTCCGTGGACGACTTCCTCGTTGATCGAGATGCACACCGTGGCCGGAAAGCCGCGATAGCCCTTGAAGGCGGGCTTGGCGCCGCGCGCCGTGATGAACGTCTCCACGTCCTCGTCGATCTCGAGGGTCGACATGCCGGGCTTGACGCTGTCGCGAAGGCGATCCATGACTTCGGCGAGAATGTGCCCGCCGCGGCGCATGAGGCCGATCTCGCGCGAGGACTTGAGCTCGATCACGCCGCCGCTCCCTGGGCGGCGTCGCGCACACCGCGGCGGATGTCGGCGATCGGCCCCTCGCCCCTGACGGCGACGAGCAGGCCGCGGTCCCGATACCAGTCGAGCAGCGGCGCCGTCTGGCGGTTGTACACGCCGAGCCGGTGGCGCACGGTCGCCTCGCTGTCGTCCTCGCGCTGGTAGAGCTCACCGCCACAGCGATCACACACGCCCGGCGCCTTCGGCGGCGCCGAGACGACGTGGAAGGCCGTCTGGCAGGCGCGGCACACCCGGCGCCCGGTCAGCCGGCGCAGTAGCTCCGGCTCGGACACCTCGAAGTAGACGACACGCTCGAGGGGCTGACCCAGGTCCTTCAGCAAGCGCTCCAGCGCCTCGGCCTGCGCGATCGTGCGCGGAAACCCGTCGAGCAAAAACCCTTTGCGGGCGTCCGGCTGCCGCAGGCGCTCGGCGATCATGCGGATGATCACCTCGTCGGGCACCAGCGCGCCGCGGTCCATGTAGCCCTTGGCCTCGCGGCCCAGCGGCGTGCCGGCGGCCGCGGCTTCGCGGAGCATGTCGCCGGTGGCCACGTGCGGCACGTCCCACTCACGCGCGAGCTCGCGCGCCTGGGTGCCTTTGCCGGCGCCGGGTGGGCCGAGGAACGCCACGCGCATGGTCACGTCCGGGAGAACACGCCCGAGCGCGTCCGCGACCGTTTGAGGAAGCCCTCGTAGTTGCGCATGAGCAGATGCGACTCCATCTGGCGCACGGTGTCGAGGGCCACGCCGACGACGATCAACAAGCTCGTGCCGCCGAAGTAGAACGGCACGTTGAACCAGCGGATGAGCAAGTCCGGCAGCACGGAGATCAGGGCCAGGAAGAGCGCGCCCGGCAGCGTGATGCGCGTGAGGGTCCGGTCGATGTACTCCGCCGTCTTCTTGCCCGGCCTGACGCCCGGGATGAACCCGCCGTACTTCTTCATGTTGTCGGCGAGGTCGATGGGGTTGAAGACGATCGCCGTGTAGAAGTAGGTGAAGAAGACGATGAGGCCCATGTACAGCAGCGTGTAGGTCAGCCTGCCAGGCGATAGGGCGTCCGACACGGCCTGCATCCACGGGTGCGGCACGAACCGCGTCAGCGTGGCCGGAAAGAGGATCAGCGACGAGGCGAAGATCACCGGAATGACGCCGGCGGTGTTGATACGAAGCGGAATGTGCGTCGACTGCCCGCCGTACACGCGGCGACCGACCACGCGCTTGGCGTACTGCACCGGGATCTTGCGCTGGCCCTCCTGCATGAGCACGACGGCGGCGGTGACCAGCACCATGGCGCCGACGATGATCAAGAAGGTGAACAAGCTCAGCTCGCGGTTGGAGATCAGCGTGTAGGAGGCCGCGATAGCGGACGGCAGCCGCACGGCGATGCCCGCGAAGATGATCAGCGAGATGCCGTTGCCCACGCCCTTCTCGGAGATCTGCTCGCCGATCCACATGATCAGCGCGGTGCCGGCGGTGAGTGTGACCATCGTCAGGAGCCGGAAGCCCCAGCCGGGATTCGGCACGATCGCGACGCCCTCGGGCCGCATCGACTCGAGCCCGTACGCGATGCCGAGCGACTGCACCACCGACAGCACGATCGTGCCGTAGCGCGTATATTGCGTGATCTTCTTGCGTCCGGCCTCGCCCTCCTTGGCCAACCGCTCGAGGGCGGGGATGACCACGGTGAGCAGCTGCAGGATGATCGAGGCCGAGATGTACGGCATGATGCCCAGCGCGAAGATCGACAGCCGGCGCAGGTTGCCGCCCGAGAAGAGGTCGACCATGCCGAGCAGCGTGTTCTGCGCCTGATCGAAGACGCGCGCCAGGGCGTGCCCGTCGATGCCGGGCGTCGGCACGTGCGCGCCGAGGCGATAGGCGATGAGCAGACCCGCCGTGATGAGGACGCGGCGCTTCAGCTCCGGGATCTTGAAGACGTTCTGGAAGCTTGCCAGGCCTTCGATCACGAGGCCGACACCGTCTTAGCGCCGAGGACTTCGACGCGACCGCCCTTGCCCTCGATCTTGGCCTTGGCCGACTCGCTCACCGCGTGCGCCCGCACGGTCAGCGCGTGCTCGACGTCGCCGCCCCCCAGCACCTTGACGCGCCCGCGCTCGCCATTCTTGATCAGCCCGGCCTTCACCAGCGCCTCGGGATCAACCACGGCGTTGGCGCCGAAGCTCCCGAGCGACTTGAGGTTCACGATCGCGTAGTCGTCACGGCCGCCATACGGCAGAAAGCCGCGCTTGGGCAGCCGCCGGTAGAGCGGCATCTGGCCGCCCTCGAAGCCGCCGCCCTTGCCGCCGCCGGAGCGCGCGTTGTGCCCCTTGTTGCCCTTGGTCGACGTCTTGCCGTGGCCCGAGCCCGGACCGCGTCCCACGCGCTTGCGGGACTTCACCGCACCCGGCGCCGGCCGGAGATCACTGAGTTTCATGGCTCACCTGCAGCACGTGTGGCACGGCGGCGATCATGCCGCGGATCGTCGCGGTGTCCTCGTGCGAGACAGTCTGGTGCATGCGACGCAGCCCGAGCGCTTTGACCGTCGCCTCCTGCTTGGGCGAGAGCCCGATGATCGACCTGGTCAAGGTAATCCTAAGCTTCTTGCCGGGCACCGGCCGTCTCCTCCACGCCGCCGCCGTCCGCGGCGCTCTTGCGCCGCGCGGCGTGCAGATCTTGAAGCCGCTTGATCCGGCGCAGCGCGTCGATCGTCGCCTTCAGCACGTTGTGCGGATTGTTCGTTCCGAGCGTCTTGGTGAGGATGTCCTGGATTCCCGCCGCTTCGAGCACCGGCCGCACCGCGCCGCCGGCGATGACGCCGGTGCCGGGGACCGCGGGCTTGAGAAACACGCGTCCGGCGCCGAAGTGCCCCGTGATCTCGCAGGGAATCGTCGTCTCACGCAGGGGGACGAAGATCAGATCCTTCTTCGCGTGCTCGACCGCCTTGCGAATCGCCTCCGGAACCTCGTGGGCCTTGCCGAGCCCCACGCCGACGTGGCCGCGCCCGTCGCCCACGACGACCAGCGCCGTGAAGGAAAAGCGCCGGCCGCCCTTGACGACTTTCGCCACGCGGTTGATGGAGACCACGCGGTCGTTCAGCTCCAGCACGCTCGGGTCGATCTTCGATTCCGCCACTCGGCTATCTCCTGCGTTAGAAGGTGAGGCCGCCGGCGCGCGCGGCATCCGCCAACGCCTTCACCCGGCCGTGGTACTGGTAGCCGCCGCGATCGAACACCACGCTCTGAATGCCGGCCGCTTTGGCTTTCTCGGCCAGGAGCGTACCGACGGCCTTGGCGGCGGCCACGTTGCCGCCCGTCTTGTGCTGCTCGAGGAACGTCTTGCTGCGACTGTCCACCGCCAGCACCGTGCGGCCGGCGTCGTCGTCCACGAGTTGGGCATAGATGTGGCCGAGGCTTCGGAACACGGCGAGCCGCGGTCGCGCGGAAGAGCCGCGGACGTAGCGCCGAAGCCGGTAGTGGCGCTTGTCACGGGGGCTGCGGCGATCCCGCGTGATCACTTTGCGCCCGCCTTCTTACCGACCTTGCGGCGGACGTACTCGCCGAGGTACCGGATGCCCTTGCCCTTGTAGGGGTCGGGCTTGCGGAGCGCGCGCAGCTTGGCGGCCGTCTGGCCGAGCAGCGCCTTGTCGGCGCCCCTCAGCGTGATGGCCGTCTGCTTGTCGATCTCCGCCGTGACGCCGTCGGGCAGCGGGAAGATCACCGGGTGCGAGTAGCCGAGCGCTAGCTGGATCGCCTTGCCTTGCATCTGGGCGCGGTAGCCGATGCCCACGATTTCGAGCTTGCGCTCGAAGCCGTCCTTCACGCCGGACACCATGTTGGCCATGAGCGCCCGCGTGAGACCGTGCAGCGCGCGCACGTGACGCTCATCGTCCGGCCGCACGATGAGCAGCATGTTGCCCTCGACTTTTGCGGAGAGCGGCGTGGGGATGGGCTGGCTCAGCTTGCCCTTCGGCCCCTCTGCGCGCACGGTGCCGTCAGCCACCTGGACCTTCACGCCCTGGGGAATAGGAACGGGCTTCCTGCCAATGCGAGACATGTTGGGCCCCCTACCACACGTAGGCGAGGACTTCGCCGCCGACCTTTTGCTTACGGGCCTCGCGGTCGGTGACGACGCCCTTCGAGGTCGACACGAGCGCCACGCCCATGCCGGCCAGGATCGAGGGGATCTTGTCGTGCGTGACGTAGACGCGCCGGCCCGGTGTGGACACGCGCACGAGACCCGAGATCATCTTCTCGTTGCCGGTGCCGTACTTGAGGTACACGCGGAGCATGTTCTGCTTACGATCCTCCAGCACGCGGAAGTTCTTGATGAAGCCCTCGTCCTTCAAAAGCTCTGCGATGCGGACCTTGAGCTTGCTGGAGGGGATGTCGCACTTCTCGTGCTCGGCCCGACTGGCGTTGCGAATGCGCGTGAGAAGGTCGGCGATGGGATCGCTGCGCATGCTACCAGCTCGCCTTCACGACGCCCGGCACCTCACCCTTGAGCGCGAGCTCGCGGAAGCAGAGCCGGCACATCTGGAACTTGCGGATGTACGCCCGCGGGCGCCCGCAGAGCTTGCAGCGGTGATAGGCGCGCGTCTTGAACCTCGGCGTCGCCTGCGACTTCATGATGAGCGCGGTCTTGGCCATAACGCTATGACTCCCTGAACGGCATGCCGAGATGCGCGAGGAGCGCCTTCGCATCCTCGTCGGTCCGGGCCGTGGTCACGAAGATGATGTCCATGCCCCGGACTTTGTCGATCTTGTCGTAGACGATCTCCGGAAAAATCAGCTGCTCGCGCAGGCCGAGCGCGTAGTTGCCGCGGCCGTCGAAGCCCTTCGGCGGCACGCCTTTGAAGTCGCGTACGCGAGGCAGGGCGACGTTGACGAGCCGGTCGAAGAACTCGTACATCCGCGCCGCGCGCAGAGTGACCTTGGCGCCGATGGGCACGCCCTCGCGCAGCTTGAAGTTCGCGATCGACTTCTTCGCACGTGTGACGATGGGCTTCTGCCCCGTGATCGCCTGCAGATCGGCCGTCGCGAAGTCCATGATCTTCGCGTTGTCGCGGCCCTCGCCGACGCCCATGTTGATCACGATCTTGTTCAGCCGCGGCACGGCCCACACGTTGTCGTAGCCGCGCTCCTTCATGAGCGCGGGGACGATGGTCTTGGCGTAGGTGTCCTTGAGGCGCGCGGCGACCTGCCCCGTGCCCTTGGGCCGGCCCTTGGCGATGGCCGGCGCGGTCTCCGGACCCTTCTCCTTGCGCGGCTGGCCCTTGGCCTGCGCGCCTCCCTTGCCGGCTTGCTGCTGCTGCTGGGGCCGCGGGGTGGGCTTCGTCGCGTCTGCTTTGGCCATGGCGCTAACCTCTGTCGACCGACTCGCCGCAGCGGCGGCACGTGCGGACCTTGCGGCCGTCCGCGAGCACCTTGACGCCGGTGCGCGCCGGCTTGTCGCAGCGCGGGCACACCACGAGCACGTTGGAGAGGGCCAGCGGCCCTTCGCGCTCGATGATGCCGCCCTGCCGCAGCTTCTGCGTCGGGCGCTGGTGTTTCTTGATCATGTTGACGTGCTCGACGAGCACTCGGCCCTTCTCGGGCAGCACGCGCAGCACCTTGCCGCGCTTGCCGCGCTCGCTGCCGGCGATGACGCCGACCGTGTCGCCGCGACGAACGTGAACGCTCTGCATCAGATGACCTCGGGGGCGAGAGAGATGATCTTCGTGAACTGCCGCTCGCGTAGCTCGCGCGCCACGGGACCGAAGATCCGCGTGCCGACCGGATTCTCGTCGGCCTTGATGAGAACGACGGCGTTCCGATCGAAGCGGATGTAGGAGCCGTCCTTGCGGCGGACTTCCTTCACCGTGCGCACGACCACCGCCCGCGCCACCTCGCCCTTCTTGACGGTGCCGTCGGGCGACGCTTCCTTGATGGCGACGATCACGGTGTCCCCCAGCGAGGCGTAGCGCTTGTTGGCGCCACCCATGACCCGGATGCACTGCACCTTCCGGGCGCCGGAGTTGTCGGCCACGTCCAGCATGGAGCGCGGCTGGATCATTGCGCCGCCCGCGTGAGGATCGAGCGGATGCGCCAGCGCTTCTCCTTGGACAGCGGACGCGTCTCCTCGATCAGCACGCGGTCGCCCACGTGGCTCTCGTTGGCCTCGTCGTGCGCCTTGAGCTTCTTGCTCATGCGTATGACCCGCTGGTAGCGCGGATGGCGGAAGACCCGCTCGATGCGCACCACCCGCGTCTTCTGCATGGCGTCGCTGATGACGACGCCCTCGCGACTCTTGCGCTCGCCCACGGCTTACCCTTTCGCTTTTTTCTTCGCGGCCGCGGCCTTGCCGCCGCTCTTGGCCGTCTTCGCCTTCGCGGGCTTCGCGGGCTTGGCCGCGCGCCGCGTGGTCGCTACCTTCTTGGCGGCCCGCGGCTCGGGCACCGTCGCCGGCGCGCTCGCGGGCGCCGCGACGGCCAACAGGGCGCCGCCGCGCTCGCGCTGGATGGTATAGGCGCGCGCCAGGTCGCGGCGCGCCTGACCGATCCGCGACGGGTTCTTGGCGACCCCCATCGAGAGTTGGAAGCGCAGGTTGAAGATCTCTTCGGACAGGTCGCGCGCCTTCTGCGTCAGCTCGTCCTCAGACAGGTCACGCCACTTCGCCGCCTTCATGGCTTACAAGCTCCGCGTTCGCATCACGAACTTGGTCGTGATGCCGATCTTGTTGGCCGCCGTACGGAACGCCTCGCGCGCGACGTCCTCCGGCACGCCCTCCATCTCGTAGAGAATCCGCCCCGGCTTGACCACGGCCACCCACTCCTCCGGGTTGCCCTTGCCCTTGCCCATGCGCGTCTCCGCCGGCTTCTTCGTCACCGGCTTGTCGGGAAACACGCGGATCCAGACCTTGCCGCCGCGCTTGAGGCTGCGCGTGAGCGCCACGCGCGCGGCCTCGATCTGGCGATTGGTCACCCACCCGGGCTCGAGCGCTTTGAGCCCGTACTCGCCGAACGACAGCGTCGAGCCCCGCTGGGCCTTGCCGCGCATGTTGCCGCGCTGGGCCTTGCGGTATTTGACGCGCTTGGGCATCAGCATGGACGGCTCCTACGCCTCGGCGGAGGCGGCGGGTCGCAGCACCTCGCCCTTGAAGATCCAGACCTTGACGCCGATCGTCCCCGCCGTCGTGTGCGCGGTCGCCAGCCCGTAGTCGATATCGGCGCGGATCGTGTGCAGCGGCACACGGCCATCGCGATACCACTCGCGACGCGCGATCTCGCTGCCTCCCAGTCGCCCGGCGCAGGCGATCCGGATGCCATCGGCGCCCAGGCGCAGCGCGGAGGTCACCGCCTTCTTCATCGCGCGGCGGAACGCGACGCGCTTTTGCAGCTGCAGCGCGACGTTCTCCGAGACCAGCTGGGCGTCGAGCTCGGGATGGATGACCTCCTCGATGTTGAGGTAGATCTCCTTACCCGTGCGTGTCTGCAGCTCGTTCTTGAGCTTCTCCACCTCGGCGCCCTTGCGGCCAATGATGATGCCGGGGCGCGCCGTGAAGATCGTGATGCGCGCGCGGTTGGCCGAGCGCTCGATGTCGATCTTTGCGATGCCAGCGTGATAGAGCTGGTCCTTGATGAAGCGGCGGATCTTCACGTCCTCGTGCAGCAGGTCGGCGTAGTTCTTCGTCGCGAACCACCGCGACGACCACGTGCGGGTGCTGCCGAGACGGAAGCCGATCGGATGCGTCTTTTGACCCATCGCCTATTTCTTCTCCTTGGCCCGACGGCCCCCGCGCGGAGCCGCCTTGGCCGCCGGCGTGGCGGCGGGGACGGGCGCCGCGGCGCGTCCCGGGCGTCCCGCGGGCGGGCGCAGGCTGGTGCGGCCCGGCTCGTCGCTGTCGCCGATGGTGAGGTGACTGGTACGGGGGCGGATGAAGAAGGCGCGGCCCATCGCGCGCGGCTGCACGCGCTTCG
>JBKOZH010000238.1:0-7806 GCA_046725765.1 Candidatus Methylomirabilota bacterium | reverse complement strand
CGCGCCTCGGTCGTGAGCTTGTCGAGCGCGGCCTTGTCGCGCGCCACCGCCACCACGCGCGCGCTTTCGGCCGCCATGCCGAGCGCGATCGCGCGGCCGATGCCGCGGCTGGCGCCGGTCACCACCACCACCTTGTCGTTGAGCTCGAGGTTCATACTCTCTCCTTTCTCAGGCGCGCATCGCGAGCGGCGGCTGGGGAAACGGCGGCGGCACCGCCGTCGGCACGCTCGCCGCCGCGTCCGCCGTCGCACGCGCAAAGGCGTCGAAGTCGCGGCCGCCGAGCCGGCGACCGTGCAATCGCGCGGCGGCCTCGGTCAACAGCGACCGCGCGCCGGCGACGTTGTCGTTCGCCAGATGCTGCCACCCCACCGCCGCCTGAATCAGGCCCTGGAGCGCGTCGCGCGGCTCACCGCTGGCCGTCATCCAGTGCGGCTCCAGCCATTCGTGCACTTCGAAGTAGAGTCCCGCGTCGTAGAGCGCAGCGGCCGCGTCCAGCACCGCGTCGAGGTCGCGCGGCGCGCCGGGCGCGAGCGTCGCCAACGCCTCGCTGGCGCGTCGGGCGCGCGCCGCGAGGAGGTCCGCCCACTGGCGCTCCTCGGCAGCCAGCCACGATTCCGGCGCGTGACCCAGCATGGCCAGCGTGCGCCGCGCCGCCGCGTCGGCGACGGCTTCGACAATCGTCGCGGCGAGCCGATTGCGCAACGGCAGCGGCAGCGTGCGAATCAACCGCTGAATCGCCGCTCCGACTCCGGCGGCGGTGGCGGTGGCGGCGGCTCGTAGGGTGCGGGCGCGTACGGCGCCGTCGGCAGCGTGCTCACCGGCTCGACGTCGCGCGGCACGGGCGGTGCGAAAGGCAGGCGCGGCAGACGCTCGGCACGGCTCCCGGCGAGGAGATCGTGGAACGCACGCTTGTCCTTGCGCAGTCCGGCGACGACGTGGCCAATGCCGAACAAAAGCGGCAGGGTGACCCAGAAGACGACCGCGCGCAGAAGCGCCGCGCCCAGCGGGAGCGTGCCGCCGTCGAGCGCGATGACGCGCACACGGGTGAGGAGCTTGCCGATCGTCTGTCCGCCGATCGCGTGCAGCACGGTCGGATACGCGACGGCGAAGACGAAGGTGAAGAAGCCCGCCGCGTTCGGCGCGGCGTCGGCGCCCAGGCGGGCGACGGCGATAATCTGCAATATAAGCTGCGCGAGCGCGATGACCAGCGCATCGATCACGAAAGCGGCGAGCCGGATCCAGAAGCCCGCGGGGTGCGTGTCGCTGAAAGCCGGCTCGTTCATGCCGCGTATAATACCCGCATGATTTCGGTGCGCGATGGGCAAGCGCAGATTCTCGCCCGCATCGGCGCGCCCCTGCCGTCGGAGCTTTCACCGCTCACGCGCGCGCTCGGACGCGTGCTCGCCGAGGATTTCGCCGCGCCGTTCGACGTGCCGCCCGCGGACAACTCCGCCGTCGACGGCTACGCGGTCGCCAGCACGGATATTCCCGCGCGCGGCACGCGCGAGGTCTCCGTCGTCGCCGACCTCGCCGCGGGCTCCGTGTTCGAGAGCGTTCTGGCGCCGGGACAGGCGCTGCGCATCATGACCGGCGCGCCGATGCCGGCCGGCGCCGACACGGTGTATCCGCAGGAAGTCGTGGAGCGCGACGGCGACCGCGTGCGCATCGGGCCGCTCGAGCGGGGCGTCAACGTACGGCGCGCCGGCGAAGACGTGGCTATGGGCAAGACTGTGATCGAAGGCGGCAGCGTGCTGCGGCCGCAGGAGATTGGCCTGCTCGCCTCGCTCGGCGCCTGGCAGGTCGCGGTACACGGCCGGCCGCGCGTGGCGCTGATGTCGACGGGCGACGAGGTCGCCGAACCCGGGACGCCGCGACGTCCCGGCCAGATCTACGACGCCAATCGCTTCACGCTGCGCACCTCCATCGAGCAGTGCGGCGGCGATGTCCGCGACCTTGGCATCGTGCCCGATGTGCGCGACAAGCTGCGCGCGGCTCTGCAAGACGCCGCCCGCGGCACCGATGTGGTCGTGACGTCAGGTGGCGTATCCGTCGGTGTGTACGACCTCGTCAAGGACGTGCTGCAAGAGCTCGGCACGATCGACTTCTGGCAAGTGGCCATGCAGCCCGGCCGTCCCTTCGCCGTCGGCCGCATCGGTGGTGCGCTCTTCTTCGGTCTGCCCGGCAACCCGGTCGCCTCGCTGCTGTCGTTCATGCTGTTCGTGCGCCCGGCGCTGTACAAGCTTGCCGGGCGTCGCCGGCTGTTTCCCGCGACGTGGCAGGCGCGCGCGCTGGAGCCCATGCGCAAGAAGCCGGGCCGCACGGAGTACAAGCGCGGCATCCTCGCGTTCCGCGACGGCGACTGGGAGGTGTGCACGACCGGCCCGCAGGGCTCGGGCATTCTCTATTCCATGGTGGCCGGCAACTGTTTCGTCGTCCTCGAAGAGGCGCGCGGCGACGTGGCGGTGGGTGAGCGCGTGACCGTCGAGCCGTTCACGACGCTCCTATGACGGCGACGACGCTCACCGTCGAGCTCATCGATCGCGCGCGCGACGTCGTCCCCGCGCTGCTCGCCGACGCGCGCCGGCGACTGCCTCGCCTGGTCTACGCGGACGTGCGGCTGGAAGTGATCGAGGGCCGCTACGCGATCGCCGAGAACGGCGCGGAGCGCGAGTCCGGCGCCGACGCGGCGTGCACCGCCGGCGTCCGTGTGCTCGCGGGGGATCGCGCGGTCGCCCCGGGATGGATCGGCATCGTGCTGGGCGCGGCCGACGCCCCGGAGCTCGAAGCGCGACTGCGCGACGCGCTCGAGCGCGCGTACCGTCGCGCCACCGCCAACGCCGAGCAGAAGGCGACGGCTCGCGAGAAATTCGGACCGCTCGGCGACGCACTGGCCGATCTGCGCCTGCACGCCATCGAGGCGCGGCGGGACGTCGTGTCGGCGGTGTACCGCGTCGACCCGCGCAGCGTGCCCCTCGCCGACATGGTCGCCGTCGCCGTCGACGTCTCGCGCGCGATCGCCGCCGCACAGCCGTCCGTCCGCTACAACTGGATCCCGCTCCTCACGCAGCTCACCCGCGAGCTGTTCGCCTCGACGGAGGGCGCGCTGATCGACCAGGCGTTCGCCCTCACGCAGGGAGCGGCGTCGGTCGTCGCGGTCGGCAGCGAGACGAGCCAGGAGCTGTACGACGTCATGGGACACCAGCGGGGCTGGGAAGTCATCGCCGACGGCGTGAGCGATCCCCTGCTCTCGTTCCCGCCGTTCCGCGACTTCGCGCTGGCGCTGGCGCGCGACGCGGCGGAGCTCGCCGCGGCGCCCGTGCTGCCGACCTCCGAGCGCGAGGTCCCCGTCGTCACCGATCCGCACTACAACACGCTCGTGTCGCACGAGATCGTCGGACACCCGGCAGAGCTCGACCGCGCGCTGAAGATGGAGACGGCGTATGCCGGCCGGTCCTGGCTGCTGGGCGACCTCGAGAGTCATCAGGTCGGTCAGCGGATCGCCTCGCCGCTGGTCAGCGCGTACTCGGATCCCGCGCTGCCCGGCTACGGCCACTATGCCTACGATCACGAGGGCACGCCGGCGCGGCGCGTCGTGCACATCGAGCGCGGCATCTTCCGCGGCTTCATGAACAGCCGGCAGACGGCCGCCGTATTCGGCGGCGAGCCCAACGGCCACTTCAAGGCGACGAGCGCCGCGCTGGTGCCGCTGATCCGGATGTCGAACACCGTGTTCGACGGCGGCGACGCCGATCCCGCGCGAATCATCGGCGACGTGGATCGCGGCTACTATCTGGTCGGCCATCGCATTCCGTCGATCGCCGAGAGTCGCGAGAACTTCCGGATCTCAGCGCGCAAGGTCTATGCGATCGAGCGCGGCGAGATCACGCGGCTCTACCGCAACGGCGGCATCGCGGCGGACACCCGCGACTATCTGATGAAGGTCGACGCGGTCGGCCGCGATTTCCGCCTCTATCCGATTCCCAACTGCGGCAAGGGCCAGCCCATGCAGAGCAAGAAGCTCGGCAACGGCGGGCCGACCATGCGCAGCCGCGCGCGCGTGCTCGGAGGCTGAGCATGCGCGGCGCCATCGTCCCTCTCGTCGCCGGCGTGCTCGTGCTCGCCAGCGCGGCGCCGGCGGCGCCGCCCGACAATCCCGTCAACTTCATCAAGGTCGACGAGCTCAAAGCGGCGCTCGATCGCGGCGAGAAGGCCGACATCATCGACGTCCGCAACTGGGACGCCTACGTGGAGATGCACATCAAGGGCGCCCGGTCGATGCCGCTGCGCAGCGTCGAGCGGCGGGCGAGCGAGATCAGCAAGACCGGGCTCGTCGTCTTCTACTGAACCTGTCCGCACGCGCTGTCCCGGGGGGCCAGCAACGTTCTCTACTCGCTGGGCTGGCGCAATCAGCGCGTGCTCGAGGAAGGCCTCCCCGGCTGGCACGCCAAGGGCTACCCCGTCATCGGCACGAACATCAGCGCCGACCCCAAGCACTGACGTGCGCGACCTCGGCGACCTCCAACGTGCGGCGGAAGCGGCGCTGGGCTGGGCCGGTGCTCAGCCCGGCGTGAGCGAGGTCGAAGCATTCGTTTCCGCCAACGGCGCCTTGCTGGCCCGGCTGAACTACACCTCGCACATCGGCTGCAACGGCGTGGAGGAGCCCAAGTCCGTCGAGTCGTATGGGCTTGGCCTGCGGGTTGTGTTCGACGCCCCCGCCGGCCGACGCGTCGGGTTCGGCAGCGAGCCCGGCGACCTCTCTGTGGCCGGCGTCGCACGCGCGTTCGACAAGGCGCGGCGCGCCGCGGTGGCCGATCCCGATTTCGTGTCGCTGCCGCGGCCGCTGCCGACGTCGCGCGCGCTGAGCGATTACCACGATCCGGCGCTCATGCGCGTGAGCGACGAGCGGCTGGTCGATGCGGGCTGGACGATCGTCGGCGGCGCGCTGCGAACGTTCCTGGCCTCGACGCGGTTGGCCGACCTGGCCGGTGACGAGCAGGCGCTGCGGCGCCTCGGGCTCATCGTCGGCGGCGACGTGACGATTCTGCAAGAGCGCATGGCCATCGCCTCGACCGCGATACCGCGTGTGCAGACCGATGAGACGACGCTCGTGACCGCGTTCGTCACGGCCATGGTCGAGGCGCACGCCGCCAAAGGCTCGGGCTGGTCGACGGGCACGCGGCTCGACGAGTTCACGGACGAGGCCGGCGCCGACGCCGCGCAGGCGGCCATCGCCGCCGTCGGCGGCGCACGCGTGCCCTCGGGCCGCTACACCGTCGTGTTCGGGCGCCAGCCTGTGACCGACATCCTGAACGACCTCGTGATTCCCGCCTGCCACGCGGATACGTTCTACGCGTCGGCGTCGCCCTTCCTCGGGCGGCTCGGGCAGCGCGTAGCGTCGTCGGCGCTGTCGATCTACGACCATGGAGCGATGCCCGGAATGATGGGCTCGAAGGGGATCACCTGCGAGGGCCTGCCGACAGGGCGCACCGATCTCATCCGCGACGGCGTGCTCACCGGCTGCCTGTCGTGCTGGTACGACACGCAGCGCCTGCGGCGCGATCCGCAGCGCGCCAGCAAGCTGGGCGGCGACGATGCCGCGCAGGCCGCCGCGCTGGCGCCGCGCAACGGCTTCCGCTTCGGCGCGGGCGGTGGGCGCCAATTCAGCGCACAGCCCTCCGTCGCGGCGACCAACATCGTCGTCGAGGGCGCGGATCCCGTGAGCCACGACGAGCTGCTGCGCCGCGTGGGCGACGGGCTCTACATCGGTCGCATCTGGTACACGTACCCGATCAACGGCCTGCGCGCCGGCGACTTCACCTGCACGGTCACCGCAGACTCGTTTCGGATCCGCGACGGCCAAATTGCCGAGCCGATCAAGGCGAACACCATCCGGATCAACGACAACATCACGACCTTTCTCAACAACGTCGTCGGCGTGACGAAGGACGTCAAGGGCACGATCGTCTGGGCGGCGGACGAGGTCGTCTACGCGCCGGAGATCGCGGTCAGCGACGTGCGCGTCGACGCCATCCACCACGAGACCTGACGTGTCGCGCTACTTCTGCCACGATCACCCAGGCGTCCTCGTGCTGCAGACGCGCGTGCTCGACACGCGGCCCGGAGCGGTCGTGCTGGAGCAAAGCCCCTTTCACCCGGGCGGCGGCGGACAGCTGCCTGATCGCGGGCGGCTGGCGTGGCAATCGGGCGAGACGACGGTCACCGGTTTCGAGGTCGCCGCCGACGGCCGCCTGTGGCATCGACTCGCCGAGCCCGTCGAGATGGCCGGGACCGTGGAAGCGTCGGTCGATCCCGCGTTTCGCGCGCTGCAGACCGAGCTGCACACGAACGCGCACGTCCTGAACGCGCTCGTATTCCAGCACTTCGCGGGCGCGCTCATCACCGGCGCGCAGCTCAACGACGACGGCACCGCGCGGACGGACTTCGACTTGCCCGACGTCGACAACGACCGGCTGCGCGCGCTCGAGCCGCTGCTCAACGACGTGATCCGGCAAGATCTGCCGCTGCACGTCAGCTGGGTGGCGGCCGACGCCCTGGCCGGCGAACCCGGGCTGATCCGCTGCCGCTCGGTGGCGCCGCCGCCCGCAGCCGACGGCAGCGTGCGCGTGGTCGAGATTGTGGGACTCGACCGGCAGGCGTGCGGCGGCACTCACCTGGCGTCCACGGGCGCCTCGCGCGCTGTCCGCATCCTCAAGATCGACAACAAGGGCCGCCACAACCGCCGCGTCAAGATCGGTCTCGTCGACGCGCGGTAGCGCGGCCGCAACCCGGAGATCTCCGCTATGGCGACGATCCTGTTCATGGTGAAGGCGACTATCCCGGCCGACAAGGAAGCCGCATTCAACCGCTGGTACAACGAGGAGCACGTGCCGCAGGCGCTGTCGTTCCCCGGCATGGTGAGCGCCCACCGCTACAAGCTGATCGACGGCGACGACCGCTACCAGTACATGGCGGTCTACGAGCTCAAGGACGAGGCGACGTATCGCAGCTTCATCGCGTCGACCCACATGAAGACGCTGCGCGCCGAATACGACGCGCACTTCCCGATGAGCGAGCGCGCGCGCCTGGCCTACACGCAGGTGTACCCGTAGAATCGGCCGGCTCCCTCCCCGCATCCAAAGTGCAAAGGAGGCGATGGGAGTGACCCTGACCGAGACTACGTTCGACGAGACGCTCGCGACGACCGACGAGCTGCTGCTCGTCGATTTCTGGGCGCCCTGGTGCGGCCCCTGCCGCGCGATCGCGCCCGTGCTCGACACCCTCGAGCGCGACTACGCCGGCCGTCTGAAGGTCGCGAAGGTCAACGTCGACGAGGAGCCGGCGCTGGCCGGCCGCTACGCGATCCGCTCGATTCCGACCATGCTGCTGGTCAAGGGCGGACAGATCGTGGACACGATCATCGGCGCCGTGCCGCGCACCACCCTCGAAGCGAAGATCCAGAAAGCGCTCGCGTAACATAGCGCTCGCGTAATACCGAGGAGCGCCTCGGCTTGATCGGGGCGCTCCGACCATTTGGGGGGTATGGGGGCCCATTTCGGGGCCGCCCATGTACTAGATCCCGAGCGTTTTCACCGCCTCGTCGATCCGCTCCTGGTGGTTCTTGACCCACTGCTCGAGGGTCGTCTCTTCTTCCTTTTTCGCGCGCGCCTGCGCCTTGGCGAGCAGGTCGGTCGCGTGCGCCTTCGGCAGCACGACGATCCCCTCCTCGTCGGCGATGACGACGTCGCCCGGCGCGACGGTCACGCCGCCGCACACCACGGGAACGTTGATGAGCCCCGCCGTCTTGCG
>JBKOZH010000052.1:0-8128 GCA_046725765.1 Candidatus Methylomirabilota bacterium | reverse complement strand
CGCGGCGCGGGCACGGTGATCGTGACGCTCGGCGAGGCGGGCGCGCTCTGCCGCGGCCGCGCCGGGACGCACCGGGTCCCAGGGCTCAAGGTTGAGGCGGTGGACACGACGGCGGCCGGCGACGCCTTCAACAGCGCGCTGGCGGTGGCGCTGGGCGAGCGGCACGACATCGTCGCCGCGCTGCGCTTCGCCAACGCCGCCGCCGCCCTGGCGTGCACGAAGCGCGGCGCGCAGCCCTCACTGGCGTCGCGGGCGGAGGTCGATCGACTGCTGGCGGGCTAACGCGCCTTGCGCTGCTCGAGGCCCTTGAGCAGACGCTCAGCCTGCTCGAGGCTGCGGCGCGCGTTGGGATTGTTCGGCTCCATCTCGAGCACGACCTTCCACTCGGCGATGGCCTCGGGCAGCTTTTCCTCGCGGAAGAGACGAATGCCTTCCTGGTAGTGATGATCGATGACCTGCCGCCGCACCTGCTGCACGAGCCGCGGCGCGTCCTGATAGTCCGGCTGCAGCCGCGCCAACTGGGTGAGCGCGCGGTACGACGCGTCGTACTTCTTCTCCTCCAGCGCCGTCTGCCCCTGGCGGTAGAGCGCGAGCTTTCTCAGCTCGGCTCCGTCGCGGTCGCGCGGGTTCTGCGCGAGATAGCGATCGAGGTCGGCGAGCGCGGTCGGGAACTCCTTGCGATCGATCGCCTCGCGGACATCGGACAGCAGCGGATTGACCTCCGGCGGCTCGTCGGGCGGCAGCGCGCGCTCGGCGCGCGGCGCGATGACCGCGACCGTCCCGGCGAACGACGGCTGCGTGCGGGCAGGCGCCAGGAAGGGCACGCCGGGGATCTCGGGAATCCTCAGCACGGCGCCGGCGACGAGCGGCTTGCCGGGCGGCAGGTTGTTCGTCTCCCAGATGACCTCGCTGCGGGAGCGATCGCCGTAATAGCGGTCGGCCAGCGACGCGAGCGTGTCGCCGGCCCGTACGGTGTGCACGACGAACTCGATGTCACCGATGCCGCGGAGCAGCTCGCCCGCGGTGGCGTTGGCGGGGTCGAGGGCGAGGGCCGCCAACAGCGAGCGGCGCGCCTGCAGCGTCGCTCCGCGCTGTTGCGCCGCGCGCGCGTCACCGATCTTGGCCGCCACCAGTCCCTCGATGCGCGCGGCCAGCCGCGCCTCGTTGGCGCGCGCCTTGGCGTCGGTGGGATCGATGGTGCGCGCGATCTTCCATTCGAGCAGGGCGGCGCGCAGGTGGCCGTCGCGCTCGAGGGCTCGCGCCTTGGCGTGACTCGGCCCCAGCAGATCCGGCGTTGCGGCGACCGTCGTGCACGCGCCGAGCAGGAGCGCCGCGCCGAGCGCGGCGGCGGCTCTCATTTGAGGTTTTCCCGATGAAACAGGTTGAGGTTCTTCGCGAACTGCTCGAGCGTCATCTCGGAGTAGACCTGGCTGCGGCTGATCGAGAGCGGCCGCGCGAACGACGGATTGCTCTCTCGGCGCACGGTGAAGGCCGCAGCGTAGCCCTGCTCGCGCACGCGCGACTGCAGCTCGTCGTCCACGCGTCCGTAGGGGTACGCCAGGAACTGCACGCCGCGTCCGAGCTGCCGCTGGAAGAGCCGCGGCGGCTCGGCGAGCTCGGCCTGCATGCGCTTGCTGTACTGGGCGTCCGTCTCACCGGCGGCGCGGCGCAGGTCGCCGTGGGTCTTGCTGTGCGCCTGCACGTCGAACCCTTCGGCGGCCAGGCTCTTGAGCTCGTCCCACGACAGGGCGTTGCGGCCGGCCCCGACGTAGTCCGTGTAGACGAAGAGCGTGGCCGGGAAGCCGAGCTTCTTCAGCACCGGATAGGCGTGCTCGCGGAACGACTGATAGCCGTCGTCGAACGTCAGCACGACCGACTTGCGCGGCAGCTGGCGCTTGAGCTGCAGCCACTCCACGAACTCCGCGAGGGAGATCACCCGGTAGCCCTCGCGCTTGAGGTAGTGCATCTGCTCGCTGAACAGGTCGGCGCCGAGCACGAGCCGGCCCTTCGATTCCGCCCCGAGATTGTGATAGACGAGGATCGGCACGAGCTGGTAGCCGGTGGGCTCCACGCCCGCGATGTTCCACGGCCGTTTCGGAATGACGACCCGCTCGCCCGCCTTGTACGTGCGGGCGCCGCCGTTGAAGTCCTCGATCATCCACGCCTTGCCCGCGTCGCCGAGGTAGGTGCGCGCGAGCACCTGCGTGCTCTCCGCGCGCTCGGGCACGACGACGACGAATTCGTCGGACTCGCCGACGACGGTCGCGGTCGAGGTCGTCGTCTCCGTCGCCACGCCCAGTCGCGCCAGCGTCGCGCAACCGCTCAGCGCCAGCACGGCGGCGAGCAGGCTCAGTGCGCGCACAGACCCCGCACCTCGTAGACCTCGACCTCGGCCTCCTTGCCCTTGACCTTCAGCGCGCCCAGCGCCTTGGCGTCGACCAGGTCGCGCACGGCGTCGTACGTGCGGCCCGAGAGCAGAATCGAGCCGGCCTTTGCGCGGTCTTGCAGGCGCGAGGCGACGTTGACGCTGTCGCCGATGACGGTGTACTCCATGCGCTCCTCGGTGCCCACCGTGCCCGCGACGACCTCCCCGAGGCTCACGCCGATCCCGACCTCGAACGGCGCCAGGCCCTGCTCACGGCGACGCTTGGCCAGGTCGGCCACGGCCGCGCGCATGTCGAGCGCCGTCAGCACGGCGCGCGCCGCGTGGTCGGGGTGCGCGATCGGCGCGCCGAAGACGGCCAGCACGGCATCGCCGAGGAACTTTTGAAGCGAGCCGTCGTGCTTGGAAACGGTCTCGATCATCAGCGTGTAGAAGTCGTTCAGGAGGCTCACGACCTGCTCCGGGGTGAGACGCTCGGACATCGACGTGAAGCCGCGGATGTCGCAGAAGAGCACGGTGGCCTGGCGGCGCTCGCCGCTGAGCGCGGCGTGCTCAGGATCCTTGAGCACCTCCTCGACGACCTCGGGCGCCACGTAGCGGCTGAACGCGCGCTTGATCATCTCCTTCTCGCGCAGGCTGCGCGCCATCCGGTTGAAGGACTCCGTCAGCACGCCGAGCTCGTCGCGCGTGGTCACCGGGACGGACACGCCAAGGTCGCCCTGGGCGACGGCGTCGGTGGCCTCGACCAGGCGGTGAATGGGCCGCGCCAAGAGCGTGGCGAGCGCCACGGCGCCCACCAGGCCGACGACCACCATGACGGCGGTGATGAAGCCGGCCTCCTTGCGCGCCTTGTTCACCGCGGTGCTGATCGAGCCGGTACCGAAGCCGACGTAAAGGGTGCCGAGCGGCGTCCTACTGAAGACGAGCGGGACGGAGATGTCGATGATCTCGGCGTCGCCGCGCTTGTAGCGCTGCACGAGCAGCTGTCCCGTGGCGGGCGCCTTCAGCAAGGAGGGCCGGATAACCGTCCGGCCGATGGCCGTGACGTCGGAGTGTGCCCGCACGATGCCCTTCTCGTCGGCGAACACGACGTAGGCGACGTCGCGCAGGCGCATCGCGTCGCGGACCTGGATGTGGAGCGCCAGCTCGTCGTTGGTGGCCAGGGCGCTCTTGCCCCCGGCGGCCAGGTTGGCGGCAATGACGCGGCCGCGCTCGGTCACGGCCTCGGTCAGCGCATGCTCCTGACGGCGCAGCAGCGACCAGCCAACGGCGAGGACGGCAAGCGCAACGAGAGAGGTGATGAGCAGGCTCAGCTTGAGCTTGAGCGGCAACGGAAAGTCACGCCTGACCCTCACTCAACAACCCTAGCGGACCGCGGAGGGAAGGGTCAATCTTGACCTGAGAACGGCGATGCGGCCGAGCGCTTCGTCGATCCGGGCGGCCGGCAACCGGCCGCGCCGGACCGCCCGGCGGACGACCTTTAGGGTCTCGGCCGAGGCCGACCGCCCGCCGGGTAGACGGTCGTCGGCGATCAGGACCAGGTCGACCCCCGCACGCAGGGCCCGCACCGCAGCGTCGCCCGAGCCGTAGTGTTGCTCGATGGCGCCCATCCGCATGTCGTCGCTGACCACCAGGCCGCCCCAGCCCAGCTGCTTCCGCAGCACCCCATCGATGGTCGCGTGTGACAGGGTGGCCGGCACCCGGGTGTCGAGATTTCGGTTGTAGACGTGCGCGGTCATGACCGCGTCCACCAGCCCCTCGGCGAGCAGCACGCGGTAGGGCAGCAGCTCGACCTCGGGTCGCGCCGTCTCGGTGACGTCCACGAAGCCGTCGTGAGAGTCGCCCATGCTCGAGCCGTGCCCGGGGAAGTGCTTGATGGCGGTCAGGACGCCGGCCGCGTGCATGCCCGCGATATAGGCGCGCGCCTGCACGGCGACGAGCGCGGGATTGGCGCCGAACGAGCGGCCGGCACCGACGATCACGGGGTTGGCCGGGTTGTAGCCCACGTCGACCACGGGCGCGAGGTTCCAGTTGATGCCGACGTCGCGCAGCATCCCGCCAATGCGCCGGGCTTCGAGCTCGGTCTGCGCCAGATCGCCGGCCTGTCCGAGATCCTGATGCGAGAGCGTCGCCGTCCAGCCCGCCCTCGGCCCCAGCCGCATCACGCTGCCGCCCTCGGCGTCGACGGCCACCAGCAGCGCGCGTCCCGTGCATTGCAGGGCGCGCGCGGTCATGTCGCCCGTGAGGCGCTTGGTTTGCTCGGCATCGACAATGTTGCGCGCGAAGAGGATGACGCCGGCGACGCGCGTCTTGCACAGCAGACCGTCGAGCGACGGATTGTCCTGCAGGCTCGTGCCGTGAAAGCCAACGAGCAGCAGCTCACCCAGCCGGGGATTGAGGCGGCCGAAGCGCTCGACCGCGATGCTCCCGCAGCCGGCGATCAGGACGACGACGAGGGCGGCGCCGAGGAGAAGAGCCCGGGGCAGCCTAACGGCCACCAACCGCGTCGACGAGTCGTCGCACGCGCGCGGGATCGACGGGATTGCTCACGTCACCGTCCCGCTTCAGCGAGGTGCCGACGATCAGCGCGTCGGCGATCGACAGCAGCTCGGCTGCCGTCTCGGCCGTGACGCCGCTGCCCACGAGGATCGGCACGTCGGGCACAGCGCTGCGCACGCGCTTGACGTCGCCCAGCGGCGTGGCGTCGCCGGTGGCGCGGCCCGAGACGACGAGCCCGTCGGCGAGCGAGCGCGACGCGAGATCGCGCGCCTGCTGCTCGAGCTCCACGGGCGCCAGCGGCACCGCGTGCTTGCCCTGCACGTCGGCGAAGATCGCGACCTCGACGCCGAGCAGCCGCCGCTCGCGCAGCAGCTCGTAGGCGTCGGTCTCCACGATGCCCTGATCGGCGACGACGGCCCCGGCGAGGACGTTCACGCGAATGAAGCGTGCACCGACCGCGGCAGCGACCCCGAGCGCCGAGCGCGCGTCGCACTTGAGGATGTTGACGCCGAGCGGCGTGTCGGGCAGCGCGCGGCGGAGCTCGCGTGCGACGACCGCCATCGCGGCCACGGTGGAGGCGGCGACCCGACCGCGGGTGAACGGCGCGTCGCCGTAGTTCTCGACGATGAGGGCGTCCATGCCGTTGTCGACCAGCGCGCGCGCGTCGGTGAGGGCAACGTCGATGGCATGGTCGATGGAGCCATCCCAGCGGGGGCTCCCGGGCAATGCAGGCAGGTGCACCATCCCGATCAAGCGCATGACGCACAAAAAGTGTAGCACGCGCGGCGTGGACAGCCTCCAAACGCGTCGCTATGATGCGCGCACCGACCTCGCCGTGTGGAAAGGAGCCATCTCGTGGGTTACCAGACGCTGAACGTCGAGCGCGTCGGCGCCATCGCCACCATCACCCTGAACCGTCCTGAGGCTCGCAACGCGCTCGATCTGGTGATGCGCCGCGAGCTGCTCGGCGCGCTGGATGAGATCGAGGCGGATGAGCTGGCGCGCGTGGTGGTCCTGACCGGGGCCGGTGGTCACTTCTGTGCCGGCGGCGACGTCAAGACTATGCGCGCCAAGCGTCAGACCGCCGCCGAGGGCCGCGCGCGCGTCGAGGCGCTGAACCGACTGGTGCTCCGGCTCGTCGACTTTCCGCGCCCGACGATCGCGATGGTGGACGGCTACGCGGTCGGCGCGGGCTCGAACCTCGCGCTCGGCTGCGATCTGATCGTCGCCTCGGACCGCGCGAAATTCGGCGAGGTGTTTCCGAAGATCGGGCTCGTGCCGGACGGCGGCGGCACGTGGCTTCTGTCGCGCGTGATTGGTCTGGCGCGCGCCAAGGAGCTCATTTTCACCGCGGACATCATCGACGCGGCGGAGGCGGCGCGCATCGGCCTCGTCAACCGCGTGGTTCCTGCCGCCGAACTGGCATCGGCGACGCGCGCGCTCGCCGAGAAGATCGCGGCCGGCCCGCCGGCGGTGCTGAAGATGGCCAAGCACATGGTCAACCGCGCGGCGACATCGGATCTGGCGAGCGCGCTGGACCTCGAGGCATTCTCGCAGGGCATCGCCATCGCATCGGAAGACCACCAGGAAGGACTCGCCGCGTTCTTCGAGAAGCGCCCGCCGGCGTTCACGGGCCGCTGAGCGGGCGCTAGCCGGACGGCGATCTCGACCCGGGCGCCGGGGGAATCGGCGGCACGCCGGGTGGCGAGCCCGGCGCCGTCGGCGGGACGGGCGATTGGAATGGCGGGACGATGACCGGCCCCGGCATGCCGGACGGCACGCTGCTCGACGGCGGCACGGGAGCCGGCGCGGGCGGCGCCGTGGGCGACAGCGGCGCCGTCGTCGGCGGACGCGGTGCCTTGCGAACGGCGTCATTCAGCTCGGGCGTCGCGCGACGCATCTCGTCGGTGACGCGCTGAGCGTCCAACGGCGTGCCGACCACGCGCGGCGTGATCAGCAGGACGAGCTCGCTCTTCTCGAGCTGGTTTTCCTTGAAGCCGAAGAGCCAGCCGAACACGGGAATCTTGTAGAGGACCGGGATGCCGCGCTGATTGATGGTCTTCTTGTCCTGGATGAGCCCACCGAGCACCAGCGTCTGGTTGTTGAGCAGGACGACCGACGTCTCGGCTTCGCGCTTGAGGAACGAAGGCGAGTTCGTCGGCGCCACCGCGGGCCCTACGGAGTTGACCTCCTGTTTCACATCGAGCGCCACCGTCCCGCGCTCGCCGATGCGCGGCGTGACGGTGAGAATCACGCCCGCGTCGCGATACTCGACCGTCTGGTTCACGCCGCCGGTCGTGATCGTGGTACTCGTGGTGCCGCTCGTCGTCCCGGGCGTGCTCACCGTGCTCGTCTGCTGACCGGTGATGATCGGCACGGAGGTCGAGACGTTGATGATCGCCTTCTTGTTCTCGGACGTCATGACGTGCGGATTGCTGACGACGTTGACACGGTTGTCGGAGGCGAACGCGTTCAGCATCGCGAAGAACTTGTCGGTGGCGAAGGTGAACGCGGTGAGCCCGGATGATAGGCCGAGGATCCTCGTGAAGGAGCCGAGATTTTCGAAACCGCTGGGGGTGTTGATCTCCTGACTGCCGGTGGTGGACGTCGTCAGCGTCTGCTGGGCGATATTGAACTTGCCCGTCCTGATCGCCCAGTCAAGGCCCAGCCGCGTGTCGTCGTTCAGCGTGATCTCGGCGACGAGCACTTCGATCAGCACCTGACGCGGCATCTTGTCGAGCGACCGTACCGTCGGCTCGATGTCGGCCCACTGCCGCGGCGTCGTGGTGACGATGACCGAGTTCGTCGTCTCGTCGGCGATGAAGCGGAACTGGCCTTCGGCGAGACCGACGTCGGTGACACCGGGCGCCAGCGGCCCGCCGGGCGCGGCCGTCGGCGGAGGCGGCGTCGGCTGCGGCGGCTGGCCCGCCGGTCGACCGGTGAGCGGCGGCGAGGGCGGCGCGGTCGGCACCGTTTCCTTGGCGCCGTAGATCGCGTTCAGCGTGGCCGCGAGCTCCTTGGCCTTGGCGTTTTCCGCGAAGTAGATGAACACGCGACGCCCGCCCGAGACGTTGACGTCCAGCTGCGAGAGGATGCGCCGGACCGTCTCGATCTCGGACTTGCGGCCGTGAACGATGAGCGAGTTGGAACGTTTCTCGGCGATCACCAGCGGCTGCCGCTCACCCGTCGTCGTGGCGCCGGCGGGGCCCGCGGGCGCGGCCGGAGGCGCGCCGGGGGCGGCAGGCG
>JBKOZH010000313.1:0-4362 GCA_046725765.1 Candidatus Methylomirabilota bacterium | reverse complement strand
CTCCGAGAGCGGGTCGATCGAGGGATGGATCACGTATTTCGGCACGCCGAGCCGGCGGCTGAAGCTCGGCAGCGCGAAGACGGCGGCGTCGTACTGGTTGACGAACGGCCGGAAGAACGTCCACGCGCGGCGCTGCGGGCGCGAGGCGTCGAAGTGACACGCCCACGCCCAGCGGCCGCGCGCCGGACGGTGCGCGATCAGCGGTGCCGGCTGCACGTCGTGCACCATCACGAGGTCCGCCTCGAGCACGAGCTTCTTGGCATTGACACGATTCATCTCGACGAAATGATCGAGCGCCTCGTCCGTGAGCACGCGCTCGCTACCGCGCAGCGCGGCCTGCAGCGTGCTCGCGGTCGTATAAAAGCCGGGGTCGCCGCCGGTGATTTCCCACGCCGCGTCGATGCCGAGATCGGACATCATCGGCACCAGCGTCTGGAGGATTTCCGCGGGCCCCGAGCCGAAGCGGCCGCCCGACAGGTGCAGGAAGCGGCGCCCGCGCACGCGCTCGGCGAGGGTCAGGATGATGTCGACGACGCCGGGCGGCGCGACGCGGCGGTAGTCCTCCACGCGGATCATCGCGGGCGCCCCTCCAGCGCCGCGTCCACGAGCGCCAGGACACGCGCGCGGACCCGCTCCAGACTCGTCATATAGGTGTCGATACGCTCGATCTGCTCGGCCAGCTCCGGCATCCCGAGCGAGGTGCGCAGCCACTCGGCGAAGTCGCCGGCCCGCCGGCCGAGGCGCGCTCGCGCTTCGACCATGTGGAAGTAGATCGCGCTGGCGTCGACGGCGGCCAGCCCGGTGCGGAATTCCGGCAGCGTGGTGGCGCCGGCACCGAGCGACACCTCGACGATGTGCGACTGCTGGAAGTAGAACGGCTCGCCGAACTCCACGCGCGGCACCGCCGACAGGCGCAGCAGATGGTCGTGGATGATCGACGCCAGCTCCTCGCGGAGCTGCTCGAGGCCGCTGATCTCGAACGGGTTGACGACGGCCAGTCGCTCGGCCAGCACCTGATCGCGCACCTGTGTGGCCACCCACGCCGCGAAGTCGTTGCCGTACGCCGTGGTGATCGGCCGATGGCGCAGGAAGTAGCCGTGCGTGTGATAGAACACGGAGCCCGCGGGCACCTCCTCGAGCCGCTCCAGCAGCTCGCGCTCGTCGGTGGCCCGGTGGTCGAGCGTCTGCCGCAGCTCGACGCAGCCGGTGAAGACGAACGGCTGCGATGCGCGGCGCGCCTGTGCCGTGGCGGCGGTCACGGCCGCGGCCCTTCGGCGTCCGATTCGGACACGAGCAGGGCGACGGGGAAATGCGCGAAGACCTCCGCGAGCGCCAGCGCGTCGCCGCGCGCCTGGACGTGCTCGCCGGTGAGCACGTTGACGAAGCGCGTGCCGAGGTCTGCCGGCACGACGAGCGCGGTGTCCCGCCAGTATTCGGGACCCAGGGGCGGCGCCTCGCTCCCGCGCCGCGCGAGCAGCCGCGGAACCACGGTCAGCACCGCGCCGGCCTCTCCGACGCGCGCAAAGGCGCACAGGTGCTCGGCCAGCCCGCCGCGAACCTCGACCGCCCGATAGTCGCCGGCCGAGAACAGCGCCGGCCGCGCACGCCGGAAGGCCAGGGCCTCGCGGATCAGAAAGAGCTTCACCCGGCTGTCGTGCTTGTCCTTGAACAGCTCGAAGGCGAAGGCCGCGCGGTCGCTGGTGGCAGCGAGCCCGCGCTCGAGCTCGCCGAGCAGCCGGCGCCGCAGCGCCCAGTCGACCGGCCGGCGATTGTCGGGATCCACGAGGCTCAGATCCCAGAGCTCGGTGCCCTGGTAGAAGTCGGGCACCCCGGGTGCGGTGATCTTGATCAGCGTTTGCGCCAGCGAGTTCAGCGCGCCGAAGTGCGCCACGCGCGCGTGGAAGGCGCTGAAGTCGTCGAGAAACCGCCGCGAGCGCGCGCGATCGAGCACGGCCTCGGCAAACGCCACGATCGCCGCGTCGTAGCGCTCGTCGGGGTTGATCCACGACGTGTGCACTTTCGCCTCGTGCACGGCCTTCAGCAGATAATCGCGCAGCCGCGCGACGTCGAGCGGCCAGGCGCCGACGAGGGTCTGGTAGATGAAATACTCGGTGTTGGCGCCGGGGACCGCGCGGCCGTCCACGGTCGTGCGATGCCGGCGGTTGAGACGCTGCCAGCGGCCCACGTGACGACGCCACTCGCCAGGAATCTCGGACAGCACGTTGATGCGCGCGCGCATGTCCTCCCCGCGTTTGGTGTCGTGCGTGGCCGTGGCCGACAGCGCGTGGGGCGAGCGCCGCACTCGCGCGGTGTTCTCGGCGTGGAACTCGGCGAGCGTCACACCGAAGCGGCTCGGATCGCCGCCCACGTCGTTGAGCGACACCAGCCGGTTGAAGCGGTAGAGCGCGGTGTCCTCGAAGCCTTTGGCGGTGACGGGGCCAGTGATCTGCTGAAAGCGCATCACGAAGTCGAGGCGCTCGCGACGCTCGGCCTCGCTCGCGCGCTCGGGCACTACCAGCGTCAGGACCTGCTCGAGCCAGTCGTAGATGGACGCGTCGGCGGCCGGCACCTGCCGTCGTGCGGTCGCCACCGCGCGGCGGATGTAGTCGCGGTCGCGATCGGTGATTTGACCGATCTTCCGCTCCGCGCTTTCTTCGCCCGACCCTCGGGCGCCGGAGGTCTCCGCAGGCGCCCCGAGGGCAGATATATATGTCCGATAGAGCGGGAAGGCGGCGATGACCTCGCGCAGCGCGCGGGTCAGCGCGGCCATTGTGAAGTCGCGCGACGCGCGGTGCGTCTCCGAGATGCGGTTCAGGCGGTGCGCGAGCATGTTGAGCTCGGCCGCCATGGA
The DNA here is from genome assembly GCA_046725765.1 of Candidatus Methylomirabilota bacterium. GTDB lineage: Bacteria > Methylomirabilota > Methylomirabilia > Rokubacteriales > CSP1-6 > AR12. The sequence continues at coordinate 1,511 of JBKOZH010000313.1, read as the reverse complement.
GGTTTCCATGATGAGCCGCTTGCACTCGTGCACGATCTCGATGAACCCCGGCCGGTGGCGGATGAGCCGCGCGTAGTTCTGCTCCATCGCGCGCGCCTGGGCGCGGTCGACGAAGATCCCGTTGAGCAGATTGAGGAACTCGTAACCGGTCGTACCGGCGGTGGCCCACGAGTCCGGCAGCTGCTCGCCCGGCGCCAGGATCTTTTCGGCCACGACGTAGATCTCGCCGCCCGCGCCCTCTTGCAGCCGGCGGAAGTACTCGGCGGGATCGTAGAGCCCGTCGGGGTGGTCGATGCGCAGTCCCGTCACCGCCCCCTCGCGCACGAGACGGAACAGCAGCCGATGCGTCGTCTCGAAAACGGCAGCGTCCTCCATGCGGATGGCCGCCAGCTCGTTGATATCGAAGAAGCGTCGGTAGTTGATCTCCTCGCCGGCGACGCGCCAGTAGGCGGCCCGGTACGCCTGATCGGCCAGGAGCGCGTCGAGCGCGTCCATGCTCGACGGGTCACCGGGCGTGCCGTTGAAGGCGCGAACGTTGTCCTCCACGAAGGCGCGCACGGTGGGAGAGTCGGCGAGCAGCGCCACCAGCTTCTCGCGGCCTTCCTCTTTTTGCTGTCGCCGCACCGCCACACGGTCCGCGTCGTGCTCGGTCAGCGCGGGCAGGGTCGTGAACCAGGCGATGAGCGACTTCAGCGCCACGACGTCGGGATGCTCGCCGCCGAGGGATTCGACAAGCGTGTCGATGCGGTGGCCGAGAATGCGGCCCCACGTGCGCGGGGCGAGCGGCAGTATCGTCTCGTAGTACCGCACGAAGAAGCGCCCCTCTTCGAGCGCGAGTTTCAGCTCGCCGCGGTCGAGGACGACACCGTACTGCTCGCCGAGCAGGGGCAGCAGGACCTTGTCGCGCAGCTCTGTCTTCACTGGGCGCCAGTCGATGTCGAATGTCGAGGCGTGCGGCGACGCGGGACCGTTCTCGAGCACGTCCAGCCACCACGCGTTGCGATTTTGCGCGATGCCCATGTGGTTGGGCACGACGTCCACCAGCAGTCCCATCCCGTGCGTGTGCAGCGCCGCCGCGAAGCGCTGGAAGGCGGGCTCGCCGCCCAGCTCGTCGCGCAGGCGGTTGTGATCGGCAACGTCGTAGCCGTGCGAGCCTTGGGTCGCCGTCTCGAGGAACGGCGACGTATACGCGTCGCTCACACCAAGCGCGTCGAGATAGTCGACGAGGCCGGCGGCGTCGTCGAAGGTCAGGCCGGGGCCGAGCTGCAGCCGATACGTGGCGCGCGGCACGCGCATCACGCGGGCGCTCCGTCACCGAGGCGGAAACCGAGGACGGCACCGAGTGGCTGCAGCCGTGCGCGCGCCGCACTGTGCCGCTTCCAGATCTCGAAGAACCGGTTCTGCGCCGCCCAGCGCCCGTAGCGCAGCCCGAGCCGATGGGCCCCCTCGATCAGGGCGAGCGCCGCGGCCACGTGCGCATCCGTCGGCGACTCGGCGACGGCGTCGAGCGC
>JBKOZH010000193.1:0-27253 GCA_046725765.1 Candidatus Methylomirabilota bacterium | reverse complement strand
GGCAAGCGGAGCAAGAGCGAGCTCAGCGGCGTGGGCGAGGAAGAGTTCGCGCCCTGGATCATCGGCCCGGTGATGTGAGCGGCGGCGCGCGCCGGACGACATCTCGACCGGGATAGCCGCGCCGCGAGAACTTCGCCAGCTCCTCCACGAATGCCTCCGCGTACGGTGGCAGGAAGCGCCTCGGATGCCAGAAGGCGCCGAGCCATCCACCGAGCACGGCGCCGCGATGCATCACCGGCGCCGTCCGCACCGCGCGGCCCAGCACCATGTTGGACGGCACGACGGCGACGCCGTAGCCGATGCGCGCGAGCGCCACGAGCGTTTGTGGCGCCGCGCTCTCGAGCAGGACGCGGGGCCGCAGTCGCTCGGCCTGGCAGGCGGCGTCGAACCACTGCCGCGTTCCGAAGCCCCGCCGCAGGAGCAGCAGCGGATGCCGGACGAGATCCACCACGTCGAGCGTGCGCCGCGTCGCCAACACGTGCCTCGCGGGCATCACCGCCGTCGCGACCCCGGGAAACAACGGCCGGCCGATGAATCGGTCGTCACCGAATGCGAAGGCGGTCAGGGCCAGGTGGACCTCGCCTCGCTCGAGATGGTCGAACAGACGCGGGCCGCCATCCTCTGTGAAGTGGACGTCGACGCCGGGATACGAGCGCCGAAAGCGCGGGACGAAGGGCGTCAGAACCGCCTCGAGGGTATGCGGGGTCGAGCCAACGCGCAGCAGGCCCGTAGTGCCACGCGCCAGCGCGCGGCCACGCTCGAGGACCGATTCGGCGTCGGCGAGGAGGGCGCGACAGCGACGCAGGAGGTCTTCGCCCTCGCCCGTAAGCTGAACGCGCCGGCCGACCGGGTCGAACAGTCGGACACCGAGCTCAGCCTCGAGATCGCGCACCTGCCGGCCGAGCGCCGGCTGAGTCATCCGCAAGTGAGCGGCCGCGCGCGAGACGCCGCCCGCATCCACGATCGCGGCGAAGTAGCGCAGATGCCGAAGCTCCATCGGACCTCCTGTGCTTCGGAGGCATCGATTGTAGACCATGAAATGCATTGGACGTTTCCTGCCCCCGGACGGACGATGCCGTCGTGCGAGACCCGTACTCGAGCACGGAGGCCTGAGATGACGACGACAACGTACGAGCTCGCCAGCTTCATCGCCGATCTGCGCACGATCACGGCGGCGACGCGCGACCCGCGGGAGATCGTCGGCCGCGTCCGGCCGCTGGTGCGCGACCTCGCGCTGGCCCGCACGTGGTTACAGACGAAGCACTACGAATGCGACTCGGCCCAGGGCTTCGGCGTCCACCTGCTTCACGAGGAGCCGGACCATACGCTCGCGATCTTCGCGGGCGCCTGGCTGCCGGGACGCGGCGCGCCGCCGCACAACCACGGCACGTGGGCCGTGGTCGCGGGCGTCGATGGCCCCGAGCGGAACGTATTCTGGAAACGCCTGGACGACGGCTCGCGCCCCGGCTATGCCGAGATCGTGGAGGAGGGCGCCAGGGTCTTCGGCGCGGGCGACGTCGTGACGTTCATGCCGGACTCGATTCACAGCGTCGTCAACGACACCGACCGTGTGACGGTCTCGCTGCACGTCTATGGCAAGCACGTGAACTACACGACGCGGTCGCAGTTCGACCCGGCCAGGCGGGTCGAGCAGGAATTCAAGGTGAAGACGTCGTAGCGCTCAGGACTGCACGACGGTCACGACCAGGCCGATGGCGGCCAGGATGTTACCGACGCGGACGCACTCCTTCTCCGGACCGATCTTCACGACCGCCTTGCCGGTGTTGTGCACCTGCCACGCGATCTCCCAGCCCTCGCTCTCGCTGCACGCGATGGCTTTTTGCAGCTGTTTCACCACCTGCTCGAAGGTGTGACAGTCGCAGTTATGGAGGATCGTCATCCACGGCGGGGCGACCTCCTCGCCGGTGACTTCCTCGATGTCGGGCGCTGTGAGCGTCCGCTCCGGCATGGAGAAAGTTTACGTTCGCGGGCAAGCGATGTCAGTCGCCGCCGCCGACCCCCAGGGCACCCGACGCACGCACGGCCGCGATGCGGTCGGGGTCGTAGTGCAGCAGGGTGCGCAAGATTTCGTCGGTGTGCTGCCCGAGCGCCGGGGCCGGGCTGAGGTTGGCGGCGGCGCCTTCGGTCTTCACCGGCGTGCCGACCTCGCGCAGGATGCCGAAGCGGGGGTGCTTGACCTCCACGATCATGTCGCGCGCGAGGATCTGCTCGTCCGCCAGAGCCTGCGCGATCGTGTTGACCGGCGCGCACGGCACGCGGCCGCGCAGGCGTGACAGCCACGCGGCGGTCGTGCGTTCCGCGAAGCGCGATTTGAGGATCGGCAGCAGCTCGGCTTTGTGCAGGCGCCGGTCGGCGAACGTGGCGAAGCGCGAATCGCGGGCGAGGTGGGGCAGCTCCATCGCCTCGACGAGGCTCGTCCAGAACTTCTCCTTGTTGCAGAAGACGACGATCCAGCCGTCGCGCGTGGGGAAGTTCTGGGCGGGGACGAGCGACTGATGGCCGGAGTCTTCGACGCGCGCCGGCTGCCAGTCGCGGTTCAGCGCCCAGATCGCGTAGTAGGACAGCATGCTGACCGCGGTGTCGAGGAGCGACAGCTCGACGTCGCGCCCCACGCCGGTGCGCTGCGCGTCCCAGAGTCCCGCGAGCAGCGCGGCCATCGAGGCGTAGCCGCCCGCGAAGTCGACGACGGAGACGCCGCATTTCTCCGGCGGGCCGTCGGGCTCGCCGGTCACGGACATCCATCCCGCGTAGCCCTGGATCAGGTAGTCGAACGCCGGCTCCGCCGCTCGCGGTCCCGTGCGGCCGAAGCCCGACAGCGAGCAGCAGACGAGCGCGGGATTCACGTCTTTGAGCGCGGCGTACGTCAGACCGAGCGTCTCGGGCAGGTCACCGCGGAGATTGTTGTAGACCGCGTGCGAGACGCGCGCGAGGTCACGCAGCACCGCGCGGCCCTCGGGATGCTTGAGATCCAGCGTGATCGACCTGGTCCCGCGGTTGAACGACTGGAAATAGAGCGAGTCATCGTCGCCCGCGTAGGGGCCGACATAGCGCGCGACGTCACCGCGCACGGCGGGATCCTCGATCTTGATGACGTCGGCGCCGAGGTCGACCAGCAGCTGCGTGCCGAAGGGGCCGGCGCCGAACTGCGAGACGGCGAGGATACGGAGATTCTGTAACGGAGGTCGGCGTGCGGCGTGGTCCGAGGGTGGCCTGTTCAAGATGGTCGTGGCTTTTGTTGTAGCGGGGTCCGCGAGGCCGGTTTTGTTCGTGGGTGGCCTGGGCGAGAAGCGCGTGGCTGCGTTTGCTCGCCGAGCGTCGCGTGCGTCCGCGTGGGGAGGAGCGCGGTGCGCTTGAAGGTCATCACCCGCTCGCCGCGCTGATTCAGCACGCGCGTCTCGACGGTCACCGTGCCGCGATCGCCCTTCGAGGATTCCCGCGTGGCCAGCACCGTCGACTCCGAGTAGAGCGTGTCGCCAATGAACGTCGGCGCGTCGTGCGTGATCTTCTCGATCTCGAGATTGGCAATGGCCTTGCCAGACACGTCCGCGACGGTCATGCCGATGCCGATCGAGAACACGAGCGGTCCCAGCACCAGCCGCTGGCCGTGCTGCGTCTGCGTCGCCGCGTAATGTGCGTCGGAGTGGACGGGATGCTGGTTCATCGTCAGCAGCGCGAACCAGGTGCAGTCCGCCTCGGTGATCGTGCGGCCCGGCCAGTGCTTGATGACCTCGCCGACGGTGAATTCTTCGAAGTACCGTCCGTAGGCCATCAGGTCGCTGGGCCGTCGGACGCGGCCGTCAGGAGCGCCGCGGCGTCGCGGTAGTAGCGCTCGACGGGAAACTCGGTCGTGTAGCCGTAGCCGCCGTGGATGCGCATCGACTCCAGCGTGGCTGCGACCGCCGCGTCGGTGGCAAGGCGCCGCGCGCGCCGAGCCGCGCCGGGCTCGCCGCCACCGAGGCGTCGCGCCGCGTCGTCGATCAGCAGGCGTGCGGCGGTGAGTCGCGTGGCCATGTCCGCGAGCTTGAGCTGCACGGCCTGGTGGTGGCAGATCGGCTTGCCGAAGGTGCTGCGCTGCTGCGAATAACGCAGCGCGGCCTCGAACGCCGCCTGGCCAAGACCGACGGCGATCGCGCCGATGCCGAGCTCACGTACCGCAAGCAGACGCGGCGCGGACGAGGACGGTCGCGAGATCGGCAGTCGCACGCCGCGCAGCGAGACGACCGCGGGCGGCGCGCCGCGCAGGCCAAGATCGGGCGCCGCCGCCGAGACCGCCACGCCTTTCATGGACGCCGGAACGAGCCACCACGCCGTGCCGTCGGCGAGCGTGAGCGCCAGCAGTCTCGCGCGCGCGGCGTTGGTGATGGGGACCGTGTCGCCGTCCAGCACGCAGTCGCCGCCGTCGCGACGCGCGAGCCCCGCCGGCAGCGCCACGACGGCGGCGAGCGCCTCGGCGCGCCCCAACACGGGCAGCTGTCGGGCGGTGTCGCCGCCGGCGATGCCCAGCGCGTAGGCGACCGCACCCTGGTCCACGGCCAGAAGCGCGGGCGCGGCCCAGGCGCGCGCGAGCTCTTCGATGAGCATCGTCCACGCGGGCAGGTCGAGGCCGAGGCCGCCGTGCGAGGCGGGGACGAGCGCCGCGAAGACTCCGAGGTCGGCGAGCTGGGTCACGGTCTCGTCGGGGACCACGCCGGCGCGGTCGTGGTCGGCGGCGATCGGCGCAACATTTTTCTCGGCGACCTGCCGGACGGCCAGCAGCATGTGCCGTCGCTCCTCGGGCTCGGCCTCGCGCGAGACCAGCGGGCCCGCGCGCTCGCCGTGGCGGTCGATCAGCTGGCGCGCGATGATCGTGCGCTGAATCTCGTTGGTGCCCTCGCCGATGATCATCAACGGCGTGTCGCGATAGCAGCGCTCGATGGCGAGCGCGGTGGAGGTGCCGCAGAGCCGCACGGCATCGAGCGCGACCTCGTGCGCCGTCTCGGAGGCGAAGAGCTTCGCCATGCCGGCCTCGAGGTCGCAGCGCTCCGCGCGATCCTTCATGCCAGCCGCCCAGTATGTAAGGAGGCGGGCGGCCTCGACGCGCGCCGTCATGTCCTCGAGCAACGAGTGGCCGGCTCGGCGCGCGACAGTTTCCTCCAGCGCGGCCTGGGCGACGCCGACCGCGCGGGCCGCGATGTTGATGCGGCCGGCCTCCAGACCGCTCATCACCTGACCGAAGCCGCGCCCCACGACGCCGCCGACGAGATTGTCCGCGGGGCACGGGAACTCCTCGAAGACGAGCTCAGCCGTGTCGACGCCCTTGTAGCCGAGCTTGCCGATGGACTTCACCACCGACAGTCCGGGCGCGCCCTTTTCGACGATGAAGCACGACATGCCGCGGTGGCGCGGCTGCGCGTGCGGATCGGTCACCGCGAGGAGCGCGAATGTGTTGCCCTCGCGCCCGTTGGTCACGAACATCTTCGTCCCGCTGATCAGATAGGTGTCGCCGCGCGCGACGGCGCGGGTGCGGATGGCCTGCACGTCCGAGCCTGCGTGGGGCTCGGTGAGGCAGAGGCCGCCGCGCGCCTCACCGCTCGCGAAGCGGGGCAGCAGCCGGCGGCGCTGCGCGTCGGTCCCGTGGTGCAGCACGATGAGCGCGGCCATGGTGTGGCTGTTGACGACGCCGGCCAGCGACATCCAGCCGCGGCAGAGCTCCTCGATGACCCGCGCGTACGTGGTGACGTCGAGGCCGAGCCCGCCGTACTCGCGCGGCACAAGCGCGCCGAAGAGGCCGAGCGCGCGCATGGCGTCGACGAGAGCGTGCGGGTAGGCGTCGGCGTGCTCCAGCGCCGCCGCGGCGGGCCGAACCTCGTCGTCGACGAAGCGCCGAACCGCGGCGACGACGTTCGTTTCGCGGTCCATCGCGAGGGGGATAGTACAATGAAATCCGATGCCTCTCGACGACCTGGTGCTCGCGCTGCAGCGCCTCGTCGATCGCGTCATCCGCCGTGCGCGGCGCGGATGCGCGCCCACGCCGGGTCAGCGCCGGCTGCTCGTCATCCAGATCGACGGCCTCTCTCGCGAGGTGCTCGAGCGTGCGCTCGCGGAGGGGCGCATGCCGTTCTTGCGACGTGTGATCGAGCGCGCGGGCTGGCGGGTCTATCCGATGTTCGTGGGCCTGCCGTCGTCGACGCCCGCGTTCCAGATGGCCGCGATGTACGGCGTGCGCCCGGACATTCCCGGTTTTCACTATCACGACAAGCGGAAGCGCGAGGACGTGTACTTTCCGCGCGCGGGCGACGCTGCGCGCGTGGAGCGCGCTCAGACGGCGGGCCGGCGCGGCATTCTGGAGGGCGGCGCGAGCTATGGCTGTGTGTTCACCGGCGGTGCCGTCCAGAACCTGTTCACCTTCGCCATCATGAAGCGGCCCACGGGCAGCGGGCTCCTCGCCGCGCTGTCCGCGCTGATCGTGCTCGCGTGGGTGGCGCTCAAGAGCACCGTGATCACTGCGGTGGAGCTGCTCCGCGCGCTGCTGCGGCTGCTCGCCGACCCGGTCGCCGAGTGGCGCCGCGGCTGGAAATGGCTCGCCATCAAGATCGGGCTGTCGGTCTGGGTGCGCGAGCTCTTCACGCTCGCCGTCGCTCGTGATATTTATGCGGGGGCACCCGCGATTTACGTCAACTATCTCGACTACGACGTGTTCTCCCACGCCTACGGCCCGCGCCACCCGCGCGCGCTGCGCTCGTTGCGCCGCGTGGACGACTCCATCAAGCAGATCTGGCGCGTCCTCCGTCGCGTGCCCGAGCACCGGTACGACCTCTACGTGCTGTCCGATCACGGCCAGGCGCACTGCACGCCGTTCATGGAGCTGGCCGGCGGCCGGCGGTTCGAACGCGTCGTGTTCGACGATTTCCTCCCGTTGTCGGTAGCCAGGCCCGTCGGCCCGGAGCGGCCTGCGGGGCGGCGGCGCCTCGCGAGCGGCATCAAGGCGCTGCGCATGGGCCGCGCGCCGGGCTTCTTTCAGCGGTTCTTCAACTACATCGAGGACGGCTTTCCGTGGGTGCTCGGCGAGCTGAAAGAGGCGCACGAGCGCGACAACGTCCGCGTCATCGCCGCCGGCCCGAACGCCTTCATCTACTTCCTCGACGAGGAGGTGCCGTTGCCGATCGAGCGGATCGACGAGCGCCATCCGGGCCTGGCCGAGGAGCTCTCGCGCTCGCGCGGCGTGGGCTATGTGCTCGCGCGCGGGCACGACGGTCCGGTGTGCTTCTGGCGCGGCAAGCGCTATCGGCTCACCGATGGTCCCGGGCCGTTCTCCGGACGCGAGGACGCGGCGCTGGTCGTGTCCAGCATCGGTGACCTCATGGCGATGCCGAGCGCGGGCGACCTGGTGATCTACGGCATCGGCGCCTCGCCGCGCCACGTCTCGTTCATCGCCGAGACGGGCGCGCACGCGGGGCCCTCGCCGGAGGAGCTGCACTCGTTCGTCGTCGCGCCGCCGAGCACGCGGATGCCTGAGCCCCTCAACCATCCTGTCCAGCTCTACCCGCACTTCCTCCGCTATCTCGAGGTTGCCGAGCGCGAGTCCGCGGCGTGACGCCGATCACGATCGCGTCGTACAACATCCATCGCGGCGTCGGCCTGGACCGCCGGCGCGACCTCGATCGCATCGGGACGGTCATCGGTGAGATGAACCCCGACGTCATCGGGCTGCAGGAGGTCATCCGCGAGGACGGCAACATCATGGCGATGGCGGACCAGGCGGCCTATCTCGCGAGCAAGCTCGGCATGGAGCTGGTCATGGGCGAGACGCGGTCGTACGGCGCGGGTACCTACGGCAACGCGATCCTCACACGGTTGCCGGTCCTCGGGTCGATGCGGCACAACCTCAGCCACGGCCTGCGCGAGCCCCGCGGCTGCCTGCGCGTCGACCTCGGCGTGAACGGCGTGACCATGCACGTCTTCAACTGTCATTTCGGTCTGGCGTTTCGGGAGCGGCGTGCGCAGCTGGAGCTCCTGGCGGGCTTCATCCGCGCGGGCTCATGCGGCGGGCCGCGCGTGGTGATGGGCGACTTCAACGAGTGGCATCGCGGGCCGGTGACGCGCGGGTTGCGTCTGGAGTTCAAGTCGCCGATGCGCCGCATGCGCCGCACGCATCCGGCCGTCTTCCCGCTCTTCCGCCTGGACCGCATCTACTGGGACGCGGAGCTCGAGGGCGAGACGTTTCACGTTCACCGAAGCCGCCTCGCCCGCGTCGCGTCCGACCACTTGCCCGTGATGGTGCGGCTGCGCGTGCGGCGCCTCACCGCCACGCCGTACGTCATGGGCGACGCGCTCCCGCCGGCCGAGTAGCGTCTGGGCGCAACGCCGCCGCTCCCCGACACGCCGCTCGCCGATACCGTCCTCGCGCCACCGCCGCGCCGGCGCTGGCCCGGCGCGCTCCTCACGGCGGCCGCCGCGTGTCTGCTGCTGGCCTTCGTCGCCCTGGCCGTTCGCGTCCACGTCGGCGGCAGCCCGCTCGACACGATCGACGATCCGGCCCGCGCACTGGCGCTGGTGGTCGAGCGGACGATGGATCTGGAGGATGCGTTCACGCGCGCCGCGGCGTGGGAGCGGCGGTTCTACGAGCTCACGGTGACCGACGGCCGCAACGAGCTCGAGGAGGCGATCGGCTGGTACGAGGAGCTCGCCGACGTCCGGCCCGGCGAGCCCGGCGTCCAGGTGCGGCTCGCCGTCCTCTACGGCGAGGCCGGGCGCACCGACGAGGTGCTGGAGGCGGTAGACCGAATGCGCGCGCGCGGCGATGACGTCGGCGCGGATGTGCTGGCGGCCGCCTATCTCGACGCGCCCGTCGGTGCCGACCTGCCGCGACTGCGCGCGACGGCGACACGGATGGTCGACACCGGCTGGTTTCGTGATCGGCTCTTGCTGCGCCTGGCGCTGCGGGCGGGCGACGGCGCCGCGGTCGACGCCATCGTCGCCGAGTCGCACGTGCGCACGACGCCGTTGCTGCGCCGGGTGCGCGCGCTGACGGCCGCCGAGCTGCTCTTCCTCGGGCTCGGCCTCGCGGGCATCGTCTTCGTGCTCCGCGGCCGCGCGGTGCGCGTCGACAGCGCGCTGGTGCCTCCACCGTGGAGCTTCAAAGAGGGTCTCGTCGTGCTCGTCCGCGGCGGCGGCGCCGGCGTGCTCGTGCTCGTCGTCGTCTTCGTCGCCGGACGCTGGCGCGGCCCGAGCGACCCGCTGCTCGCCGCCATCAGCATGCCCCTCATCTATGTGCCGTTGTTGTGGCTCGCGCGACGACGATTGTTCGCGCCGTGCGGCGTCGGGCTCACGCGGGGACTCGGCTGGATCCCCGCGCCCGGCGGGCGGCGCGCCCTGCTCTGGACGACGGCGCTGCTCGTCGGCATGGGCACGGCGAGCGATCTGGCGCTGGGCCTGCTGAGCGAGGCGACGCAGCTGTCGGCGCACTGGACGGAGTGGTTCGACGAGGACCTCGCGTGGGGTGGACCGCTCGTCGCGGGCGTGAGCCTGCTCGGCACCGTCGTATTCGCGCCCGTCTTCGAGGAGATCGTGTTTCGCGGCCTGCTTTACGCGACGCTGCGGCGCCGGCTGGCGTGGCCGATCGCCGCGATCGTCAGCGCCGGCGTCTTCGCCATCGCCCACGGATACGGCGCGGCCGGCTTTGGCAGCGTCTTCCTGAGCGGGCTCTTGTGGGCGATCGCCTACGAGCGCACCGGCAGCCTGCTGCCGAACACGGCGGCGCACGTCCTCAACAACGTGGCCGCCGCGCTCGGAGTCCTGCTGCTGCTGCGCGGCTGAGGTCTACTGGAACTTCACCAGCGCCTTCACCCGCGTCGCCTCGGACTTCGCTTCGAGGTCGACCGAGCGATACGTGTGGTCCGAGCCCTCCAGCAGGAGGTTGTTGTTCGAGAAGCCGACGATCTTGCCCCACGACTTCGGGATGGTCACGATCCACCGCGGCTCCTGCGCCTCGGCTGTTGAGACGGAGACGCGCTCGATCCACGGCTGGGCAGCGATCGCCACGAGGGCGAGCGCGATCACGGTCAGCACGGCCTTGGCGTATGCGTCGAGCTTCATGCGACCTCCTGATGCCGGGCGCGCGGCCCGGGCTTGGGGTGTGCTTCTCACCCGCCTGCCGCCGGCGGGACGTCCGGGTTCCAGTAGATCGTCGACCACGTGTCGTCCGGGAAATAGCCGCGGCGGGTGGCGTTGATGACGGTAGAGCGGAGCGCCGACCGGAGGATGTCGATCCGCGCAGCCTGCTGCCTCTGCGTGCGCTCGAGCGCGGCAATGCGTCCGGCGAGGTCAGGGCCGTCGGTCTGCGCTGCGGCGGGCGAGGGTAGCAGCCGCTCGGCCCAGACGTGGACGGCGATGGCGACGAGAGCGACCGCGATTACGGTGAGCACGGTTTTGAGATACGCGTCGGGTTTCATGGAGCCTCCTACTCGACGCGGCCCGCGAGGTCCAGGACGGCGTGAAACAGCGTGGCCGCGCCGTGCTCGATGTCGTCGATCGGCGTGAACTCCTCCTCGCAGTGACTGCGGCCGTCGCGCGACGGCACGAAGATCATCCCGGCCGGACCGATCGCCGCCATGTACTGCGCGTCGTGTCCGGCGCCGGACAGGATGTGGCGGAAGCGGGCGCCCGTGGTTTTCGCCGCGCGCTCGACGGCGGCGACGACGTCGGGCGCGAACGGCGTGTACGGCACGCGCCAGTAGTGCTCGAGCTCGTACGGCACACCCTCGCGCTCGCACGCCGCCTTCACCACGGCGTCGAGGCAGCGGCGCGCGACCTCCAGCGTCTCGTCGCGTGGATCGCGCATGTCGATCGACATCGTCACGCGCCCCGGAATGGCGTTGACGATGTTCGGGTGTACGACCAGGTTGCCGACGGTCGTGACGAGGTCGCCGCCGAGCTCGCGCGCGATCGTGCGCACGCCGGTGACGATCTCGGCCGCGGCGACGAGCGCGTCGTGGCGGATGCGCATCGGCGTCGGCCCCGCGTGGTCCTGCACGCCGTGGATCGTCAGGCGCGACCACGCGATGGCCACGATGCCGTCGACGACGCCGACCGAGAGGCCTTCTTCTTCCAAGAATGGCCCCTGCTCGATGTGCAGCTCGAGATACGCGCGGAAGGGGCGGGGGACGCACGGCTCGGAGCCGAGGTAACCGATCCGCTCCAGCTCGTCGACGAGCCGGATCCCATCCTTGTCGCGGGCGTTGTAGGCGTCCTCCAGCGCGATCTTGCCGGCCATCACGCCGCTGGCGATCATCGCGGGCTGAAAGCGCGCGCCCTCCTCGTTGGTGAAGATGGCCAGCGCGACCGGGTGCCGCGTGCGGATCCGGTGCGTGTTCAACGCGCGAATCGTCTCGAGCCCGCAGAGCACGCCGAGCTGGCCGTCGTACTTGCCGCCGGTCGGGACGGAGTCGACGTGCGAGCCCATCATCACGGGCGGCAGCGGTTGGCTTCCCGCGCGCTCGCCGAAGATATTGCCCATCTGATCGACGACCACGCGCAGACCGGCCTCGCGCATCCAGCGCACCATGAGGTCGCGCCCGCGCTTGTCATCGTCGGTGAGCGCCAGCCGCGTGAGGCCGCCGCGCGGCGTGGCGCCGATGCGACCGAGCTCGTCGATCGATTGCTCGAGCCGCTTGCGGTCGATTGCGATGTTCCGCGGTCCGGTCATTGGCCTCCCACTCTATAACGTCGATGGGCCCGCGACCGAGAACTAGAGCGTCTGGCTCCAGGGACGCGCCGTGAGGCGAGCGGCGTCCCAGCCGCCGGCAGTCACGAGCCTTGCGACGGCGGCCGCGGCGTCCGGCTCGCGCACCACGGCGAGCGCGCGGCCATCGGCGAAGAAGCCGCCCAGGTTCACGAGCTTGTCCGTGGAGAGCCGCGTCAGCGCGGCCCGGGCGCGCGCACGATCCGCCGGCACACCCTCGACGAGCGTCACCGACCAGCCGGCATCGTGCGGCAGCCGCTCGCTCGGTTCGACGAAGTCGTCGAACACGCGCGCAGCGTGAGCGACGAAGAGACCGGCGCGCTGGAACTCATTGGCCGCGATCAGCGCGTCCAGCGCCGCGCGGTCGGCCACGCGATAGAAGATGTGCGCGGCACCACCGTCCGGCTCCGGTCCTCCCGCGACCACGCGGCCGTCGTCACGCAGCGCGGTGAGCTGCGCGAGGTGGGCGGGACGGAAAGGCAGGCGGCGCGCGTTGTAGTCGGCGGCGCAGGTGAAGCGCACGTGGTAGACCGCCGCCGCCATCAGAGTCCCAGGTACGCGCGCTTGAGCCGCTCGTCGCCGAGCAGCTCGCGGCCGGCGCCCTCGAGCACCAGCTTGCCGGACTCGAGCACGCAGGCGCGCGTGGCGAGCGTCAGCGCCTGGCGGACGTTCTGCTCGACGAGCAGGATCGTCACGCCGTCGGCGTTGATGGTACGCACGGTCTCGAAGATGCGCGCCACGAGGACGGGCGCCAGGCCGAGGGTCGGCTCGTCGAGCATCAGCAGGCGCGGCCGCGCCATGAGCGCGCGGCCGATCGCGCACATCTGCTGTTCTCCGCCGGAGAGCGACCCCGCGAGCTGCGCCGCGCGCTCCTGCAAGACCGGGAAGAGCCGGTACACGTAGCGCAGCGTGGCGTCCCGCTCGGCGCGCGCCCGCGCGGTGTGGGCGCCGAGCAGCAAGTTCTCGGTGACGGTCATGAATGGAAAGAGCCGGCGGCCCTCCGGGACCTGCACGATCCCGAGATCGACGCGGCGCGCCGCCGGCACCCGCGCCAGATCCGTGCCGTCGAACAGGACACGGCCATGGCGCGGCGACACGAGGCCGGAGACCACGCGCAGCGTCGTGCTCTTGCCCGCGGCGTTGGCGCCGACCAGCGCGAAGATGCCGCCCACCGGCACTTCCAGCGAGACGCCGAAGAGCGCCTGCAGGTCGCCGTAGAACGCGTCAACGGCGTCAAGCTTCAGCAAGGTTGAATTCCTCGCCGAGATAGGCGTCGACAACGCGGCGATCGTGCGCGATCTCCTGCGGCGTCCCCTCGGCAAGCTTCTCGCCGTGGTGGAGCATGACGATGCGTTGGGCGAGACGCATCATTGCGGCCATGATGTGCTCGATGACGATCAGCGTGACGCCCTCGGCGTGCACGCGACGCACGAGGTCGACGATCCCTGCCAGCTCGGCGGGGTTCAGGCCGGCCATCACCTCGTCCAGCAGCAAGAGCCGCGGCCGCGTGGCCAGCGCGCGCGCGACCTCCAGTCGCTTGCGCAGCCCGATGGGCAGGGCGCGGGCGCGCGCCCGGGCGTGCGGTGCGAGCCCGCAGAGCGCGATCACCCGCTCGGCCTCGACGCGCGCCTCGCGCACGCGCGGCAGCCGCGTCAACGCACCGATCATGACGTTGTCGGCGACAGAGAGGTTGCCGAACGGCTTGACGATCTGAAAGGTGCGCGTGAGCCCCAGCCGTGAGATCGCGTGCGGCGGCAGGCCGGTGACGTCGCGCCCGTCGAACACCACGCGACCTTCCTCTGGCCGGTAGTAGCCGGCGATCACGTTGAAGAGGGTCGTCTTTCCGGCGCCGTTGGGGCCGATGATGCCGAGCAGATCACCGGCGCGCACCTCGAGGCTCACCGCGCGGACGGCGGTGAGGCCGCCGAAGCGTTTGGTCACCGCCTCAAGCGTGAGCACGCGGGAACCCGGGGCGCTCCTCGGCCACACGTGCGCTCATCGCCGCACCGCGACGCGCGCGGCGATGCCGGTGAGGCCTTCGGGAGCGAATCGGACGATCAAGATGAGCACGACGCCGTAGATGATCAGATAGATGCCGGTGAAGCCGGCCTTGATACCGGAAAACGTGGCGCGCAGGTACGTCTCGAGCGAGGTGATGAGCACCGAGCCGAGAAACGGCCCCAGCGCCGTGCCCATGCCGCCGATGATGCTGTTGAGCGCGAAGCGCACCGACAGGTCGATCGAGAAGACGTGCGAGGGGTCCACGAAGCCGACGTACTGAGCCCACAGGCTGCCGCACGCCGACGTCAGCGCCGCGCTCACCACGATGGCCTGCACCTTCCGCCGGCGCGTGGCGATGCCGAGCGCTTCGGCCGCATCCTCGTCTTCGCGGACGCCGGCCAGCTGGTATCCGATCCGCGAGCGCTCGAGGTAGACCTGAAGCGCGTAGGCGAGCAGCGCGACGGCGAGGATCACGTAGAGCCACGCGACATGGCCGAGGCCGAGCGTCCAGAACCCCGGCCGAAACGGAACCGGCACGCCCTCGGACCCCGCGGTAAATCCGCGCCAGCGGCTCGCGACGATCTTCAGCACCTCGGCGAAGGCGATCGTCGACAGCGCGAAGTACGGGCCGCGCAGTCGGTTGGACAGGTAGCCGATCATCGCGCCGGCGGCGATCGAGAGCACCACGCCTACGGCG
Organism: Candidatus Methylomirabilota bacterium; assembly: GCA_046725765.1. Lineage (GTDB taxonomy): Bacteria > Methylomirabilota > Methylomirabilia > Rokubacteriales > CSP1-6 > AR12. Next base: position 12,815 of record JBKOZH010000193.1, on the reverse strand, counting down.
AGGCCGATCCACGGGCTTTGCCCGTAGCGCGCGCTCGTCAGCGCGGCCGCGTACGCGCCGATGCCGAAGAACGCGGCGTGGCCGAGCGAGACCTGCCCGGCGTAGCCGCCCGCCACGTTCCAGGCCGCCGAGAGGGCGCCCCAGAGCAGGATCAGAATGACGCTGTCCAGCACGAACGTGTCGCGGACGACGAGCGGGGTCACCGCCGCGGCGGCGAAGAGGACGATCGCCGCCCAACGGTCAGGCGCGAGCCGCGTCATACGCCGAGCGTCTCGGCTCCGCGCTGGCCGAAGAGGCCCGCCGGACGGAACACGAGAACGGCGATGAAGAGGAGGAAGTAAAACACCTCCTTCCACGCGGCGCCGAAGATGTACGAGCCGGCCACCTCGACCGCGGCGACGATCAGGCTGCCCAGCATCGCGCCGAGCATGTCACCGAGGCCGCCGAGGACGACCACCACGTAGGCGAGCGTCACGAACTGCAGTCCCGCCTGCGGATAGGCCGCGTAGAGCGGCGCGACGAGCACCCCGGCGGCGCCGACGCACGCGATGCCGATCGCGAAGGTCAGCCGATAGACGCGGTCGGTGTCGATGCCCATCAGCGTGGCCGCATCGCGGTCCTGGGCCGTGGCGCGCATCACGCGGCCCGTATGCGTCCACTTCATGAACAAAAACAGCGCGACGGTGAGCGCCACCGCGACCGTGAAGGCGATGACCTGGGACAGGTTGAACGCCGTACCGGCTACGCGCAGCACGACCGACGCCTCCCACGGTCGGATGACCTGAAAATCCCCGGTCCACAGCACGAGCGCAACGTTCTGCAGCGCGGTGGACAGGCCGACCGTGGTGAAGATCTGCACGTTGTGGGAGGCGTGGATGATGCCCTTCATGATCAGGAGGTAGACGACCAGCCCGACCGCAAAGAAGACCGGGATTGCGATGAGCAGCACCACGTAGGGATCGATCCCACGCAGGGTGAACGCGAAGAACGCCAGGTACATGCCGAGCATGAGGAACTCGCCGTGCGCGAAGTTCACCACGCGCATAATGCCGAAGATGAGCGTCAGCCCGACGGCGATGAGGGCGTAGATGCCCCCCAGCAGGAACGTCGAGACCGCGAGCTGCGCGACGACGTCTATTTGCGCTGGTCCCAGGCGGGAAGCGGAATCCACTTCGCCCGCATGGTCGTGAACTCTTCCGGCCACACCGTCACGAGCTGTCCGTTCTGCCACTGCAGCATGTAGTGCTGCACGCGCTCGTTGCTGTTCTGGCCCTCCTGGTTGAACTTGACGCCCCAGCCGTTGATGAGCGACCCGGTGGGAATGTCGAGCGACATCACGGCGTCGCGGAACTTGTCGGGGTCATCGCTCTTTGCCTTGTCCAGGACGATCTTGAGGAGCCAGAGGCCGCCACCGGCGAGCTGGTGGCCACCGAATGGATAGGAGCCCGTGCGCTTCTGGACGGCGTCGCGGAACTCCTTCTCGATCTTCTGGCCGTCGGGCTTGAGCGATTCGATCTTGAAGCCGGGCCCTGGCTCGAGCAGCGCGAAGGCTCCGTTGGCGCCCTCGGCGAGCGCCTTGCCGAAGTCCGCCGAGCCGTAGCCGGTCGCGCCGGCGTGCACGTGCGCCTTGAACAGGAAGCTCTGCTCCTTGGCCTGGCGCCAGAACAGTGGCGCGTCGTTCGTGTAGCCGATGTGGTGGACGACGTCCGGGGCGAGCTGCTTGAACTTGACGATGATCGGCGTGAAATCGTTAATCGTCTGGAAGTTGTAGTACTCGGCGGCGACCTCCTGCATGCCGAACTCGGTCTTGGCGCGCTGACGGGCCGACTCGGTCACGCCCTGGCCGTACGACGAGTCTTCGCTGAGGAAGGCGATCTTCAGCTCGCTCGGCTTCTTGCCGAAGCGCGGGGCGAGATGCTTGGCGATGAACTCGACGTTGTACCAGCCGAAGCCGGTCGCATCGATCTCGGTCCGATAGACGTTCTTGAGCCCGCGCTTGTTGAAGCGCGGATCCACGCATGACGTCTCCCAGTAGATGACGTTCTGGCGGGCGGCCGCCTCGCTCGCCGCGCCGCACAGCCGCGACGAGTATGTGCCGGTGATGATCTTCACGCCCTCGCGCGTGGCGAGCCGCGTGGCCTCGGTGGCGGCCGCCGTCGGATCGGGCGCGTCGGCCACGACGAACGTCAGCTTCTTGCCCATGACGCCGCCGCGCTCGTTGATCATGTCGCGCACGATCTCGAAGCCCTCGAGATGCCGCTTGCCCTCGCCGGCGAGCGGGCCGGTGAGCGGCTCGAGCACGCCGATCTTGTACTCACCGGACTGGCCGTGGGTCACCGCGGCAAGGGCGGTGAGCGTGATGAGGACGGCGGCGAGGGCGAAGGCGAGGTGACGGCGTGTCATGCAAAACCTCCTCAGCGGTGGACGATCGCGACGCGCGAGCGTTTGTAGCATCGCGCCGGCGGGGAGGTCAAGGCGCGGGAGCGCAGGGTAGACTGGACGCGTGAGCGACGACACGCTGCGCGTGCTGGCGCCCGGCACGATCCGGTTCTGCCCGCTGTGCGCGGGCCCCCTGAGCCGCGCACCCGTTCCGCCCGACCTGCGTGAACAGGCGGTGTGCAGCGCCTGCAGCTTCGTCTTTTACCTCAACCCGAAAGTCGTGGCCGGCACGATTCCCGAGCAGGACGGCTGCGTCCTCCTCACGCGCCGGTCCATCAATCCCGGCCGCGGGCTGTGGACGTTTCCTGGCGGCTTCGTCGATTTCGGCGAGAGCGTGACCGACGCCGCGATGCGCGAAACGTTCGAGGAGACCGGCCTCAAAGTCGAGCTGACCGGTCTGCACAACGTGTATTCGTACCCGGGCGCGCCCGTCATCATCGTCTACCGCGCGCACGTCGTCGGAGGCACGCTGACGACCTGCGCGGAAAACGACTGCCTGGAGTGGGTCAGGCCCGACGAGATTCCGTGGGAGGCGCTGGCGTTTCCGTCGACGCGTGAGGCGCTGCGGGAGTGGGTCGCCGCGCGCGGCCAGATGCCGCGCGGTTAGCCGCGCGAGGGTAGGGCGACGGTCGCCCGGCCCGTCACGACCTTCTCGCCGCGCTGATTCTCGGCCCAGACGTCCAGCTCGACCAGATGGACGTCGTCTTTCGACGATTTGCTCACGACGCGGCCGCGGCACGTCACGACGTCCTTGAGCCGCACCAGCGTGGCGAAGCGGACGCCGACCTTCCGGACGCGCCCGGCGCCCGCCCAGTCGGTGAGCGCTTGCGCGACGAATCCCATCGACAGCATGCCGTGCGCGAACACGCCGCCCATGCCGGCCGCCTTCGCGAACTCGTCGTCCTGGTGGATCGGGTTGAAGTCGCCGGAGGCGCCGGCGTAGCGGGTGAGCTGGATCTGCTGAATCGGGCCCTTCACGAGCGGCGGCAGCTCGTCGCCGACGTTGACGTCCTCGGCGTACACCTTCGCGTATTTCACAGCCGGACCACCGTCACGGACCGCATGGTGCCGACGAGCTCGTCACCCTCGGTGATGGCCGTCTCGCGCACCACGAAGCCCATCGGCCCGCTCTTCCCCGTCTTTTCGTACACGTCGACCACGCGTCCGCGGCAGAGATACGTGCGGCCGGGCTGCAGCGGCCGATGCAGCTCGAACTCCTGCTCGCCGTGGAGCACGCGGGAGATGTCGGTGCCCAGCTCGCGCAAGAACGCGTTGTAGTCGAGGCTGTCGTCGCGGAACGTCGTGGCGAACGTGGGAGGCGCGATGATGTCGCCCCACTCCGAGGCGGCGCCGACGCGATCGTCGAGGTGGAACGGGTTGAGATCGCCGATGGCGCGGGCGAACTCCTTGATCTTGCCTCGCTCGACGGTGACGGCGTAGGGCGGGAACTCCTTCCCGATCACGCCGCGATTGATCGTCTCCGACATCACCCCTGGCCCTTCTTCATCGCGCGTTCCAGGAACTTCTCGAGATTGGGAATCACGAAGCGCTCGTGGCGGCCTTCGGCGATCTTCTCCTTCGCGTCCCACGCCTCGACCGAGAAGAGGAAGCGGCGGCCGTCGCTCTCGAGCAGGGTGGCCTTGGCGCGTGCCGTCATGCCGACCGGCGTGGCCGCGAGGTGGCGCATCTCGACCATGGTGCCGACGGTGGTCGCGCCCGGCGGCAGCGTCGGCTTGATCATCGCGCCGCAGACGTCCTCGAGCATGCCGATCAGCCAGGGCGTCGCGAAGACCTTCACGCCGCGGTTGCCCATCGCGTCGGCCGTCTTGTCGGGCGTGACCGTCCAGGTGATCTCGTGCGTGGCGCCAGGGAGGAGGTCCATGGCCCGCGTTTGTACCGTGGAAGCGGCGGCCGGCGCAACTCGATGTGCCATCATAGCCGCCGTGATCCGCTGGATCGCGGCGGCCGGCGCCGGCGTCGTCTCGCTCGACTCCATCATCAACGTCGCGTTCCCCGCCATGGCTGCCGCGTTCGCCGAGCCGCCGGAGCGGGTGCGCTGGGTCATCGTCTGCTACGTCTTCACGTATTCCCTGACCGCTTTCTGGGGCGGCGCGCTCGCGGATCGCGTCGGGCACGCGCGCGTGTTTCGTGTCGGAGTCGCGCTGACTGCGATCGCGCTGGCCTGCGGCGCCGTCGCCCCCACGTTCAATCTGTTGCTGATCGCACGCGTGGTGCAGGGGCTGGGCGGCGGTCTCGTCTATGGCACCGCGCCCGGCATCGTCACGCTGGCCTCACCGCCGGAGCAGCGCGGTCGGGCGCTCGGGTTTCTCAACGCGGGGATCGGCGTCGGATTCACGATCGGCCCGCTCGTCGCGGGCGCGCTCGTGGCGCAGCTCGGATGGCGCTCCACGTTTTCCGTGCGCGTGCCGATCGCGCTGGCAGTGTTCGCGTGGTCGCTCGTTGCACTCAGGCCGGCGCGCGGCGCGTCCACACGGCTGGTGGCCGCGCGCGACGTGCTGCGCCGAGCGGTGCTGGCGCCGGGTGCGCTGTCGTTCGTCGCCAACGCGTCGATCTTCTCGGTGTGGCTGCTGGCGCCGTTCTATCTGGTGCTCGTCCGCGGCCTCGATGCGTATACGGCGGGCTTACTGTTCACGCTGACGCCCTTCGGCACGGCCATCGCCGCGCCGCTCGCGGGCGCCGCCGCCGACCGGCTCGGACCGCGCCGTCCGATGGTCGCCGGACTGCTGCTCCAGGCGGTCGGCCTCTTCATGCTGAGCCGCGCCGATACGACCACCAACGCGGCGGTCCTCGCGGGCGCGCTGTTCGCGGCGGGCTTCGGCCTCGGCGTGTTCCAGGTGCCGAACATGGCGCTGATCATGGGCGCCTTCGGCGGCACGCAGCAGGGCGTGGCGGGCGGCTTCGCGTTTCTGGCGCGCACGCTCGGTGTCGTCACGGGCGTGCTCGTGCTGGCGGCGCTCTTCGCGGCGCGCCGCGAGATGGTCGGCCTCGAGCCCGCCTTCGGCGAAGCGTTCCTCGCCGCCGCCGTGGCCGTTGGCGTCGCCGCCGTCGCGGCGGCCGTCGCATTCGCGCGTGCGCTATACTCGCCGGCGTGAACGTCTGGAGCCCGTTCTCCGGTGGTCAGACGAAGATCGCGCGGCTCGCGCCGCGCAAGCCGAGTCTCGCCGGGCTCACCATCGGCTTCCTCGACAACTCGAAGCCCAACGCCGGCGTGCTCCTCCGCCGCGTGGCCGAGCTGCTCGCCGCGCGCACGGGGGCGGCCGGCGTGCGCGGGTGGAGCAAGCCGAGCGCGGCGCGTCCCGCGGAGATCCTCGACGAGATCGCGCGTGACGCGCACGTGGTGCTGACCGGAAGCGCTGACTGAGGGTCCTGCACGTCGTGGAGTATCCACGACGCAGCGCAGCTGGAAGGGCGAGGCATTCCGTCGGTCGTGCTCGGCACCGACGCGTTCCTCTCGCTGGCGAGAGCCACCTCCGCCAAGCACGGGCTGCCGCACATGGCGGTGGCGCTCGTGCCGCATCCCCTCGGCGGGATTCCTGCCGACACGGCGCGCGCGAAAGCCGACGGGATTCTCGATGAGGTCGTCAGAGGCCTGACGACCGATCCGTCGCCGCCGGCGGCCACGGCGGCGACAGGGCCGGCGCTCATCGACGCGCCGGACGATCTCGACGCCTTCCAGATCTGGGCGATGGAGCAGGAGTGGTCGGACGGCTTGCCGGTGCTGCCGCCGAGCGAGGCGCGCGTCGCGAGGATCCTCGGCAAGCGCGCGCCGGACGAGCTCGTCGCCACGCTGATGCCGCTCGACGGGCGCGCGACGCTGCACGCGATCGCGGTGAACGCCGCGCTCGCCGGCGCGGGACCCGAGCACCTGCCCGTGATCGTCGCCGCCGTGCGCGCCGTCGCCAAGCCGGAGTTCAATCTGAACGCGATCCAGTGCACGACGCACCCGTGCACGCCGCTCGTCATCGTGAACGGGCCCATCGCTGCGCGTCTCGGCATCGCCGGCGGGCCCAACGCGCTCGGCAACGGGCATCGCGCCAACGCGGTCATCGGGCGCGCGCTCCGTCTGACGCTGGTCAACGTCGGCGGCGCGCGGCCTGGCCGCGAGGACCGCGCCACCCTGGGTCACGCGGGCAAATTCACGTACTGCCTCGCCGAGAACGAGACGCAGTCGCCGTGGGAGCCGCTCTCCGTCGAGCGCGGCTTCCGCCGCGACGAGAGCACGGTCACCGTCTGCGGCTCCGAGGCGCCGCACAACGTCAACGACCACGGCTCGACCACCGGCGAGACGCTGCTGGCGGCCGTGGCCGGCACCGCGGCGACCACTGGGAGCAACAACATCTACCTCGGCGGCGACCCGCTCGTGATCCTGGGGCCCGAGCACGCGCAGACTATCGCGGGGTCCGGCTGGTCCAAGGCGGAGTTCAAGTGGCGCTTCTGGGACGCTGCGCGCGTGGCCCTGGCGAAGTTCTCCGCGGACAACATCGCGCGCTTCAAGCTGACCTATCCCGAGCGGTTCGTGAACGCGGGGCCGCAGACGCTCTTGCCGTTCGCCTCGCGACCGGAGGACGTCATGGTCATCGTCGCCGGGGGACCGGGAAAACACTCGGCGATCGTGCCGACGTTCGGCGCGACGCGCTCGGTGACGGAGCGGATCGCCGACTGACGGCTACTGCGGAATGACGACGGCCAGGCGGCGCGTGCGCAGCGCCTGGTCGATCGCGTGATGGCGGCGCTCGGCGACGCGCAGCGCCGTCTCGTGAAGCGGCTCGCGATGGCGGCGATCGAGGATCACGCGCAGGTCGGGATCGCCCGCGAATTCCTCCGTCAGATAGTCGAAGAGGTTCACGTTCGTGCGCTCCACGATCACCAGGCGGCCGAGCGCCTTCAATTCCGGCTGCGCGCGCTCGAGCCAGGACTGCATGCCGAGGTCGGCGAACAACACGACCGCGCGCGACAGATGCTCCTCGGCGTCGCTCAGCTGACCGAGCTCTCGCAGCAGGCGACCGAGATCGAAGTGTGCCCGCGCGGCCAGCGGACGCAGGCCGAGCTCCTCGGCGAGGGCCAGCGTTTGCTCGTACGCCTGCCGGGCGGCTTCGACGCTGGCCTCGCGCATCGAGACGTCGCCGAGGACGCGCCACGCCATCGCTTCGTGGCCGCGCTCGCCGTGGAGCAGCGCCAGCGCCATCGCGCGGTCTGCCGTGACGCGGGCGGCGCGGAGGTCGCCGGTGGCGAGCTGTCCCTCGGCGAGGTGGACCATCCAGCGCGACAGGTACGCCATGACGCCGAGGGATTCCGCACGCCGCACGCCGTCGCGCAGCAGCGCGATGCCGTCGTCCTTGCGATCGAGCGCCAGCAAGCACGCGCCCAGCAGCGTCGCAGGGATCGGCTGCCACACGCTCAGGCTCGCCTGCTCGCAGATCTCGAGACTGCGCCCGAACGTCGGCACGGCGCGATCGACCTGGCCGCGGGCGTACCAGACGGCGCCCGTCAGGGTCCACGCGATGGCCTGGCTGTAGGGATGGCGCGCGCCATCGGCCTCGGCACGCGCGCGGTCCAGACACGCGTCGGCGCGCTCGAACTCGCCGAGGTCCGCGAGCGCCCACGCGAGCCAGGCTGACGACGCAACGTACGCCGTCGTGCGCGTCGTGCTGGGGCCGCGCGCGAGGTCGGCGGCCAGGGCCGCGACGTTGTCCTCGAGGACCTGGATCGCCATACGGTGATGGCCCTGCGCGTGGTGGCTCAGGCCGAGATAGCGGCGCGCCAGCGTCGCCAGCGCGGGATCGCCGCGGCGCTCGGCGATGTCCAGGCACCGCGCGCCGTAGTCGACGGTGCGCGCCGGCTCGCCGAGCATGTAGTGATAGTTCACGAGGTACGCGTAGGCGCGCGCCAGCCGCTCCTCGTCGCCGACCTGCTGCGCCATGCTCTCGGCTTCTTTCGACAGCCGATGGATGTCGTCGAGGCGGCCGAGCTGCAGCAGCGGCGGCCGCAGCTCCAGGCGCAGGTCGAGGGCGAGATCGAACGTCTCGCGGCTCTCCGGCAGGCGGCGGAGTGCGCCGAGCGCGTCTTCGTAGAACGCGACGGCCTCGCGGTTGGCCGAGCGCGCCACCGCGCGCTCGCCCGCCTCACGCAGGTACGCCACGGCCTTCGCCCACGTCTCCGCGCGGAGCGCGTGGTAGGCGAGACGCTCGACGTGCTCGGCGCGGCGCTCACCCTGATAGCGCGCCTCGAGCGACTCGACGACCCGCGCGTGCAGCGCGCGGCGCTGGTCTTTCAGGAGCGTGGAGTACGCCACTTCCTGCGTGATCGCGTGCTTGAACGAGTAGGCGAGGTCGGGGACGAGCGCGCTCTGGCGCAGGAGGTCGGCGGCCTCGAGGTCGGCCAGCACGTGCAGCAGCTCGTCGGCCGGCGTGTCGGCCACGGCCTGCAGAAGCGCGACCGGCACGTCCGCGCCGATGGCGGCGCTGGCCTGCAGACACGCCTTTCCCCGCTGCGAGAGACGGTCGATGCGCGCGGCGAGCACGGCCTGCACGCGGTCGGGAATGTGAATGGTCTCGACGGGCTTGCCGAGCCGGTACCGGCCGCGCTCCCCCGACAGCGCGTGCGTCTCGACCAGCCCCTGGACGATCTCCTCGAGGAAGAACGGGTTACCCTCGGTCTGCCCGACGAGTCGCCGCTTGAGCGGCGTGAGCTCCTGCGCGTCGCCCAGAATCGTGTCGACCAGCGCCGCCGCCGTCGTCGCGGGCAGCGGATCGAGCCGGATCTCGGTGACGTCCCCGGTGGATGACCAGTCGCGACGCTGCTCGGGCCGCGTGCTGACGAGCACGAGCATGCGGGCCTCGGCGAGACCCGCCGCGATCTCCTCGATCAGCGCCTGCGTCTCGGAGTCGGCCCACTGCAGATTGTCGACGACGAGCATCAGCGGCGCGCGCCGGCTCTCGGCCGTGAGCAGATCGCGTACGGTCTTGAGGATCCGCCGCCGCCGTTCCATCGGCTCCAGCGCCGCCCAGTCCGCGTCGTCGGTGGGCACGTTGCCCAGGGCGAGGATCGCCGAGACGCCGCCCGCCAGGCGTGGGTCCAGCGCCAGCATGCGCGTCGCGACCTTTTCCCGAATGCGCCGAGCGTCGTCGCCGTCCTCGACGTCGAAGTACTTCGTCAGCAGATTGCGCACGGGCAGGTAGGGCGTCAGCGCGCCGTACGAGACGCACGCCGCCTCGTGCATCTGCCAGCCGCCCGCTGCCGCCTCGCGACTGAGCTCCCACACGAGCCGCGACTTGCCGACCCCGGGCTCGCCGACCAGCGTCACGAGCTGGCCGCGTCCTTCCTGCGCGCGCCCGAGCAGTCGGCGGAGCGTGTCGATCTCAGCGGCGCGTCCGAGCATCGCCGTCTGCGTGCGGCCCGCCGCGGCGCCGAGGGTGGAGGTCACCGGCGTCGCGCGCTTGAGCTCCCAGACCTCGACGGGATCCCGCAGGCCCTTGATCGGCATGGGCCCTTGAGACGCGCCTTCGACGAAGCGCTCGGCAAGCCGATACGTGGCGGCGGTGATCAGCGTAGTGCCCGGGCGCGCGAGCTGCTCCATGCGCGCGGCCAGGTGCGTCGTCTGACCGATGGCGCTGTAATCCATCTGGAGATCGTTGCCGATCGAGCGCACGACGACCTCGCCCGAGTTGATGCCGACGCGGATCTGCACGTCGACGCCGAGACGGCGTCGCACCTCCTCGGCGCCGCGCGCCATCGCGCGGTGCATGCGCAGCGCCGCGTAGCAGGCACGGACCGCGTGATCTTCGTGGGCGACGGGCGCGCCGAAGAGCGCCATGATGCCGTCGCCCATCACCTGATTCACGGTGCCCTCGTAGCGGTGCACCGCCTCCATCATCCGCTCGAGCACGGTGTCGAGCAGCACGCGCGCGTCCTCGGGGTCGCGATCGGCGAGCAGCTCGAGCGAGCCCTTGAGATCCGCGAAGAGCACCGTGACCTGCTTGCGCTCTCCGGTCAGTCGCTCGCGGGCGCTGCGGATCTTTCCGGCGAGATGCGCGGGCGTGTACGCGGTGGGCGTCTCGGCGCGCGCTGCATCGACGTTGCCGAGACGGGCGCCGCACTCCATGCAGAATTTCGCCTCGGCGGCGTTATCGTGCTGGCAGCGGGCACACTGCACTCGCGTCTCCGTTCTTCAGTGGCGCGCTGAATTGTGGGGTCCGGGCAGTATGAGGCGCGGCGATGGTCGGGTCAAGGCGCGTGGTTGCTCGGACGCGGCCCCCGGTGGTAGCGTGGCGTCGCTGTTTCCAGGTCGTCAGGAGGTCGCTCATGCCGGGCACGCTCACGTCGAAGCGCTTCAAGGTCGAGGACTTGGCTGCGGCTGTCGACTTTTGTTACACCCGCGGCTGGACGGACGGGCTCCCCGTCGTGCCGCCCACCGAGTCGGCGGTGCGCGCGATGCTGGAGGCCGCCCGACTCGCCCCGGACGCCAAGCTTGCCTACATCCGGGATCGATTCGTCACGGTCACTGCCGAGAAAGTTGCCATCAACGCGGTGATGGCCGGCTGCAAGCCGGAGTACATGCCGGTCGTGGCGGCGGCGGTGGAGGGCATCGGTGACGAGCGTTGGGGCTACCACGGCCCGGGCACGTCGACCGGCGGCGCCGCCGTGCTGATGATCGTCAACGGTCCGATCGCGCGCGAGCTCGACATCAACGCCGGCGACAACCTGTTCGGTCCCGGCTGGCGCGCGAACCTCACCATCGGCCGCGCGGTGCGGCTGGTGATGCGCAACGTGTGCGGCTCGATGCCCGGACTGCTCGACCGCGGCACCGTCGGCCATCCGGGCAAGCTCTCGTACGTGATCGCCGAAAAAGAGGCGGAGAGCCCGTGGGCGCCGCTGCACGTCGAGCGCGGCTTCCGCTCCGAGCAGTCGACCGTCACAGTGATGGCGGCCGAGGGCCCGCACCAGTTCTACAACCAGCTGTCGAGCACGGCCGAGGGCATCCTCACCACGCTCGCGGACAACATGCGCATCTCCGGCAACGTGATGGGGCAGCCGCACTACTGCCTGGTGCTCGCGGGCGAGCACATGAAGACGATCGCCGCCGACGGCTGGGACAAGAAGCGGATCCGGCAGTTCGTTTGGGAAAAGACGCAGAACTCGCACGCGCATCTCAAGCGCACGAATCGCATGTCGGGCGCGCTCGAGCCGGGCGACGAGGACAAGATGCGGCCGCTCGTCGCCTCGCCGGACGACATCCTCGTCGTCGCCGCCGGCGGCCGCGCGGGCGCGTTCTCGTGCTTCATCCCGGGCTGGTCGAGCGCGAAGTCCTCCGCCGCCATAACGAAGGAGATCAAGCGATGAGCATCGAGATCCTGGATCCCACCACCCCCGCGGCGCCGCGGCCGATCGAGTACTCGCCGCGGCCCGGCTCCCTCGCGGGCAAGCGCGTGGCGCTGATCGAGAACACCAAGTTCAACTCCGACAAGCTGCTGCAGCGGATCGGCGAGATCCTCAAGGCCGAGCACGGCGTCGCGGAGTGCACGATGTACCGCAAGCACAACGCGAGCGTGCCCGCGCACGAGGAGATCATCGCGGCGATCAAGACGTCGGCCGACGTCATGGTCGCCGGAATCGGAGACTGAGGGTCCTGCTCGTCGGGCAGTGTGCTCGACGGAATTCTGCTGGAGCATCACGGCATCCCCTCGGCCTCGATCGTGACCGACGTGTTCGAGAAGACTGGCCGCGCCATGGCCGAGCAGTGGGGACTGACGTCCTACAAGTTCCTGGCCATGCCGCATCCCATCGCCAATCTGACTGACGCGGAGCTCGACCGACGCGCACGCGAGATCGTGCCGCAAGTAGTGAAGCTGCTGCTGAACGGGCAAGAGTAGGCTTTCGCCCGGCGTGGTGGCTGCGAAATCGCCACGCGCAAACGGTCTGGGGCCCGCTCACCCGCCGCGATCACGTCGCGACGCGGCGTGAGCGGGTCCACACTCCCGACGGCGACTTCGTCGACCTCGACTGGCTGACGCCGGCCGCACCACGGGGAGCGCCGCTGCTTTTGGTGCTCCATGGCCTCGAGGGCTCGTGTCGCTCGCACTACGTCCGCGGTCTGCTGCGCCTCGCGGCGGCGGCGGGCTGGGGCGGCGTCACGCTGAATTTTCGTTCCTGCAGCGGCGAGTCAAACCGGCTGCCGCGCTTCTATCACTCCGGCGATACCGAAGACCTCGACCATATCGTGCGCGTGCTTGCCGACCGCGATCCGCACGCGCGCATCGGCGCGGTCGGCATCTCGCTCGGAGGCAACGTGCTGCTGAAGTGGCTGGGCGAACAGGGTGAGGCGACACCCAGGCCGCTGCGTGCCGCCGTCACCATCT
>JBKOZH010000344.1:0-3191 GCA_046725765.1 Candidatus Methylomirabilota bacterium | reverse complement strand
GCCGGTGAAGTCGGCTGCAGCCGGATGCGACGCATGAACGGCAGCACGAGCGGCACCGCGGCGAAGAGCATGGCCAGCAGCCAGAAGTCGTCCGCGTACGCCAGCAGCTGCGCCTGGGACAGCGTCTCGCGATAGAGCATGACCACGGCCTGACGATCGGCCGTGAACGTGTCGCTGCCGTGGGTCACGAAGTGCCGCGCCCATTGCGCGAGCCGCCGCTGCGTCTCCCAGTCCCCGCTCGTGATGTGCGCGACCAGGTTGGACTGATGGAACTGGCTGCGCTGGGCCAGCAGGGTCGTCACGACCGCGATGCCGACACTGCCGCCGACGTTGCGCATCATGCCGTACACGGCGGTGGCGTTGACGAGCCGGTCGCGCCGGACGGTGGCGAGCGTCAGCGTGGACAGCGGCACGAAGATGAAGCCGACCGCGAAGCCCTGGATGAAGCGCGGGAGCGCCAGCGCCCAGTAGTCCATGCCGAGCGTCAGCGACGTCATCATGTAAAGGCTGACGGCGTTGAGCAGACAGCCGAAGCCGAGCATCCAGCGCTGGTCCACGCGCGTGACGATGCCGGAGGCGAACAGCGAGCAGATGTTGCCGAGCCCGCCCGGGGCGAGCACGAGCCCGGACGTCCACGCGTCGTACCCGAGGAGCTGCTGCGTGAACACCGCGACGAGGAGCATGCCGGAGAACATGCCGAAGCCGACGACGGAGATCAGCGTGACGCCGGTGGCGAAGTTGCGGTCGGTGAACACGGTGAGGTCCACGATCGGCTCGCGCGTGGTGAGCTCGCGGACGAGAAAACCTGCGAGCGCGCACACGGCGACGATCGTCATCGTCACGATCGCCGGCGAGTCGAACCACTCCTCGCGCTCGCCGCGGTCGAGGACGAGCTGCAGGCACGCGAAGCCCACGACCATCAGCACGAGGCCCCACCAGTCGACGCGCGCGGCGCGCCGCAGATACGGCGGATCGAACAGGCACGCGCTCGCCATGAGGAAGCCGACGATCCCGACCGGCAGGTTGATGTAGAAGATCCAGCGCCACGACCACTCGTCGGCCAGGTAGCCCCCGACCGTCGGCCCGAGGATCGGCCCCAGGATGAAGCCCACGCCCCAGATCGCCATCGCGAGGCCGCGCTGGTGAAACGGGAAGATTTCCCAGAGGATCGCCTGCGAGAGCGGAATGATCGGACCGCCGCCGAGGCCCTGGAAGATGCGCGCGATGATCAGCGTGGTGAGGTTGGGCGCCGCGCCGGACGCGAACGAGCTCAGCACGAACAGCACTGTGCAGATGAGGAAGAAGCGCTTGCGGCCGAGGAGGCCCGCCAGCCAGCCGGTGGCCGGGATGACCACGGCGTTGGCCGCGAGGTACGACGTGATGACCCACGACACCTCGTCGAGTCCCGCCGAGAGTGAGCCCTGCAGGTGCGGCAGGATCACGTTCGTCACGCTGGTGTCGAGGATCTGCATGAACGCGACGATCATGACGGTCAGCGTGGTGAGCCACTTCTGTGTCGGCGAAATCTGAGGGGCGTCGGGCGCGGGGGCTTGGGTCGTCATGTTCGAGGGCTCGTGGTGCGATAGGATAGCGCCGACTTCCCCAGGAGGGCTTCCCATGAAGGCTGCGTTGTTCCACGGACCGCACAAGCCGCTGACGATCGAGACCGTCGACATCGACAAGCCGCTCGGGCGCGAGGTGCTGGTCCGCACCGTCGCCTCCGGCGTATGCCACAGCGATCTGCACTTCGTCGACGGCCTGTACCCGTTCCCGGCGCCCGCCATTCTCGGCCACGAGGCCGCCGGGATCGTCGAGGCGGTCGGGCCGTATGTGAGCGAGTTCAAGCCCGGCGACCACGTCATCGCGTGCCTGTCGGTGTTCTGCGGCGCGTGCGACTACTGCCTGACCGGCAAGACACACCTGTGCCAGACCCGGCCGGTGCGAAAGAAGGAAGAGCCGCCGAAGCTCACGTGGAACGGCCAGCCGGTCAATCAGTTCGCGAATCTCTCGGCGTACGCCGAGAAGATGCTGGTGCACGAGAACGCCATCGTGAAGATCGACGACAAGATGCCGTTCGCTCAGGCCGCGCTCATCGGCTGCGGCGTGACGACCGGCGTCGGCGCCGCGCTCAACACCGCGCGCGTCGAGCCGGGATCGACGGTTGCCGTCTTCGGGGCCGGCGGCGTCGGTCTCGCCGTCATCCAGGGCGCGCGCATCGCGGGCGCCCGCATGATCATCGCGGTCGACACGGTGGAATCGAAGTTTGCCAAGGCGCGGGAGCTTGGCGCCACGCACACGGTGAATGCGAAGGGCGGCGACGACCCCGTGAAGATGATCCGCGCGATGACCAACGGCGGCGTGGACTACTCGTTCGAGGCCATTGGTCTCAAGATCGCCGCCGAGCAGTGCTTCGACTGCATCCGCCCCGGCGGCACCGCCACGGTCATCGGCATGATTCCGGTCGGCCAGAAGATCGAGCTGGACGGGCCGATGTTCCTGCGCGAGAAGCGCATCCAGGGCTGCAGCATGGGCAGTAACCGCTTCAAGGTCGACATGCCGCGCTACATCGAGTTCTACCGGCAGGGACGGCTCAAGCTCGACGAGATGGTGAGCCGGCGCGGCAAGCTCGAGGACGTGAACGAGGCGTTCAGGGCGATGAAGGCGGGCGAGGTCGCGCGCACCGTGCTGATGTTCGAGTAGCGCTCGAAGGCGGCGCCGACGCGGCGGCCCGTACGCGGGCGCCGCGTTTGCGCCGGGCGCTGGAGTCAGTGCGTGTGCGGGCGCGTGCCGGGGCCGTGGGAGTGGCCCGAGTGCGACCAGTTCGCGGCCGATGAGCCAGGCTCCGCGGGCTTCGGGCGATTGAAGTTGGTGTTGGGCATCGTGAAGATCCGTTCCGCGGCGGCACCGTCGACGGGACACGCGGCGGGCTTGGCAGCGTCGCTCGCGGGCCGCGAGACGTCGAACTCCAGCGCACAGCTCGGGCAGCGAAACGCGTAGCGCATCGCTACGGGTCGCCGGCGCCCGTGAGATGCGCCTGCCAGTAGTGATGCGTCTTGGCCACGACCGTGATGATGCTCTTCACCTCGTCTTCCAGCCGGTAGCCGGCGGCCGCGGGCAGCACGACACGGTCGTCCTCCGCGCGAGCCTCGATGTTCTCGAGCGCGATCGCCGTCGCCATCCACTGGGCCATC
>JBKOZH010000253.1:0-12522 GCA_046725765.1 Candidatus Methylomirabilota bacterium | reverse complement strand
GATCGACGGGGCGGCGACGAACGTGCCGAGCCCGTGGCGTCGCGCGATCAGGTGCTCGCGCTCGAGCACCTCGAGCGCCTGGCGCAGAGTCATGAGCGTCACACCGAACGAGCGCGCGAGCGCGCGCTGATTGTCGAGGCGGGTCCCCGGCACCAGACGCCCGCGACGGATGCGGTCGCGCAGCGACTCGGCGATGCGGTGATAACGCGGGACGCGTACGTTCACGCCGACTCCTCTGTCGGTGTTCTAGAACTCTACGCTGCGAACAGCACCGCCAGAGCGCCGACGGAACTCACGAGAGCAACGACGAAAGGGATTTAGGCGCGACGGCGATACGGGGGCATTGTACGGCCCGGGCGGGAGACTCGCAAGCGCCGCGTGGGGGAGGGCTGCGCAAAAGAGGACAACAAAGCACCGTCCGATGAGCAACGCCGTGCACTGACGCCGCCGGCGCGGCCGCGAAAATCCGCGGAAATCGCGGGGCTCGGGCCCGGTACGGCGCTTGCTCTGATGGAGAGCGAGCGAGCGAACGGACGCGGCCCGTGCCGAAAGGCGGGGGTCGCTTCGCTCAAAACCGCCGCCTGCTCGACCGCGCTCATCCGCCCCTGTGAGCGCGGTCTTTTTTTGTGTCCGAGCTGGGGGGCCGCCAGTGTGCGGTCAGCCGCGCGCGAGCCGCTGGCTGAGGGCCACGAGCGCGTCGAGCTTACCGCGGGCGGCGCGCGAGTCGATCGACTGCGCGGCCACCGCGACACCCTCCTTGAGATCGCGCGCCCGCGCGCCGGCCACCAGCGCCGCGCCGGCGTTCATCAGGACGATGTCGCGGCGGGGCCCACCCTCGCCGTCGAGTACCGCGCGGATGATCTCCGCGTTTTGCTCCCGGTCACCACCCTGGAGATCCTTGATCGACGCGCGCGGCACGCCGAAGTCCTCGGGGCGCACCGCGTAGGTGCGCACGATCCCCTCGCGCACCTCGGACACCCGGCTTTCGCCGGTGTTGGAGATCTCGTCGAGGCTGTCGGCGCCGTGTACGACGAATGCGCGCACGGTACCGAGCTCTGCGAGCACGCGCGCGAGTGGCTCGGTCAGCGCGGCGGAGTAGACGCCGACGATCTGCGCGTTGGCGGCGGCCGGGTTCGTGAGCGGGCCCAGCATGTTGAACACGGTGCGCACGCCCAGCTCGCGCCGCGCCGGCATCACGTGCTTCATCGCCGTGTGCAGCAGCGGCGCGTAGAGGAACCCGATGCCGACCTCATCGATGCAGCGACTCACCTTGTCGGGCGACAGATCGAGGTCGATGCCGAGCGTCTCGACCACGTCGGCCGAGCCGCAAAGCGAGGACACCGAGCGGTTGCCGTGCTTGGCCACCCGTAGCCCGGCGCCGGCCACCACGAACGCCGTCGCCGTCGACACGTTGAACGTGCCGGTGGCGTCCCCGCCGGTGCCGCACGTGTCGATGAGCATTTCGCGGTCGGTGCCACTCATGCCCGCGACGTCCTCGCCGCGGGCGCGGATGCGCACGACCTTCTGCCGCATCACCTGCGCGAAGCCGATCAGCTCCTCGACGGTCTCGCCCTTCATCCGCAGCGCGGTGAGAAAGCCGCCGATCTGGGCGCCGGTGGCCGCGCCCGACATGATCGCTTCCATGGCGGCCGCCGCCTCGATGCGGCTGAGGTCACGGCGGTCCACCAGCGCGCGAACCGCCTCGGTGATGATGGGGCTCGTCATGGCGGGCCGATTCTAGCGCAGTCGCTCAGCGCGCCGGCGGCGGCCCACCCACCAGGATCGTCGTGGGCCCCAGGCCAGAGAGCTTGAGGTGCAGCTGCCAGGGCGGCGGGCCGACCTGATCGAGCGCAAACGTCGCGAACGTGTTGCCGGCCATGCGCGTCGGGCCTTCCCCGACGGGCACCCCGACGCCGACGCCGGTGCCGAACCCGCCGCCGCGGCCCATCGAGACGCCGCCGACACCGACGCCGATTGTCGGGCCGGGACTCGTCACCAGCGGCGGGTTCTCGATCCCCTGCGCACGGACCGCGGTGCCGTCGCTCCTGACGATCCAGATGTCCTCGATCCGGCGCTGATCGGTGTCGACCTCGATGCGCAGATGGTTGGCGAGCATCTGGTAGCCGGCCGAGACCCTCGCTCCGTTGGGCTGCGGCTCCGGTGTGTACGGCAGCGTGGCGCGGGCGCAGCCGGCGAGTGCGAAAAGTGCGAGGAGAGATGTGAGCAGCCGCCTCATGGATAGAGCGTACAGGCGGCGCGTGATAAGGTCGAGCCGCCAGCCAAGGAGGTTCACCATGCGTGGCATCGTCTTTCTCGGCAATCGCAAGCTCGAGCTCCAGGACTTTCCCGATCCCACGCCCGGCCCCGGCGAGGTCGTCCTCGAGATGAAGGCGTCCGGCATGTGCGGCAGCGACCTGCACCCGTATCGCGCCGCCGGCAACGCCGCCGCCGCGCTTGGCCTCGGCGGCGGCGGTCCGGTCATCGCCGGTCACGAGCCGTGCGGCGTCGTGGCCGCGGTCGGCGCCGGCGTCGATCCCGCGCTGGTCGGGCAACGCATGATGAATCACCACTACAAGGGCTGCGGCTCGTGCCAGCACTGCCGCGTGGGCTGGTCGCAGCTTTGCCGCCGCGGCATCACCGTGTATGGCATGACCGGTCACGGCGGTCACGCGCGCTACATGAAGGCGCCGGCATTCACCTGCGTCCCGTTGCCGGACGAGCTCTCGTTCGAAGAGGGCGCCTCCGTGTCGTGCGGCACGGGCACGGCGTATGGCGCGCTCAAGCGCATCGACGTCTCGGGCCGCGACACGCTCGCGGTCTTCGGTCAGGGTCCGGTCGGCCTGAGCGCCACGATGCTGGGCCGCGCGATGGGCGCGCGCGTCATCGCGATCGACGTCGTGCCGCAACGACTGGCGCTGGCGCGTGAGCTCGGCGCCGAGCACGTGGTCAACGCGAGCGAGGGCGATCCGGTCAAGGCGGTACACGAGCTCACACACGGCGAGGGTGCCCCGACGACGATGGACTGCTCCGGCTCGTCCGAAGGGCGGCTGGGCGCGTTGCAGTCGGCCGGCACGTGGGGCCGCGTCGCGTTCGTCGGCGAGGGCGGTCAGACGACGATCGACGTGAGCAAGCACATGCTGCGTCGCCAGCTCACCGTGCACGCGTCGTGGACGTTCTCCGCGGTCGGTCAGGAAGAATGCGCGCGCTTCGTCGCCGACCGCAAGGTTCCGCTGAAGCGGCTCCTCACGCATCGGTTCCAGCTCGAGCAGGCGGACGAGGCCTACCGGCTGTTCGACACACAGACCACCGGCAAAGGCGTGTTCATGTTCTAACAAAGATGGGGGGCCCGAAATGGCCCCCCATCCTCCCAACCTAAAGAGCGCCCCGGCAAAGCCGTGGCGCTCCTCTGTCCTAGCCGGTCTTGCGGGGCTGCAGGTGCAGGCCGGCGAGCAGTGAGCGGCTCTCCGGGATCTCGTCCAGTCCCTTGAACGGCAAGTTGAAGACCGCGCGCGAGGCGATCAGGATCATCGGGAAGTTCACCGCAGCCGCCGCGACTTGCAGCGCCGGCAGTGCCAGGTACTCGAGCAGGCGCTCGCTGGCAGCGTGCAGCCATTCGGTCTCGCGGCGGAAGTCGTGCACCGGACCTTCCCACCAATCCGGCGACGTCGACGGCGCCGTGTGCTGCGCCATCGCGTCCGGCGAGCCCAGCGGTCGGCGCGACATCCAGGCGATCAGCGGCGCCGCGCCGTACTGTCCGAACAGGAACCACGTCATCGCCCGTACGCCGAGCCAGCCGCACGAGGCGACCACCAGCGTGACCGCGCGCTGCTGCGCGAAGGCTGGGAACAAGACGGTCACGAGCTCGCGATAGAGGAACATCACCTCGAAGAACGCGACGAACAGCTCGATCGCGACCATCTGCGCGATGTACCGGAGCTCGCGCGCGCGCACCGACTCCACCAGGGCCAGCGCGCAGGCGAAGCTGCCCATCACGAGCATCAACAGAAAGACGAACAACACCGGCCCGGTGAGGCGCGCGGGCTCCGGCGTCTCCGCCAGCCGGCTGAGGACGTCGGTGACCGTGGGAAACATCACGTGGGTGAACAGCGTGGCCTCGAGGACGCACCAGGCCAGCAGCGCGACGAACGCGACCCACGGCACGCCCGGCTGGAAGTAGCGCGCCGTCCGCCGCCCCGGCAGGACGAACGGCATAACCGCCATGTGGCGCACGGCCTCGATGATCAGCCGCACCACGAATGCCGCGGTCAGCAGCAGCCAGCCGCACGCCACACCGACGAAGCGCACGAGCCCGGCCCAGTACAGCCAGGTCGCCCGCGCGGCGTCCCACCAAGCGAGCAGGAGGGAGGAGACGAAGTGCACGCGACCGTTGCGGAACGGCAGCGTGTAGACCGCCAGCTGCGTGCACCACAGCGCCGCGAGGCAAAGCATCGCCGGCAGCAGCAGCAGCACGTACTTCGCCGCGACCACCCACATCGACGGCGAGTGCATGAAGAAGTCGACGACGATCTGCTGCGTGCGCGGGATCCACGTCACTGGCGCCAACAAGACGCCGATGACGTCCTGCCAGTGCTGCGGCAACGAGCTGATCAGCTCCTCCATCGTCTGGTCCCCTCCCCTCCTTGCGTCGCCGTTAGGGCGACTCTGATTTCCGTTCCGGGCGCGGGCGCTCTTCGACCCGCGGAGGCTGCTCGGGCTCGACGAGCGCCGGCTCGGGCGCCGGCGTTGGCGGCACGGCCGCCGTGGCGCGTCCGACGTAGCCCACGCGCGCGATCTTCGGTCGTGAGGCGGCGGCGGACTGCGCGAGCTGCTGCGCGACGGCCCGCGCCGCGTCCTGATCGTAACGACGCAGCACCCGGATCACGTACTGCCGGGTCTCGCGGTACGGCGGGATACCCCGATGGTTGATGACGGCGTTCTCGCCCGCGTTGTACGCGGCGAGCGTCAGCGGCAGGTTGCCGTGGAAGCGATGCATGAGGCGCTTGAGGTGCCGCACGCCGCCGTCGAGGTTGTCGCGCGGATCGAACGAATCCTGCACCTCGAGATACGCCGCCGTCTCCGGCATGAGCTGCATGAGGCCTTCCGCGCCGCGGCGCGAGACGGCGTTGGCGTTGAAACGCGATTCGACGGACACGATCGCGGCGACCAGCCTCGGCTCGACGCCGTAGCGCGTGGCGACCTCGACGATGTGCCCGTTGATCGTGGCGGCGTCGATGCGGCGCGGGCGCGGCTCGTCGGCTACGGTGTCGACGTCCTGCTCGGCAGCATCGAACTGAAGGCGCGAGCCCGCGTACGCCGTGCTCGTCACGAGCACGAGCACGAGGAGCCCCAGCGCATGCCGCGCCAGAGACTCGCGCGTCGTCAGCCGTCGTCCACGTGCATTCTGGCCCATGAGACCGTGCGCGAACACGGCGGGCTCTGTTCAGCAACAGGGGTGCCAGACGCGGGCCGGGCGGCGCCAACGTCGCGTTTTGTCGTAACTTGGGAAGTCGTCTGGTCAGGACTCGACCGGCCCGCCAGCGTCCGTGGGGTGACGTCCGGGCCGTCAGGGTGTGTCAGCCGTGCCTCCACGCCCGCGCCGGGCGCCGAAATGGCGCGTGCATTGCGCATTTTTCGGCAGCTGAAAACCGAGCTGCGCCGGCGGCTCGATCACAGTCCCAGGTACGCCTGCTTGATGTGCGCGCTGCGTTGGAGCTCCACGCGCGGCCCTTCGAAGACGATGCGGCCGTTCTCGAGCACGTACGCGCGGTGGGACAGCGCGAGCGCGCGCGCGACGTTCTGCTCGACGAGCAGGATGCTCGTGCCCCGCGCGTTGACCGTCGCGAGCGTCTCGAAGATGAGCTTCACCATCACGGGCGCCAGGCCGAGGCTCGGCTCGTCGAGCAGGAGCAGGCGCGGCCGCGCCATCAGGCCGCGGCCGATCGCGCACATCTGCTGCTCGCCACCCGAGAGCGTGCCGGCCAGCTGGCGCTCACGCTCACGCAATCGCGGGAACAGCGCAAAGATCGCCTCGAGATCCGCCGCGCGCGTCGCGCGTTCGCGCGCGCCGAGTTCGAGGTTCTCGCGCACGCTCAGCGTCGGAAACAGCTGGCGGCCTTCGGGCACGTGTGCAATGCCGCGCCGGACGACCTCCGACGGCGCGCGCCCGTCGATGCGGTCGCCGTCCAGCTCGATCCGGCCGCGGCGCACGGGCAAGAGGCCGGTGATCGCACGGAGCGTGGTCGTCTTGCCGGCGCCGTTGCCGCCGATCAGCGCGACGACCTCGCCGGTGCGCACCTCCAGCGTCACGTCGCGCACGGCCACCAGATCACGGTAGCCCGCTTCGACGCCGTCAACGCGGAGCAGCGTCGACATACTCCTCACCGAGGTACGCTTCGACCACGCGCGGATGGTTGGCGATTGCGGCCGGCGGCCCCTCTGCGACGCGCTCGCCGAAGTTCAGCACGACGATCCGTTGCGACAGCCTCATGACCGCCCGCATGTTGTGCTCGATCAGCAAGATCGACACGCCGCCGCGATGGATCTCGCCGATCAGGCCGACGAGGCCGGCGATCTCGGTCGCATTCAGGCCGGCCATGACCTCGTCGAGGAGCAGCAGCGCCGGCTCCGTCGCCAGCGCCCGCGCGAGCTCCAGACGCTTGCGCTCGGCGAGCGTAAGCCCGGCCGCCGGGTGCGCGGCCTTGGCACCGAGCCCCAGACGCTCGATGACATCGCGCGCGACCGCGCGGGCGTGGGTACCGCGCGGGTGGCGCGCCAGCGCGCCGACCATCACGTTGTCGAGCACGCTCAGGCGCGGAAACGGGCGTACGATCTGAAACGTCCGTGCCAGGCCGAGCTGACAGATGGCGTGCGGTGCGAGGCCCACGATGGAGCGTCCCCGGAGCCGAATGTCGCCGCCATCGGGGACGAGAAATCCCGACAGCAGGTTGAAGACCGTCGTCTTGCCCGCGCCGTTCGGCCCGATGAGCCCGACCACGTCGCCCTCCGCGACCGCGAGGTCGAGCCCGGCGACGGCGTGCACGCCGCCGAAGCGCTTGGCGAGCCCGCGCGCCTCGAGCAGATTCATGCGCGCTCGACGGCGCGGCGCACCAGCCGCGCGACGCGCGGGTAGGCGCCCTCAGGAAGAAACAACACGACGCCGATGAGCAGCATGCCGTAGACGACGAGATGCGCGCCGTGCCAGCCGCCCTGGGCGAAGTAGTGGCGGGCCAGCTCGGCGAGCGGACTCAGGATGAAGGAGCCGAGGATCGGGCCGAGAACGGTCCCGGCGCCGCCCACGATCGCGCGAATGATGATCTCGACGGACAGCGGGATGCCGAAGACGGACGCGGGCTGAAGCGAAAACACGTAGAAGGCGTAGAAAGCGCCGCCGATGCCGGTGAGGAACGACGACAGCATCATCGCCAGCATCTTGTAGCGGAACGTATTGACGCCGAGCGCCTCGGACGCGCTCTCGTCCTCACGAATGGCACTGAGGTACACGCCGAAGCGCCGGCGCTCGAGCCACGCCACGAGGCCCGTGACGGCCAGCATCAGCACGAGGGCGATGTAGTAATAGACGCGCGCGTCCTGGAACTGGAACTGCCGCGGATCGCCGGTGAACGTGATGTAGTAGCCGACCGCGCCACCGATGGCCTCGGTGTTCGAGGCAAGAATGCGGCAGATCTCGGCGAAGGCCACGGTGAGCAGCACGAAATAGAACCCGCGCAGCCCGAAGCGGAAGCCGAGGTACCCGATCAGCGTGCCGAGCACGGCCGCGAGGGCGCCGCCGATGAACATACCGAGCCAGGGCGTGATGCCCCGCTCGACCGACAACACGGCTGCTGTGTACGCGCCGATGCCGAGGAACGCGGCGTGGCCGGCGGAGAGCTGCCCCGCGTAGCCGCCGACGATGTTCCACGCCTGGCCGAGAAAGCCATAGAAGAAGATGAGCGTGAACAGCGTCACGGCGTAGGACCCGAAGAGCGACGGGACCAGCGGCAACGCCGCGAGCAGGGCCACCGCGGCCACGACCACGACGCGGATCACGGTGTGTGCCCGCTCACGTCGCGCGGCGCCCGAAGAGTCCGGCTGGTCGGAAGAGCAGAATGAGCACGAGCAGCGAGAAGCTGACCAGCTCCTTGAGCGACGGCTTGAGAAAGACCGCGCCGAGCGACTCGGCGACCGCCACCAGCAGTCCGCCCACGAACGCGCCGAGCAGGCTGCCCATCCCGCCGATGATCACGATGTTGAACGAGGCGACCGATAACTGTAGTCCCGTCGACGGCTGAAACGGCAGCAACGGTGCGACCAGCGCGCCGGCGGCGCCCACGCACGCGGCGCCGACGCCGAACGCGACGGCATACACGCGCCGCACGTCGGTCCCGATCACCAGCGCGCCGTACGGGTTGTCGGCGGCGGCGCGAATGGCGCGGCCGAGGTCGGTGCGAAACAAGAACAGCGACAACAGCGCCGTGAGCACGACGGCCACACCGAACGCGATGAGCCGCGCGACGTCGACGAAGACCGGGCCGAGCCACACGGTGGACCGCGCGAGGGCGCTGCGCACCCGCTGCGGCTCGGGGCCGAACACCAACAGCGCGGCGTTCTCGAGCACGAGCGCGACGCCGAGCATCAAGAGGATCTGCATCTCGTGCGGCGCGTCGACGATGCGCTGCACGAGCACGCGCTGCACGCCGAAGCCGAGTACGAACAGCGCGACGGCGCACACGAGAAAGCCGACGTAGGGATCGACGCCGCCGCGGACCGCCAGCAGCCACGCCAGGTACATCCCCCACACCATCATGTCGCCGTGGGCGAAGTTCACCACGCGCATGACGCCGAAGATGAGCGTGAGCCCGACGGCCATCAGGCTGAACACGCCGCCGAACAGCACGCCGTTGAGCAGGCCCTGGGCGACGAGCGTCGCGTCGATCGCGTCAGGCCTTGGGGCGCGGAAACGCGAACTTCTGCAGGGCCGCCTCCTTGGGCCAGACGGCCACCGGCTTCTGGCGCAGGACCTGGATCATCGTCGGGATCGCGTTGGGGTTGTCGCCGGTCTCGTTGAACTGGATCGGCCCCCCGTACTGCATCAGCCCGGCGGTGTACGTCGTCTTCTGGATCGCGTCCACAATCGCGTCGGGATCGTCGAGCTTGGCCGCGCGCTCGAGCACGTCGGCGATGACGAAGATCGCATCGTACGAGTACCCCGAGTTCGTGTCGAAGAGCCGGCCGCCCGAGCGCTTCTGATAGTCCTCGGCCAGACGCTGGGTCTTCGGATGGCGGAAGTTCGGCCACGGCACCGACGCCATCACGTATTCCAGATCCTCCTTGAGCGCCGCGAGCTGGCCGGCCTCGTAGAGTCCCGGGCTGCCCGGGCTCACCACGCCGAGCGACTCGATCCGCTGCTTGCGGATCTCCGGCAGGAGCAGCTGGGCGCTCGCCGGCCGCGTGATCGGGGCGATCACGTCGGGCTTCAGCGCCCTGAGCCGCGAGACTTCCGTCGAGAGATCCGACGGCGGCTCCGGCCACGGGATCACTTCGTCCTCGAGCAGCGTCCACGCCGGCTTGGCGGCCTTGTACGCGGCCAGGAAGCCGCGCGACTGGTTCACGCCGAAGAGGTCGTTGCAGTGCATGAGCACGATACGTTTGGGCGTGACCTTCGCCTCCGCAAAAATCTCGGTGAAGTACTGCACGGCCTTGCGCCCGAACGACGAGCCGGTCGGGAAGTTGCGGTACACGTACTGCACGCGCTGCTGGCCTTCCTTGACCGCCTTGGCGACGTTCGCGGTGATCGGGTCGGCCGCGGCAATGTCGATCAGAAACGGCACGCGCTTTTGCTGCGCGACGGACACCATGGCCGCCGTGCTGCCCGAGTCGAACGAGCCCAGCAGCATCTGCGCGCCCTGATTGACGAGCCGCTCGGCCTCCACGCGACCGTTCTCGGGCTTGCTCTGCGTGTCGCCTGTGATCAGCTCGAGCTGCAGCCCGCCCTTGCTCTTCACGCCGCCGGCGGCGTTGATCGCCTCGACCGCGAGCTGCGCGCCCAAGCGGCACGCTTGCCCCGGCTCCGCGAGCGGCCCGGTCACGGGATGCACCGCGCCGATCTTGAACACTTTGGGCTGCGCGCGCAGCGGCAGCGGCGTCGCAGCGATCGCGGTGCCGGCGAGCGTGGTCTTCAGAAAGGTGCGGCGCGTGAGAACGTGCGGCGTCATCGAGTGCTCCTCCTGATCGTGCGTGCGCGGAATTCCTTCGCGGTGCGTAGGCGGATTATAAGATAGCCGCATGCGCATCGGCGTCCTCGTGCCGCCCGGCAATCCAACGGTGGAGCCCGAGCTCTATCGGATGGCGCCGCCGGGCGTGACCATCCACTTCGCGCGGCTCGATCCCGGCGACGCGCCCGGCGATCCCGGAAGCCGAACGGGTCAGGACGACCGCACACGCGTGTACCTCGACAGCCTGCCGTTGGTGACGCGCGCACTCGCTCAGGTGCGGCCCGCCGTCGTCGTGCACGCGCACACCGCCTCCAGCTACGCGGTCGGCTTCGCCCATGAGTCGACCCTGGTCGAGCGGCTGTCGTCGCTGGCCGGCGCGCCCGCCGTGACCGCGGCCGGCGCTGTGCGCGCCGCGCTGCAGCGCCTCGGCGTCAAGCGCGTGGCCCTCGGCACGCCGTATCAGGAGAGCGTGAGCGAGCAGGGCAAGGCCTACTGGCAAGCGGCCGGCTTCGAGATCGTCGGCTACGGTCGTCTGGGCGACGCAGGCTCGATCTACGACGAGACGGAGGAGCGCGCGTGCGAGCTGGCGCGCCGCGCCGACACGCGCAACGCCGACGCGGTGCTGTTGAGCGGCACCGGGCTGCCGACGGTCGGCGTGCTCGATCGGCTCGAGCGCGAGCTGCGCAAACCCGTCGTCAGCAGCATCCAGGCGTGCCTCTGGCGCGCGCTGCGCGTCGCCGGCCGGCACGACGCGATCGACGGCTTCGGCAGGCTGCTGCGCGAAGACTGAGCGCGCGCCCCGAGGCTAGGCGCGCGTGCCGAGCGCGTCGTAGCAGAGGCGCGACATCCGCCCGATGAGCTGCGCCGCCGCCGCGAAGCCCGGTGTGCCGTCCGGCAGCGCCGCCGGAACGCGATCGGTGTACGCGGTCAGGATGCACAGCGGGCGATCGTCCTTGAAGAGGATGCCGGCGTCCATGTAGCCGCGCGCCCCGGTGCCCGTCTTGTGCGCGACCTTCGTGCCGAGCGGCAGGAGCGACGGCAGCCGCGTCTTGAGCTTCTGCCACGACAGGATGTCGAGCCCGAGACGGCAAAGGTCCGGCGTCGAGCCCAGGCGCGCGGCGACGGCCGGATCGGTCGTGCCCTTGAGGATCAGCTCGAGCAGCAGGCCCTGGTCGTTGGGCGTCGTGCTCGTCACCTGTTCGAGCGTGTGATCCGGCGGCAGCTTCGGCGGGATGCCGAAGCGATGGATCGTCGCCGTCATGCCGATGCCTTCGCACCAGCGCTGGATGTTGCCGAGCCCGACGAGATCGACGACGTGGCCGGTGCACGTGTTGTCGCTGACGATGATCATCATCACGAGCGCGTCGCGGAACGTGATCCAGAAGCCCGGCGTCAGGTGCTGGAACGTGCCCGAGTCGTTGTCCTGGAAGCGCTTGTCGATCGTCACTTTTTGATCGAGCGCGAGCTTGCCCGCGTGGACCGCGGCCAGCGCGGCCATCATGATCGAGATCTTGCGCGTGCTGGCCGAGGGCACCGGCACGTGGCCGAGCCGATCAGCTCGCGCGCCGGTCGCGATTTCTTTGAGGTACCAGCTCGCGTGGAAGGGCACGGCGTCGCACAACGCATCGAGGCGTTCGACGAGGTCTCGCATGAGTTACCTCCGATCCAGCCAGACGTTCCAGAAATGCATGTAGGGTCCGGGCTCGTAGCCCTGGACGTCTTTGCGGCGCGCGTCGAGACGGAAGTAGTCACCCACCTTGATGCGGGCCGCGTCGGCGTAGAAGAGCGTCTGGACCTTTTCCCAGGTCGCCTGACGCTTCTTGAGGTCGGACTC
Source organism: Candidatus Methylomirabilota bacterium (assembly GCA_046725765.1). GTDB lineage: Bacteria > Methylomirabilota > Methylomirabilia > Rokubacteriales > CSP1-6 > AR12. The sequence goes on along the minus strand of JBKOZH010000253.1, from coordinate 477 downwards.
GCGCCCCATCGCCTGCAGCAGCGCGTCCTTGTCCGGGTTGCACCACCAGCCCGGCCAGTCGCAGAGCACCTGTGCGGTCACTGTCGGCTCAGGCACGAACACGAACGCGGTGCTGAAGACGTCCCAGAGCTCGGGCTTGGCGCGGCGCTGCACCACGGTGGCCCAGTCGGACACCTGCATGTCGATTTTGAAGCCGACCTCCTCGAGCTGGCTCTTGGCGACGAGCGCCGGCTTGTAGTGGTGCTCGTACTCTGTCGTGACGATCCAGCGCAGCGGCTGCCCGGCGTAGCCGGCTTCCTTGAGCAAGCGCTTGGCCTTCTCGCGATCGCGCTGGTTGTACGCCGCCGCGCCGGCGCGCGAGTGGTAGGCCTGCTCCTGGAACACGATCCCCGGATCGAGACGATAGAAGTCCTTGTGACCGAGGCCCGCGAGCAGCAGCGGCTCGACGTCGAGCGCCGCCTGGATGGCCTGACGCAG
>JBKOZH010000131.1:0-10899 GCA_046725765.1 Candidatus Methylomirabilota bacterium | reverse complement strand
CTCGTGCCACTGCGCGACCTCCTCGCAGGTGGCGAACCACACGCCGCGGTGACGCCGCATGAATTTCACGAGGTCTTCGATCAGCTGCACGCGCGAGGCGCGCCCGCTGATGAACGGGTGACACGTGAGCACGAAGCAGGCGTTCTCCTTGTGCATCGCCGCGAACTCGGTGGACCAGAGGTTGAACACGCGCGCCGGATCGGCGATGACGTTGCCCGCGCCATAGACGTGCCGGAAGAGCGGCGCGTCGTCCATGATCCACTGCACGGGCACCTCGGTCAGCGGCCCCTCGGGGGTGTCGACGTCGTACGGCACGTCGTTGCCCATCAGCGAGCTGTCGTAGACAAACCCGTTGCGCTTGAGCAGCGCCGGCGTCCACACGTTGACGTCCCACGATGGCGAGCGGTAGCCCGCGGGCTTCACGCCGAGCTGGTCCTTGAGGATCGCCAGCTGCTCGGCCATCACGCGCTTTTCCTGCGTCTCGTCCAGCATGCCGACCGCTTCGTGCACGTTGCCGTGCGCGCCGATCTCGTGGCCGGCGTCGCGGATGCGCTTGCACGGCGCCAGGTGATTGACCACCGTCCAGCCCGGGATGTAGAAGCTCGCTTTGACCTTCAGCCGATCGAGCATTCTGAGAATTCGGTCCACGCCCACGCGCGGGCCGAAGCGGCGCTCCTCGAGATCGCCGAGGCTGCGCTTGGCTTTCTCCGGCTCGCGGAAGAGGAATCCGGATTCGGCGTCGACGTCGAACGACAACGCAGCGGCGCACTGATTGCGCTTCGGCCACTGGTAACGCATGGCCGGGAGGGTATACTCGTCCGCACTTTACGGCAACCCGCGTGCCCGCACGGAGGCTCACATGGAGATTTCTCGGCGTGACTTCGTGAAGTCCAGCGCAGTGGCGGCGACGGCGGCCGCCGTCGGTGTCCGGCCCGAGCCGGCCACCGCCCAGACACCGAAGAAGGGCGGCACGCTGCGCGTGGGCTTCTACGTCGAGGCGGCGACGATGGATCCGCATCTCTCCGGCAGCAAGGTGGATCGGCAGGTCTACCACAACGTCTACGAGCCGCTCGTCACGCTCGACACGAAGCTCGGGATCAAGCCGGGTCTGGCGGAATCGTGGTCACAGCCCGACGCGAAGACGCTCGTGTTCAAGCTGCGCCGCGGCGTGAAGTTCCACGACGGCACCGAGTTCAACGCGGAGGCGGCGAAGTTCAACTTCGAGCGGATGAAGACGGAGCCGAAGTCCGTGCGCAAGGGCGAAGTCGCCAACGTCGAATCCGTGGAGGTCGTCGACTCCCACACGATTCGGCTCAATCTCAAGCGCCCGGACGCCGCGCTACTCGCGACCCTGACCGACCGCGCGGGAATGATGATCTCGCCGAAGGTCATTCAGGAGCGTGGCGCCGAGCTGCAGCGCAACGCGAAGGGGGCCGGCACGGGACCGTTCGAGTTCGTGGAGTGGGTGAAGGATGCGCATCTGATCATCAAGCGCAACGACAACTACTGGAACAAGCAGGGCGGTCCGTACCTCGAGCGCGTGCGCTACCGGCCGATTCCCGACGACGTCGTCAAGCTGCAGAGCCTACAGACGGGCGAGATCGACGTTATCGACTACGTGCAGCCGCGCGACGTGGCCGCCGCGAAGTCGGACAAGAATCTCGTCGTGGTCGACGTGCCGTCGCTCGCCGCGTTTGCGTATCAGCTGAACCACCACCGGCCGCCGTTCAACGTGAAGGCGCTGCGCGAGGCGCTGGCCTACAGCGTCGACGTCGAGCAGGTGGTGAAATCGGTCTGGCTCAACGTGGGCGTGCCGGCGAACGGGCCGATCCCGCCGACGTCGTGGGCGTATGACAAATCGGTGCCGCCGATCAAGCGCGACCTGGCCAAGGCCAAGGCGAAGCTCGCCGAGGGCGGCCAGCCGAACGGCTTCACCGTCACCATGACGACGAACAACATTCCGATCAACATCCAGGAAGCCGAAGTGATCCAGGCCCAGCTGCGCGAGGCCGGGATCACGCTCAAGATCAAGCTCGTCGACTCGGCGACCCTGCTCTCCGACGGCAACAGCCGGAACTTCGAGATGATCTCCTACCAGTGGAGCGGCCGGCCCGACCCGGACGGCAACATCTACCAGTTCTTCAAGACCACGCCTGGCACGTCGCTCAACTGGTCCGGCATCTCCAACCCCAAGCTCGACGAGCTGCTCGACAAGACGCGTGAGGTGTCGAATCAGGCGGAGCGCAAGAAGCTCTATACGGAGGTCGTCAAGATTCTCCAGGACGAGCTGCCGATGCTCTACACGGTGCATCCGATCGAGCCGAAGGCCTTCAGCCCCCGGGTGCAGGGCTACGAGCCGATCCCCGACGGCATGATGCGCTTCAAAGACGTCTGGCTGAAGTGAGGTAGCTCGAGCGCTCATGGGGCGCCTCGTCGCGCATCGGCTGCTCGCGACGCTGCCGGTGCTATTGCTGGTCACCGCCGGCGTCTTCGCGTTGCTGCATCTCACGCCGGGCGATCCCATCGACGCCATGATGGCCGAGTCCGTGGACGCGACGGCCAAGGAGGCGCTGCGCCGCGAGCTCGGTCTCGATCGCTCGATCGCCGTGCAGTACGCGGCGTGGATGGGACGGCTGCTGCGCGGGGATCTGGGACGGTCGATCCGCACCGGCGAGCCCGTCATCGAGAACGTGAGCCGCCGCATCCGACCGAGCCTGCAGCTCGCGCTGATGGCCATGACCGTCTCGCTGCTCGTCGCGTTCCCCGTCGCCCTCGCCTCTGCCGTCCGCCACAACACCGCGGTCGACCGCGCCGGCACGACGTTCGCGCTCTTCGGCATCTGCATGCCGAACTTCCTGCTCGCGCTGCTGCTCATCTTTCTCTTCGGCGTGACGCTGCGCTGGCTGCCGATCTCGGGCTACGTCGATCCGCTGGAAGAGGGCTGGGCCGGCGTGCGCTCGCTGGTGCTGCCCGCGGTGACGCTGGGCTTGGCGCTGGCGGCGGTGATCACGCGTACGCTGCGCTCGAGCCTGCTCGACGCGCTGGCGGAGGACTACGTGCGCACGGCGCGGGCCAAGGGGCTGTCGGAGTGGATCGTCATTCGCGGGCACGTGCTGCGAAACGCGCTCATTCCCGTCGTCACCGTGCTCGGCCTGCAGCTCGGCACGCTCATCGGAGGCGCGGTCATCACGGAATACGTCTTCGCGCTGCCAGGGGTCGGTCGTCTCGTGGTCGACGCCGTATTCGCACGCGATTATCCCCTGGTGCAGGGCGTGATTCTCCTGATCGCCGTCGGCTTCATCGTCAGCAACCTGCTCGTCGACATCGTGTATGGCTGGATCGATCCGCGAATCCGCGTTCGCTGACGCGACGACGGCCCTGCCGGCGGCTCAGGCCGTGCGGGACCGGCGCTGGGACGCGCTTCGGCGCGCGGCGCGTGCGCGGCTGGCGCCGTTCGGCGCCGCGGTGCTCGCCGCGGCGATCGTGGTCGCGCTCGCCGCCCCGGTGCTGGCGCCATACGATCCGTACGCGCAGGATCTCGGCAGCACGCTGAGCGGCCCGAGCCGCGCGCATCTCCTCGGCACCGACAACGTTGGTCGCGACGTGCTGAGCCGGGTCATGTGGGGGACGCGGGTATCGTTGATCGCCGGCTTCGCCTCCGTCGCGGTTGCCGCGCTCGCCGGCGGCCTGCTCGGCGTCATCGCCGGTTATGCCGGCGGACGCGTCGACGGGCTCGTGATGCGGGTGATGGATGCGGTGCTGTCTTTCCCGCCGCTGGTGCTCGCGCTGGCGCTGGGCGCTGTGCTCGGCGCGGGGCTGAGCGGCGTGGTCATCGCGCTCGGCGTCGTCTACACGCCGACGTTCGCGCGGCTCATGCGCGGCCAGGTCCTGAGCGTCAAGACGCGGGACTACGTCGAAGCCGCGCGCGCGCTTGGCTCGCCGGCCTGGCGCATCGCGTGGCAGCACGTGCTACCCAATGCGGCCACGCCCATCGTCGTGCAGGCCTCGCTCAGCGTGGCGTTCGCGATTCTCGCCGAGGCCTCGCTGTCGTTTCTGGGCCTCGGGGTGCAGCCGCCGGCCGCATCGTGGGGCAGCATGATCAATGCGGGGCGCGGGTACTTGCAGCAGGCGCCGTGGATCGTGTTCGGGCCGGGCGCCGCGCTGTTCGTCACGGTCGTCGGGCTCAACTTCGTCGGCGACGCGATCCGCGACGGCCTCGACCCGCGGCTGACGCGTTAGGGCAACACAGGTATACTCCCGGCCATGGCGATCGCCTCCGACTACGCCCGGCTCGAGGAGCGGATTCTCGCCCGGGACCAGGTCGGCGCCAGCGCCGCGCTCTACGAGCTCATCAAGCAGAAGCGTCCGGTCGCCGAGATCGTCTCGGAAACCGTACGCATGCACGCGCCGTACACGCACGTGCCCTATCACCAGCGGCTCGACGACGGCGTCGTGAAGTTCGTGAACAACGACCACTGCCTGCTCAGCGAGCGCGTCGCGCTCCCGCTGAGCGGGATGGTGCGGCCCGAGCTTTCGATGCTGCCGCTGGCGCAGTCCGTCTGGTACATCCCCAGCGGGCTCGATCCGTGGAACCAGCTGCTCGGCAAAGCCCCGGGGCATTACACGCGCCTGTACGAGATCGCCGTGAACCAGGCGCCGCCGATGCCGCAGGCGCACTGGCCCGATCAGGAGGCGCTGTCACTCGAGGGCCCGATCAGCGAGCGCCTGAACCATTGGCTGACGCTCGTGCAACGCGGCGAGGTGCTGCAAGCCTATCGCGTGTTCCTCGGGCTCATGCAGGACGCGCCGCACCGCCGTCAGGTGCTCGCGCACCTCGCGTTCGCCGGGCTCATCGACGTGCAGGACCGCATGCTGCACAACCGCTCCTACACGACGGGCCACAAGTCGTTCCGCGCGCGCGCGACGATCGAACTGGGCGAGGCGCTGGGCTGGCCGCACCACGTGCTCTACGCGGGTGTGCCGGACATCGCGGTGGGGCCGCGCTGGTATTCCACCTACGAGATGGGCTGCAACGTCGTCCAGAACCTTCTGGATGGTCGCGACGCCGAGCTCTTGCGCCAGGAGATGCCGCTCACGCCAGCCGAAGAGGCGATGCTGGTCGACATCATCACGCGCCAGCGCGAGTGGTCGATGATCGAGGCAATCGTGGCGCTGCTGAAGGCCGGCCGCAGTCCGCGGCGCATCCTCGACGCGATCCAGGTCGCGTCTGCGCAGGTCATCCTCGACACCGGCGCGCCGAACAACTTCTCGATGTCGCAGCACGGCTACGAGTACTGCAACACGCTAACGTGGTTCTACGACACGTTCGAGCATCCGCACCGGCTCAAGCTGCTGTTCGTCGCCGCGTCGTTCATCAATCGCGCGGCCGAGCATCAGGCGAACACGCCCGACAACGGCCGCCGCGCGATCGTCCCGCCGCCTGGCTCGGACTCGCTCGGTGCGCGCCAGCTGCTGGAGCAGCTCGAGAGAGCGCTGCTGGCGCTACGGACGGATGAGGCGGTCGGGCTCAGCGCCGCGTATCTGAAGTCCGGCGCCGACCGCGCGCAGCTGGTCGAGACGCTGGCGACGGCGGCGGCCAAGATCGGCAACGACCCGCACAACCAGGAGCTCGGCCTCTGCCTGATCGAGGACTACGGGAAGAGCAAGGCCGCCGACCGCGAGCGGCTGCTGCTCGCGTGCGCGCAGCACAGCGCGGGTCATCGCAAGTACGGCGACCACCTCGAGTCGTATCGCCGCTTCGCGGAGGCGTTCGGGCTCTAAGTCATTCGAGCACCTTGTCCGCCAGACCGAGCGTCGGCTCCGGAATCGCCAGGCCGATACGCCGGGCCGTTTTCGTGCTGATCACGAGCGTGAACCTGTCGAAGTTCTCCACCGGCAAGTCCTTCGGGCTGGCGCCGGCGAGAACTCGTGCCACGTGCTTGGCGGATTGGCGGCCGACGGCATGAAAGTCCACGCTGTAGCTCACCAGGCCACCCCTGGCGACCAGGCTCTCAAAGTAGAACATGGTCGGCAGCCGTTTGGCGGTTGCCGCATCGATGATCGCTTGGGCGTGCCGGTCCACCATCGCATCCGAAACGGCGAGATAAGCATCCACCTCACCAGGACGTAGCGACTGCAGAGCGACCTGGAGTTCCTCCGCAGACGCGACATGCCGCTCGACGAGTTCTATCTGAAGACGCTGCGCTGCCTCGCGCCCCTGTTTCGCCGATTCTCTCGCAGAGGGATTTTTAGGGTCGTAGAACGTCACGACACGATGCAGCTTTGGGACGATCCGCTTGAGGATTTCAAGACGCTTTCCCGTGACGTCCGTGCTCAAAAAGTGAACCCCCGTAAGCCGGCCTCCTGGTTTCGCAAATGACTCCACGAGTCCAAGCGCGACAGGGTCCGTCCCGGCGCAGAACACGATCGGGATGCTCGCTGTCGCCTGTCGCGCCGCGACGGTCACCGAGGTGGCCACGGCATATATCAGCGCGGCTCTTTGGCGCTCCAGGCTCCGCGCTGCCTCCTCGACTGCCTTGAGATCACCGGCGGCGTCGCGGACGTCCAGAGCAAACTGTTTTCCCTCCACGAGCTGCCGTTCCCTCAGACCTTCCCGCAGCCCATCGACGACCGCGGAAAATGGCCCACCCTGCAAGATGACGCCGACTCTAGGAGTCTCGGTCTGCTGGGCTTCGAGTCGGGCGAGCGGGTTCACCAACGCGAACGCGAGGGCGATGACGGTGGAGAGGACCCTGTGCATCACGCTCCAGGTTTCTCCTTGCAGGTAATGCGGGTGCCAGCTCATTCGGCGATGACGATCCGGTTGCCTTCCGGGTCCGCGACCATGCTCTCGTAGTAGCCGTCGCCCGTCAGTCGCGGTCCATCGAGAAGCCTGAAACCGTCCCCCTGCAGCCGCTTCGTCAGCGCGTCGACGGCCGCCTGAGAACCGACCTCGACACCCAGGTGTGCATACCCGACAAACTGCTCCGCGCTCGCTGGGTCTGTGATCCTCTGGATGTCCGGCCGGTGCATCAGCTCCAGGCGCCCGCCATCAGGAAACGTCAGGAAATACGACGTGAACCTCTTGCGCTCGTTCCGATACTTCGCGTTCGACCGCGCGTCGAAGTACTTCTCGTAGAACGCACGCAGCGCTTCGAGGTCCACGGCCCAAATGGCGACATGCTCGAGCTTCATTGACCCGCCTCGCGTTCGACGCCGCCGGCTACCGCTGGCGCAGCTTGGGATCCCAGGCGTCGCGCAGCGTGTCGCCGAAGAGGTTGAAGCCGAGCACGGCGAGGCTGATGGCGAGCCCGGGGAAGATCGCGAGCCACGGCGCCTGCTCCATGAACGCGCGGCCGGTACTGGACAGCATCAGGCCCCACGAGGGGGTGGGTGGCTGAGTGCCGACGCCGAGGAACGACAGCGTGGCCTCGATGAGAATCGCGTTGCCGAGCCAGATCGACGCGATGACGAGGATCGGCGCCGTGACGTTCGGCAGGATGTGGCTGAGGATGACGCGCGGGTGCCGGCAGCCGATGGCGTGCGCGGCCTCGACGTAACGGTTCTGCTTGGCGGACAGCACCGCGCCGCGCACGATCCGTGAGTTGCCGGGGATGATGACGATCGCGATGGCGATCATGGCGTTGGTGGTGTTTGGCCTCAGCACCGATACGATCGCCAGCGCCAGCACGAGCGCGGGAATCGCCTGGATGGCGTCCATCACGCGCTGGAAGAGCAGATCGAGGCGGCCCTCGCAGTAACCGCAGAGCAGCCCGATGATCATGCCGGCCGCGGTGCCGATGCCGACCGCGAGCAAGCCGACCCACAGCGAGATGCGCGCGCCGTGGATCACGCGGCTCAGCACGTCGCGGCCGATGTCGTCGGTCCCGAACGGATGATCCCACGACGGCCGCGCCAGGCGGATCTCCGGCTGCGGCGCGAGAGGATCGTACGGCGCGAGTACCTCGGCGAAGATCGCGGTGAGCACGATCACGACGAGCAGCGCCGCCGACGCGGCGCCGAGTGGCTTGCGTTTGAGCGCGGTCAGCAGCGCACGCGTGCGGCTGATGACGACCGGATCGTCCTCGATGCGCACGACGCGCTCGGTGACCGTCGCCATCAGCTATACCGGATGCGCGGATCGAGCCACGCGTAGGTGAGATCGACGAGCAGGTTCAGCGTGACGAGCGTGGCCGCGACCAGCATGACGTTGGTCTGCACGACCGGATAGTCGCGGTACAGGATCGCCTCGACGGTCAATCGCCCCATGCCGGGCAGCGCGAAGATCGTCTCGACCACGACGGTGCCGGCGAGCAGCACGCCGAGCTGGCCGCCGACGATGGTGACGACCGGGATCAGCGCGTTTTTCAGGGCGTGCTTGTAGACGACCATGCGCCCGGCCAGCCCCTTGGCCCACGCCGTGCGCACGTAGTCCTCGCGCAGCACCTCGAGCACGGTGGACCGCGTCATCCGCATCGTCGCCGCCGAGAGCCGGAAGCCGAGCACGGCCGCCGGGATCAGGAACTGCTGCAGATTCTTCCACGGCGATTCCCAGAAGCTCACGTAGCCGATCGGCGGGATCCAGTGGAACCAGATCGCCGCGAACGTGATGACGAGCGTGCCGAGCCAGAATTCCGGAAACGACAGCCCAGATACCGCGACCACGCGGCCGACGTAGTCCGAGGCCGTGTCCTGCCGCGTGGCCGACAGCACGCCGACAGGGACAGCGATCGCGATGCCGATGACGAGCGCCAGCGCGGCCAGCTCCAGCGTGACGGGAATGGCCTTGCGGAGCGACACCGCGATCGGCTCGTTCGTGAAGATCGAATGGCCGGGATTGAGGCTCACCATCTGCCACAGCCAGAGCCCGTACTGCTCGGCGTAAGGCCGATCGAGCCCCAGATCCTTCCGAAGCTTGGCGAGCTCGCGCTCGCCCACGTTGCCGGACTCGCCCATGAGCGCGATGAGCGCGTCACCCGGCATGACGCGCATGAGCGAGAACACGATCAGCGAAGAAAGAAGGAGGACGGGGATCGCCAGCAGCAGCCGCCGCAGGACGTACTTCTGCATGGCGTCCCCCTACTCCGCTACTTCTCCATCCACATCCGGGCGCCGATCGGCGACCCGTACCCATCGGAGCGCCGGAGAGCGAACGTCGCCATGTTTCGGAGATGCGGCTGATAGATCATGAAGCCGCTGTCGTAGGGCATCCACATGCGCAGCACCTGGTCGAACTCGCGATCGACGAGCTTCTTCGTGATGGCGCGCTGCTCGGCGCGATCGGGCGTGCGCCGCAGCTTGGTCGTCAGCTCGTCGACGACCGCGTCGCTGACGCGGAAGAAGTTCTTGGTCGACTTGCTGTGCATGTACATGTACGTCCGCTCGTCGAGGCCGACCGCGTGGCCCGACTGGAACCCCCAGCACATGCCCTCCCATTTGCCCTCGACGTAACGGCCATAGTAGGTCGTGTAGTCGAGCTTGCTGATCTTGATGTCGATGTTCAGGTTCTTCTTCAGATCCTGCTGCACGAGCTGCACCTGCGAGGTCATCTGCGGGAAATACTCGTAGTAGAACAGCGTCGTCTCGAAGCCCTTGGCGTGGCCGGCCTCGGCCATCAGCTTCTTCGCCTCTTCGGGCCGATACTGCCACCATTGACCCAGATCTTTGAGGCTCGGCCTGGCGTCGAGATAGTAGACGTAGGGGACGCCCCAACCCGGGATGCCGTGCCCCTCGAACAGCGTGTCGACCTGCTTCTGGCGGTCGATGGCCATCGAGATCGCGCGCCGCACGCGGAGGTCATTGAACGGCGGCTTGTCTTGGGAGAGGGCCAGTCCGAACGGCGCGAGCCAGTCCTTGTACTCCTGGACCACCGCCGTCGGGTTGGTTTTCAGGATGACCTCCACCTCGCTCGGGCTCGCCACCTGGAGGATCTCGCTCTGTCCCGTGCGGAAGGCGGCTTTCCGGGTCGCGGAATCCGGTGTCGAGAGAATCACCAGCTCGTCCAGGTACGGACGGCCCTTGTCGTAGTAGTCGGGGTTGCGCTGGAGCACGACGCGGACCTTGCGCGTGTGCTCCTTGAGGATGTACGGGCCGGTCCCGATCAGCCGCTTCTTGAGATCACCGTCCTCTTCCAAGACCTCGCGGGGGAAGATCACGGTGACCGACTCGGCGACGTTCTGGGGAAACAGCGTGTTCGGCGTCTTGAGGTGTACGCGCAGCGTGTTCTTGTCGGGCGTCTCCATTCCCTCGATTTCCTGGAACGTGAACGCCTGCACGCCTTCCTTGGCGTACTGCTCGTAGCAATATTTGACGTCGGCCGCCGTGAGCTCGCGCCCGTTCAGCGGCGGCAGGTTGTGCCACTTGACGCCCTGGCGGATCTTGAACGTCCACATACGTGCGTCCGCGCTCGATTGCCACGACTCGGCGAGATCGGGCCGGAGCGTCACGTCGTCGGTGCTGTTCGTCTCTTCGGGGAAGGAATAGCGGATCAGACGGTTGCTCGTGAGCCCCATGAACTGAAACAGCCCGATCGATTGCGTGAGCCGCGGATCGATCACGGGCGGGTCCCAGGCCGACGCGCGGGCGAGGACGCCCCCGCGCTTCGGGGGCTTGGGACTCGCCGGGATCCAGTCGGGATACTTGGAGGCGGCGGTTGCCGACCCACTGCGGCCAATGAGCGCGGTGGCGCCGACGCCGGCCGCGGAAAGCCTTACGAACTCACGACGGTTCAGGCGGGCGAGCGGACCGGACATCTCAGCCTCCTTCTATCTCCGGAGCGAAGAAGGGACGGGGCCGGTACTGCGAGTGGTCGGGAACATTGCCGGACGTACCCGCCCAAGTCAAGGCCCCGTCCCTCGTGACGGCCTACTTGTCGAGCCAGAGCCGAGCGATCGTCGGCGA
>JBKOZH010000040.1:0-7417 GCA_046725765.1 Candidatus Methylomirabilota bacterium | reverse complement strand
GAATCCTATGGCGTCCAAGCTGTACGTCGGCGGTCTCGCCTATTCCACGACCAGCGAGGGGTTGCGCGAGTTCTTCGCGCAGAGCGGTAACGTGCTGTCAGCCACCGTCATCACGGACCGGTTCTCGGGGCAGTCGCGGGGGTTTGGGTTCGTGGAGATGGGAACGGCGGAGGAGGCGCAGAACGCGATCTCGCAGCTCAACGGTCGCGAACTCGATGGGCGGCGCATCACCGTCGAGGTGTCTAACCCGCAGGCGCCGCGCACGGGCGGCGGCGGCGGCGGTCGTCCCGGGGGCGGTCGACCCGGCGGCGGGCGTCCGGGCGGCGGCGGTCGCGAGAGCGGCTACGCGCATCGCCCCAGCAAGCCGGTGAAGTGGTAGTGCGAGCCGGAGGACGTCGTGGGGCTGGGGCCCCACCGTCCGAGGCGAGCCTAGAAATTTCGCAGGTGCGAGCCGGAGGACGTCGTGGGGCTGGGGCCCCACCGTCCGAGGCGAGCCTATGAAAGGCGTGCGAGGACGAGTGTAGCGTCGCGACTCACGAAGCGATCAAAGGCCGACCCCACGCGGGTCGGCCTTTTGATTTTCGGCGTGTCGCTCAGCGCGCGGCGGACTCGCGCAGCAGCGCGAACACCCGCTCGGGCGTCACCGGCAGCGCGGTGAACGACGCGTCGCGCACGCCGAGCGCGTCACACACGGCGTTGGCGATGGCGCCGCCGAGTCCGGGATTGCCGCATTCGCCGAGGCCGCGCAGGCCAAGCGGATTCGTGGTTGCTCGCACTTCCTGATAGAAGCCGTCGACCGGCGGCACGTCGGCGGCGTAGGGCAGCGCGTAATCCATGAACGTGCCCACCACGAGCTGCCCGAGCGCGTCGTACTCCAGGCTCTCGTGCAGCGTGTTGCCGATGCCGAACGCCACACCGCCGACGAGCTGCGCGTCGACGAGCGCCGGGTTGACCGCGCGGCCCACGTCCGCGCCGACGACGACGCGGCGCAGGCGCACGGCGCCCGTCTCGCGATCGACGTCGACGACCACCGCGGCCGCGCAGCCCGCGTACGTCAGCTTCTTCACCTCGAACGAGGCGCCGGCGGCCAGGCGGCGCTCCGACGTCAGCTCCGCGAGCGTCACGCGACCGCCGCGCGTTTCCAGCACACCGCGGGCGTACGCGACGTCGGTCTCAGCCACTGCGAAGCGCGCGGCGGCGCGCCGTTTCGCCTCGTCGATGAGCTTCTGCGCGGCCAGGTGCGCGGCGTTGCCGGCCGTCACCGTGCCGCGCGAGCCGTAGGTGCCGACGCCGCTCTCCACGGCCGCCGTGTCGGCGTGCCGGACGTCGAAGCGGCTGGCGGGCAAGCCGAGCGCGTCGCCGAGGATTTGCGCCAGCACGGTCTCGAGTCCCGGTCCCATCGACGCGGCGCCGGTGTCGACCACGAGCCGCCCGTCCGGCCGCACCTCGACGTGCGTCGTCTCGAAGGGGCCAAGGCCGGTCTTCTCGACGTAGATGGCGAGACCGATCCCGCGGCGTGGTCCCGACGCGCGCGTATTGATGTGCTCCTGCTCGGCGCGCTCGCGGGAATAGTCCAGCCGGCGCAGCAGCTCGTCGAACAGCGCAGGAAAATCCCCGGAGTCATAGACGGTCGTCACGCCGAACGACTTCGTGCCGCAGTCGTACGGCATCTCGTCGGCGCGGACCAGGTTGCGGCGGCGGAGCTCGGCGGGATCGATCCCGAGTCGCGCCGCGCCGGCGTCGAGCAGCCGCTCGCGCACGAAGTTGCACTCCGGACGTCCCGGGGAGCGCAGCGTGCCGGCCGGCGTCTTGTTCGTCACGACGGACCAGAGATCGCAGGCGTAGTTCGGCATCCGATAGGGACCGGGCAGCAGCGCCGCGCCGAACTCCGCAGGGACGAGCGCGGCGGTGCGCACGTAGGCGCCGATGTCGGCGCGGATCAGGGCGCGTACGCCGACGATGTGGCCCTCGGCGTCGAAGCCCATCTCGACGTCGTACTCGACCTCGCGCGCGTGGTTGGCCGCCATGAGGTTCTCGCGGCGCGTCTCGATCCACTTGACGGGCCGGCCGAGCTTCATGGCCGCGAGCGGCACCAGGATGTCCTCGGGGTAGAGCTCGCCGCGCACGCCGAAGCCGCCGCCCGTGTCGACTTCGGTCAGCCGCAGCGCCCCGAGCGGGATGCCGAAGATCGGCGCGAGGATCGTGCGATTGATGTGAATGCACTTCGTCGAGCCGATCAGGTGCAGTTCGCCCCCGCGGGGATCCGGCGGCACGGCGACGAGGCCGCGTGTCTCCAGCGCCGCAGCCGTCTGCCGCGGATAGCGGAAATGGTCACGGACGACGACCGAGGCGCCTGCGAGCCCCGCATCGGCGTCGCCGACGCGCATCGTGATCGTCGCGACGTTGTTCGTGTCGGTGCCCGCGAAGAGCCGCGGCGCGGTCGGCGCGAGGGCGGCCGCCACCGAGGGACAGGCGGGTAGCGTCTCGTAGCCGACGTCGATCAGCTCGAGCGCGTCGCGGGCGACATACGCATCGTCGGCGACGACGAGCGCCACCGGCTCGCCGACATAGCGCACGACGCCGCGCGCGATGGCTGGCTGCAGGTAACGATCGGCACCCGTCGGCGCCGGCACGCGATTGGGGATGATGGCCGCGGCCGGCACGTCATCGGCGGTGATGACGAGGCGCACACCCGGCAGCTCACTCGCGCGCTTGCCGTCGATGCTCACCAGTCGCGCGTGGGCGTGCGGCGAGCGCAGCACCGCCGCGTGCAGCATGCCGGGAACGCGGACATCCTCGACGAAGCGACCGCTACCGGCGACGAGACGATCGCCGCCGAGCCTCGCGTGCGCTTGGCCGATCATCGCGTGCTCCCCGCCGCAGCCTCCACATCCACGAAATAGAGAAGATCGAGCAGGCCGGGCGAGCTTCCGAGCTTCGTCAGCATCACGGCCGTCTCGCTCCTGTGCTGGGTGGCGTGGTTCACCTGGTGAATCATCTGCTGCCACAGCGGATACGCCCAGCGCTCGCCCCTGGTGTTCGTGTACTCGACGACCCGCGTGAGCTCGACGTCCGTGACGGCGGCGACGAACGCCTGCGTGTCGCGCTCGATGCGTTCCCAGCGCGCCCGAATGGCGGCGAGATCCGGGAAGTCGACGGCGGCGGGAAGCTCGCGCGGCGAGCGGCCGTGCCAGCGCTCGAGGTACAGCCACTGCGCGCCCATCGTGTGCACGAGCGTGTCACGGATCGAGTCGAAGCTGGCGCCGCCGCCCTCGAGCAGCTGGGCCGGCGTCAGCCGCGCGCTCGCCTCAAGGATCCGCTGGTTCGCCCAGTCGTTGTAGCGGTACAGAGACCGGATGACCTCGGCGAGCATGCTCACCGGTCATCGACCCCCAACTAAAAGATCCGGTCGTAGCGCCCGTACTCGTGGGCGGCGTCCATGAACCACTTCACGATCTCGGGGTCGGACTTCGGCGGAATCTCGCACGACGTCGACAGGATGAAGCCGGAGTGCCGGGCCGCAGTGTCGATGCAGCGCTTCACGTCGGCGTACATCGCGTCCTTCGATGTCTTCTCGAACTTGGTCGCGTCGACGTTGCCGATGGCGACGGCGCGCCCGCGCGCGACGTCCACGAACCGCTGCAGCTGATCGACGTAGAGCTTGGGGTCGGCCTGCTGGTCCAGGTCGAACGACACGGTGGTGAAGCCGACGTTCAGCAGATCCTCGAAGATCGGATAGGTCGTGCCGCAGATGTGCGTGGTGACGCCGACCTTCTTGGCCTTGAAGTACTCGACGAGCTCCTTGTGGTACGGCGCGATGAAGTCGCGGTAGTTGTCGGGCGACACGAGGCTGATGGACGCCGTCGGCTCGGAGAACGACAGCCCGATGCCGGTCTTCGCGATGGCGTCGCCCCACGCCTTGCAGAACTCCGTGGCCACGCGCATCACGTCGTGGATGAACTGCGGGTCCTCGAACGTGTCGAGCAGCATCGTCTCGGGGTTGCGCAGCAGCATCGCGATCGTCCACGGCCCGACGGCGACGGCGCCGATGGCCGTCGGCGGCTTGGCCTTCACGAGCGCCTCGCACTGCTCCAGAAAGCCGGGGAGCCGCGCCGTCTTGTACGGGTCGGGCATCGGCAGCCGGGCCAGCGCCGTCTTGTCCTCCTGGAGCACGTGCTGATCGATGGACGGCACCACGTAATCCGAGTACTTCACGCGGCAGCCGAACGCCTCCGCCTCCTTGGCGAGGTCGTTGTAGGCGAGGACTACGTCCGGTTGGTAGCGCTCGTAGTAGTTCAGCATCGCCGTGATGGCTTTCGGCACGTTGGTGCAGTACTCCTCGATCGACAGCCCGTCGAGCGTGCCGGCAAACGACGCGACGATCGGGTAGACCGGGACGCGGTCGGCGAAGGACCGTTTGTAGGCGGCCACCACCCGATCGCGATTGGTGTAGGCGGCCTTGCCCTTCTCTGCGTCCCACACCCGGTTGGCCTCCATGTAACGCGGGGGCAGCTTGGCCTCGTACTCCATGAACTGGGTGATCGGGTAACGGATGCCGCCCGTGTGGGTGCCTCGAAGGCCCTCGATGATCTCCTCCATCTGCGACCAGGGGATCGTGAAGGCCATCTCGTGGTCCTGGGTCTGGCCGAAGATCCGGTCGCCCGAGCAGGGCAGGATCACTTGAGGGCGGTCCGTCCGCATCGTGGTGACGATGATCTCGGCGCAGTCGACGCGGCCGCCGAAGGAGGACGTCAGCTTGCCGCCGCGCTTCCAGAGGGCCGCCTGAGTCAGCCGCATGACCTGGGCCGGGTTGGCGTAGATGCACACGAGATCAGGCTCGAAGGTCGCGCGGTCCAGGGGAGCCACCAGGAGCCCGGTATACTCCCCCTGCTTGAAGCGGTCGATGGCCGCCTCCGAGCGCTGTCCCGCCTCCTTCGTTTCCGTATACATGCCCTCGCACAGGGTCCCGGAGTTGTGCAGGTGAGTCGGCTTCTCGAACCCCAGTGCCGCGATGCCCAGCGAGCAGATCGAGTCCTCGCGCGTGAGCGCCAGCGTCCAGCCGTACCGGCGCGCCATGTCGATGACCTGGCAGTTCATGGACAATTTCTTGAAATCTCTCGCCGGGCGACGGGCGCGGTCGGGGATCGGCTCGTCGGGACGCAGCATCCGGATGGCCACCGGAAACGTCTGCGGCCGGATGTACGTTTGAAGCTCGCGATCCGCCATTTTCACATCTATCATGCGCCCTCCCGTGTATGGACTCGGCCGAGCCTACTACGGCGTCCGAGAGGGTCGCAACGTCGTGCAGCCCGGTGCCGTGCGCCCGGTACGACATTTGCGATGAGAGAGGTCAATGCGTCGCGTGCTGAGCTTCGTTGCGGGCGTCCTCGTGGGCCAGTGGCTGGTCTTCGGGGGCGCACTTTCGCCGGCCGACCTTCATATTCGCGCATCCACAGCGTGGGAGCGCGGCGATTACCCCGAAGCTCTTCGACTCTGGAGCCAAGCGGTCAATTTGCAGCCCGCCAACGCTGAACTGCAATACTTGCGCGGTCGGGCGCTGGCTGCGCTCGGACTGCGCTCCTCGGCCGCTGATGCGTTCCAGATCACGCTGCTGCTCGAGCCCGAGTCGCGGGCGGCGCGCGACGCCATGGACGGGCTGGCAAAACTGCAGCCGACAGCCGGCGAGCGCGAGCGCGAGGTGCTCGTCCCGATCGAGTCGGGCCTGGGCGTCTGGATCGTCCCCGCGATGGTGAACGGGCAGCGTGGACGATTTCTGCTCGATACCGGCTCGAGTGTCATCGTAATCGGGCCCACGCTTGCTGCGGCGTCGGGTGTGAAGCCAGTCACCGGTCGTGAAGCCATCGAGCTTCATACGCTCGGCGGGCGCACGCGTGGGCCGTCGGCGACAGTGGCACGGCTCGAAGTCGGCGAGGCGGTGCTTCATGACGTGCCGGTCGTGCTCCACGATCCCGGCCCGGGCGTGGACGGCATCCTCGGCAACACGTTCCTGGCCCACTACCGGGTGACGCTCGATACGGACGGGCGACAGCTCGTTCTGCGCGCGCTCGGCCCGGTCCCGGTGGGCGCCGCCTCCGTCCGCACGACCGAATAACTCGGCGTTCTGCCGTCTCCCAAGTACTCGTGCCGACCGCGCGTTGGAGTAGAATACGCGCCTACCTCGGCGGGCCATCGCCCGCCGCGCATCAGACGCAGGGAGGCGGTAGATGGCCAACGCTCCAACGGCGAGTTATTCCCTCACGATCAGGCTCGAGATCGACAACCGCCCGGGCATGCTCGGCAAGGTCACCTCTGCGATCGGGCGCGCAGGCGGCGACATCGGCGCGATCGACCTGGTCGAGGTTCGCAAGAAGACACTGATTCGCGATCTGACGTTCAAGGCGAGCGACGAGCGGCACGGGCAGCAGGTCGTCGACCGCCTCAAGGCGACCGACGGCATCAAGGTCGTGCACGTCTCCGATCGCACATTCCTCATGCATCTCGGCGGCAAGATCGAGATCAAGGGCAAGATCCCTATCAAGACGCGCGACGATCTCTCAATGGCGTACACGCCGGGCGTCGCGCGCGTGTGCATGGCCATCCATCACGAGCCGGACAAGGCCTACACGCTCACGACCAAAGGCAACACCGTGGCCGTGGTCAGCGACGGCACGGCCGTGCTCGGCTTGGGCGACATCGGGCCCAACGGCGCCGCACCCGTCATGGAGGGCAAGGCGCTCATCTTCAAGGAGTTCGCCGGAGTCGACGCGTGGCCGATCTGCCTGGCGACCAAAGACGTGGACGAGATCGTGACGATCGTCAAGGCGATCTCGCCGGTGTTCGGCGGTATCAATCTCGAGGACATCTCGGCGCCGCGCTGCTTCGAGATCGAAGAGCGGCTGCAGAAAGCGCTCGACATCCCGGTGTTCCACGACGATCAGCACGGCACGGCGGTGGTCGTGCTCGCCGCGCTGCTCAACGCGCTGAAGGTCGTGAAGAAGCGGCTCGGCGACGCGCGCATCGTCATCACCGGTGCTGGTGCTTCCGGCATCGCCACCGCCAAGCTGCTGATGAAGGAAGGCGCGAAGAACATCATCGGCAGCGACCGCGCGGGTGCGATCTACGCCGGCCGCACCGAGAACATGAACTCGATGAAGGAGTGGTTCGCCAAGCACACCAATCCGCGCAAGGCGCGCGGCACCGCCGGCGAGGCGCTCGCCGGCGCGGATGTTTTCATCGGCCTCTCGGGCCCGGGTGTGGTCTCGCTCAAGGACATCAAGGCGATGAACCGCAATCCCATCGTGTTCGCCATG
This sequence comes from Candidatus Methylomirabilota bacterium, assembly GCA_046725765.1. Lineage (GTDB taxonomy): Bacteria > Methylomirabilota > Methylomirabilia > Rokubacteriales > CSP1-6 > AR12. The sequence continues at coordinate 107 of JBKOZH010000040.1, read as the reverse complement.
GCGAACCCCGTGCCGGAGATCCAGCCGGAAGAGGCGGGGCCGTTCGTGCGCGTGATGGCCACCGGCCGCTCGGACTACCCGAACCAGATCAACAACTCGTGCTGCTT
>JBKOZH010000154.1:0-4841 GCA_046725765.1 Candidatus Methylomirabilota bacterium | reverse complement strand
CACGTGCCGGAACAGGATCGATGGATCGCGCACGCCGAGCGCCCGGCACGCCTCGATGTACTCCTTCTCTTTGATCGACAGCACGCTGCCGCGCACCAGCCGCGCATAGATCGGGATGCGCACGATGGCGATGGCCCCGGTTACCTTCATCGTGCCGATCAGCCCCGCCGTCGGCGTGAAGATCACCATGAGAATGATCGCGAGCAGGTAGATCGGGAACGCGAGGATCAGGTCCATCACGCGCATCACACCGCGATCGATGCGTCCGCCGTAATAGCCGGCGACCAACCCGAGCGGGACGCCGACGAAGAGCGCCAGGAGCACCGACGAGACTCCCACGAGCAGCGAAATCCGCGTCCCGTGGATGATTCGCGAGAGCATGTCGCGCCCGAGCTGGTCGGTGCCGAGCGGATGCTCCCAGCCCGGCCGCTGGAACGTCGACGTGTGATCGTTGGCGGTCGGATTGTAGGGCGCAAGCACATCGGCGAAGATTGCGACGACGACGAGGAGGACGACGACGGCGAGCCCGATGAGAGCGGTCACGCTCTTGCGGAGCCGCCGCAGCCCTTGCATGAAGGGCGATTCGGATTCCACCGCCTCGGTCGGCCGCCACGTCGTCACCTGCGCCGGCAAGTCGACCTCGCGCGTGCTTCCGCCGCGAATCGGGGGCGGCATCGGACGAGTCCGCGCGTCACGCTCCGCCATGCGTCACCCCGTGTAGCGAATGCGTGGATCGAGGAACGTGTATGTCAGATCCACGAGCAAGTTGATGACCACGAACGCGATCGCCGTCACGAGGGCAAAGCCCTGCACCTGCTGGTAATCGCGCGCGATGATGGCATCGATGCCGAAGGTGCCGAGCCCGGGCATGGCGAAGAGCGTTTCCACCACGATGGCGCCGCCGATCAGAAACCCCACCTGCAGCCCCATCACGGTGATGGTGGGAATGAGGGCGTTCTTCAGCGCGTGCTTGAAGATGACCGGCCGCTCGGCCAGGCCTTTGGCGCGCGCGGTCGTGACGTATTCGGTGCGGATGACTTCGAGCATGCTCGCGCGCAGCAGCCGCGTCAGCAGTGCGGCCCGCCCGACGCCGAGCGCGAGCGCGGGCATGAGCACGTGCTGCGCGTTGCCGAGCAGCCCCGCCGCGCACACGATCGTCGGGCACGTGCCGGGCAGATAAACCCACCCGGAGCTCGGCAGCGCACCGCTCATGCCGATGGAGAACGTGAGCAGGAGCAGGACGCCGATGAAGAACTCGGGGATGGACACGCCGACCATCGCAATCGTCGTGGCCGTGTAGTCGGCCCAGGTGTTGCGACGCACCGCTCCGATGATTGCCGCCGGGATCGAGATGGCAAGGGCGACGGCCATCGAGAGCGCAATCAATTCGAGGGTCACGGGCAGGCGGAGCAGCACGTCGTGCAGGACCGGGCGTCCGTTCAGGATCGACACGCCCCAGTCGCCCTGCAGGAGCTTGCCGAGCCAGATGACGTACTGCACGAGGATCGGCCGCTCGAGGCCGTACTCCGCGCGCACCTTGATGGCATCCTCCTCGGTGTACGCATCACCGAGGAGGGCCACCACGGGGTCGCCCGGGATCGACCGCATCATCACGAACACCACGAGGGTGATCATGAGGACCGTCGGCACGATCTCGAGCAGCCGCTTACCGATGTAGACGCGCATCGCGCCGCTCAGCGCGCTACTTGTCGAGCCAAACCTTGTCGTAGTGCACTTCGAACTCGGCGTTGTACGTGTACCCCTTCATCCACGGCTGCGCGACCATGTAGAAGGGCGAGCCCGAAATGTTGTTCCAGTACATCTTGTCGGCCATGAACTCCACGAGCTCTTTGGCGATCACCTTGCGCTTGCCGGCGTCGAGCTCGCGCGCGTAGCGCGCATAGAGCTCGTCGACCTTGGGATCGTTGTGGCGCGGATGACTCCAGGTCGACGTGCTGTTCGACAGGTACGCGTTGGAATCGAGGGTGATGAGCGACAGGAGGTCCTCCACGTACATGTCCCACGGACCGTCCTGCAGCGTGGTGTTCATCCAGTGCACCTTGTCGACGACCCGGATGTTGGCGTTCACGAACCCGAGCCGCCCCAGCTGGTCCTTGATCACGGTCGCGATCACGTTGAAGACGCTCTTCTCCGTGTTGGCCATCAGCTCGAAGTTGAGCGGCTTCGACGGCCCGTAGCCCGCCTCCGCCAGCAGCGCCTTGGCCTTGGCCTGGTCGTAGGGACACAGGTGGTTGACGTCGACGGTGTCGAGCGTCCCGGGCGGGTTCATCCCGACCCACGGCGTGGCCTGGCCCTTGAATGCGATCTTCACGATCTCCTTGCGATCGATGCCGTAGCAGCCGATCGCCTTGCGCACGCGCAGATCGCCGAAGATCGGGTGCGGCTTGCGCTCTTTCGACATGGGCTTGCCGTCGGCGGGCACGGTCACCTTCATCGCCGCCAGCATCGGCGTCGTTTCCTTGCCCGTCAGGATCACGGCCGCGGGATTCTGCGCCTTCATCGTGTCGACGTGCTCGGGCGAGAAGGACGCGATGAAATCGACTTCGCCGTTCTTGAAGGCCGCCATCTCGGTGATCGGATCCTTGATGACGCGGATCATCACGCGGTCGAGGTACGGCAGGCCCGGCACGAAGTATTTGTCGAAGCGCTCCATGGCGAGGTGACTGCCCTTGACCCACTCGACGAACTTGAACGGGCCACAGCCGACGATCGAGCCCGGCTTCCCCTGCTTGCGGTCCTCCAGCGAGAACTTCTGGGTCGCGGTCGGCGAATAAAGCACGAGGCCCGTGCGATACGCCGCGAGCATGTGGAGGAAGAACGCGTACGGATGCTTGAGCCGCACCTGCACGGACTGCGGATCGAGCACTTCGACGGAGTGCACGGACTCGTAGAACGCCCGCATACCTGACTTGGTATTCGGATCCATCAGGCGGTCGATGCTGAACTTGACGGCGGCCGCGTCGACCGGCGTGCCGTCGTGGAAGAGCACGTTTTTGCGCAGCTTGAACGTCCACAGGAGCCCGTCCGGCGTCGACGACCACGACTCGGCGGCGTCGCTGACGAACTTGCCGTCGGGCGTGATGTTGACGAGACCACACCCGATGTTCATGGCCACCCACATCATTTCGTAGCCGGGCGCCGTGTGGAAATCGAGGTTGGCGATCTCGTTGCCGTACGACACGCGGAGCGTGCCTCCGCGCTTGGGTGTCTGCGCATCGGCGAAGAGCGGTGACGTGATGAGCGCGAGCGAGGCGATGAAAACGATGAACGTCGCGAGACGTAGTGAGCGCATGCGTTGTGTCCCTCCTGGTCGCAAAAATCCCACTGACTCCGGGGACGCGAAGCGCCGAGTCGATGTTGGGCGCGTACTTTACAGCAGTCCCCGCTTGTCAACAACCGGAGGGCACGACGGGTGCCCCGCCCTCCGGCGGTCGCCGCCCAAAGGCGCGGTCCGGCGGGGACGGACGGGTTAGCGCGGGACGGGCTGGGCCGTGGGGAGCGGCGCGGGCGCGGCGCTCGAGATCCGGCCCGGGAGCAGCGCCACGCAGAGCGTCGTGAACGCCGCGATGCCGGCCATCAGCGTGAGCAGCGTCCCGAAGCCGGCCGCCTTCACCGTCGGCCCGAGCACGTACACGGCGAGCGAGCTGACGCCGAACGACACCGTCAGCCGCACGCCGGCCACGCGCGAGCGCATGCGGTCGTCCACGTATTGCACGATCATCGCGTCGACGAACGGGATGGCGCCGAAGACGAACACCATGAACGCGAGCACGGTCGCGTAGAGCGCCCAGCCGTCGGCGGGCGCGGCGAGCAGGAAGAGCGGCGCCTGCGCGGCCACGATCGGCAGGTACACATACTTGAGCGGATACCGATCGATGAGCTTGCCGACCACCAGCTGCGCGAGCGACGCGATCGTGTAGACGACGGCGAGCAAGACACCGAGCGTCGCCGGATCGTCGATCAGCCCGCGCAAGCGCTCGGTGAGCAGCTGCCCGTTGCCGTTCGTCGTGAAGTTGAAGATGAGGCTCGACGAGATGGCGGCGAGCGTCATCACCGCGAGCACGCGCGCCATCAGCGCGCGCGGCAGGTCGACGGACTTCTTCGGCCGCTTCGCGGGCGGCTCGGTCTCGTGCGGTGCGACGAGCGCGAACACCAGGGCGCAGAGCAGGGCGAGCGCCGCCGGCACCGCGAACGCGGCCCGCCAGCCGACGTACTTGACGAGAAGACCCGTGAGGACCGCCGCCACCGCGATGCCCAGGTTGCCGAAGAGGCCGTTGACGCCGATCGTGAACCCGGGGTTTTTGCTGCCCTGCACGATCATCGGAATCCCGACCGGATGATAGATGGACGAGAACACGCCCATCACCGTGAGCGCCGCCGCCAGCGTCCACACGCCCGAGCTCGACGCGATCAGCAGGCCGGACGCGCCCATGCCCAGGAAGAACACGATCATCATCGCGCGTCGTCCCCAGAGATCGCCCAGCCGCCCGGCGGGCAGCGAGCCCAGCCCGAACATCACGAACGCGCCCGCGGTGTAAGGCATCAAGTCCTGCCAGATCATTCCCCAGTCGGCGGCGATGGCCCCCACCGCGGTGGCGAAGATCAGCAGAAACAGGTGATCGAGGGCGTGGCCGGCGTTGAGGAGCAGTGCGGTCGGTCGTCCAATCGACATGGCGGTGATTTTACCGTACGATGACGCGCATCTCTGGCCCCGCGCTCGTCCGCATCCCCGACTTCCGCCGCCTCGGCGTCTCGGTGCTCTTCAACTCGGTTGGGATGATGGGCGAGACGGTCGTGCTCGGCTGGCTCACGCTCGAGCT
>JBKOZH010000217.1:0-12000 GCA_046725765.1 Candidatus Methylomirabilota bacterium | reverse complement strand
CCCTCGAGGCGGTGCTCGAGGCCGAAGGCCCGTTTGAGCCACGCCGTGCGCTGCGCCTCGCCCGTCAGCTGGGGGAAGGACTCGAGGCACTGCATCATGTGGGCATCGTCCACGGCGAGCTGCGGCCGCAGTCGGTGCTCGTGGCCGGCGAAACCGACGGCGCCGAGAGCGTCAAGCTGCTCGGCGTCGAGCTGACCGCCGCCCACCGGACGGCGATCGGTTTCCGCCGGCGCGATGCGTCGCTCGAGCCGTATCTCGCCCCCGAGCAGATCGAGCGCGGTGACGCGACCGAAGCGACGGACGTGCACGCGCTCGGCCGCCTGCTCCGCGACATGGTCGCGCCGGCCCCACCGGCGGAGACCGATCGCCGACATGCGCGGCGTGCCGTGCCCGCAGCCATCGAGCGCATCCTCGCGAAGGCGCTCGATCCGCAGCCCGAGCAGCGTTATGCGGACATGACGCTCATGGTCAACGACATCTGCGTCGCGCTCGGCGAGCTGGAGGGCGTGACCGCTCGCCTGCGTTCCCGGCTCGTGAAGACCGGCGCCGTCGCCGCGGCCGCCCTGGTCGTGGTGACCATCGCGTCGCTCGCGCTCTCCGAGCGCATCACGTCGCGCGTCCGTGCCGGAATTCCGACGTCAGCGCCGTTGGCCCCACCAGCCCAACGCGAGGCGACGCGACCCGCCCAGTCGGAAAAGATGCAAGCGCCCGCGCAGACTCAGACGACCGCCGCGCCTGCGCAGAACCAGACGACGTCCGCGCCTGTGCCGGGCGGCTCAACGCCAGCGACGTCCGAACGCGACACGACGCCGACACCGCCCAATGGCGTCGCCAGCATGCCAGGCGTCGCGCCCGCGCGGACCGACGAACCGGCGCGGACGGCCGAGCCCGCGCCGACCGGGTCGCAGCCGCGCCCGGCCGACAACGTGGCGAAGGCTCCGTCGCCGACCACGACGGCCGCGCCGCCTGTGCGTCGACCGTCGCCGCCCGCCTTCGTCGGGTCCACGGCCCGGCCACCGGCCGCTTCGTCCCCGTCTCAACAGCGACCGCTGACGAGTGAGGCCCCCGCACAGCGGGGAGCACCGACCAGCGAAGCCGGGACGGATCCCGCCGACGGCAGCGCGGTCATCGACTGGCTGTTCAAGGAGCGCCGCGGCGGCTGAGGCGCTAGTAGCTCTTCGGCAGGCCGAGCACGTGCTCGGCGAGATGATTGAGCACCATCTGCTGCGAGACCGGCGCGATCTTGTAGAGCCGAACCTCGCGCCAGAGCCGCTCGACATAGAACTCCTTGGCGTAGCCGTAGCCGCCGTGTGTCTGCAGCGCCACGTCGCAGGCCTCGAAGCCCGCCTCGGCGCCGAGGAGCTTGGCGGCGTTGGATTCCGCACCGCACGGCTGGCCGTGGTCGAACAGCCACGCGGCCTTCAGACACATCGTCTCGGCGGCTTCGAGCTTCGCCCACGCCATGGCAAGCGGGTGCGCGATGGCCTGGTTCTGACCGATCGGCCGATCGAAGACCACGCGCTGCTTGGCGTAATCGACCGCGCGATTGAGCGCCGCGCGCCCGATGCCCACGGCCTCGATGCCGGTCATCACGCGCTCGGGGTTGAGCGAGTCGAGAATGTGATAGAAGCCGCTGCCGACCTCGCCGACGACGTTCTCCTCGGGGATCTCCAGGCCGTCGATGAAGATCTCGTTGCTGTCCACCGCGGCGCGGCCGAGCTTCTCGATCTCCTGCACCGTGATCTTTGCCCGATCGAACTCCGTGAAGAACAGCGTCAGGTTGTACAGCGGCTTCTTGCCGTCGCGCTCGCCGGTGCGCGCGAGGAGCAGGATGTGCGTGGCGTTCTGAGCGTTGGTGTTCCACACCTTGCGGCCGTTGACGACGAAGCGGTCGCCCTCGCGCACCGCGCGCGTCTGGATGCGAGACGTGTCCGTGCCGACGTTGGGCTCGGTTACGCCGAACGACATCACGATCTCGCCGGTGGCGACCTTCGGCAGGTACTTCTGCTTGAGCCGCTCCGAACCGTGCTTGATGACCGGCATCGGCGGAAAGAGGTAGAAGTGGATCGGCGAGGCACCGCTGGTGCCGGCGCCCGCCGCGCAGATCTCGTGCAGCAGAATCGCCGCTTCGGTAACGCCCAGGCCCGAGCCGCCGTACGCCTCCGGCACGATGGCCCCGAGCCAGCCGGCGCGCGCGAACGCCTTGACGAAATCCCACGGGTACTCGTGCTTTCGATCCTTGTCGAGCCAGTAGTCGAGCGAGAACGAGCGCGCGAGGGTGGCGACTTCCTTCCGGATCATCTGCTGCTGCTCGGTGAGGGCGAAGTCCATGGCGCGATTTTAACGTAGTATCCCAGCCGGGGAGGACCGGCATGGCGACCTTGAGCGAGCGGATGCTGGGGGCGGCGCGACTCGACGCCGGGACGTACGAAGAGGTGGAGCGCGATCGCACCGCAACCACGCAGGCACTGATCGTGGTCGTGCTCACCTCGCTGGCGGCGGGCATCGGCCTCGGCGCCGGCCTCCGCGGTATCGTGATCAACACCGTCGCCGCGATCGTGCTCTGGGCGATCTGGGCCGCGCTGGTCTTCTGGATCGGCACGCGGCTGTTGCCCGAAGTTCAGACGCGCGCGGACTGGGGCGAGGTGGCGCGCACGGTGGGCTTCGCGCAGTCGCCGGGCGTGCTGCGCGTGCTCGGCGTGATTCCGATCCTCGGCGACTTCGTCCGCGCCATCGCTGACGTCTGGGTGCTCATCGCCACCGTGGTCGCCGTGCGCCAGGCCCTCGACTACGCCTCGCTCGCGCGCGCCGTCGGCGTGTGTTTGGTCGGCTGGGGCATCCAGATCGTCGCCTTCGCGATTCTGCGACGAATGCTGGTGTAGAATCGCGCGCCATGGCCGTCAAGGGACTCTACGCGCTGCAGAACGGCTTCATGGGCGCGCAGCGCTCGCTGCTGTTCTACGGTGAGTACTCCGAGGCGCGCACGCCGATCCCGATCACATGCTACGTCGTACGCACGTCCGACGCGGTCATCCTGTTCGACACGGGCGTGTCGCCGCGCGCGGTGCCCGGCCTCGTGCGCAACGATCCGTACGCGCGCTTCACCGACGACGACCTCTTGGTGCACCGGCTTGACGCGCTGGATCTCCAGCCGGCGAACGTCGACCTCGTCGTGATCTCCCACCTGCACTACGATCACGCGGGCGGCGCCGCGCTGTTCTCGAGCTCAGAGCTGGTCGTGCAGAAGGACGAGTACGCCTACGCGCACTACCCCGCCCCGTTCTTCGCGCCGTTCTATTACCGGAAGAACTTCGACCTGCCGACCTACCGGTGGCGGCTGCTGGACGGGGACACCGAGCTCGTACCGGGGGTGACCGTCCTTCGCACGGACGGTCACACGCCCGGTCATCAGTCGCTGCTCGTCGAGCTCCCGGACACCGGCCCCATCGTCCTCGCCGGCGACTCCTGCTACTGGCAGGAGCACATCGATCAGGAGCGCGTACCCGGCGTGGTGTGGGACCCGACGCGAGCGCTGCACTCGATCAAGAAGCTCAAGACGATCGCCCGTCTCACCGGCGGACGCATCTTCCCGAGCCACGATCCCGTCTTCTGGAAGACGGTGAAGCAGGCGCCCGAAGGGTATCGCTAGGACGACCGTTTGCGGCGTCCGCCGCGACGGCGGCGGCGCGGAACCTTCGCGCCCTTCTTGCGCGCCTCGCTGAGTCCGATGGCGATCGCCTGCTTGCGGCTGGTGACGCGCTTGCCGCTGCGCCCACTCTTGAGCGATCCGCGCTTGCGGCGCCGCATCGCCGACTTGACGGCCTTGCCCGCGCCTCTGCTGTACCGCGCCATCTTGGGCCTCCTATTTGTAGCGACGGCGCGTGGTTGGATAGAAGCGCAGGTGGCCGGGCCTAGATGCTGGTGGCATCGCACGCCCGCTCTTCCCGCGCTCCCGATCTTCCCGCACGTCCATTCTCACCGTCGCACGCATCAATGATCGTTCGGTGTCGGAGTGTGCAAACAGCGTGCACACGGCTGGGGCCGTGGCACAGTAAGCGCGTGAGCGATATCGCCACGCGGCTGGGTGCGCTCGATTGGTCGGCGATCGAGCGCTCGATCTGGGACTACGGCTATGCGAAGACACCCCCCGTGCTCACCGCCGACGAATGCGCCGAGCTGATGGCCCTCTATGCGGACGAGCCGCGGTTTCGCAGCCGCATCGACATGGCGCGTTACCGGTTCGGCGTCGGCGAATACAAGTACTTCGCGGCCCCACTGCCGCCGCTGGTCGAAGCGCTGCGCGAGCACGCCTACCCGCCGCTCGCCGCGATCGCCAACCAGTGGCAGGCCGCGTTCGGCGACCCCGAGCTCTTTCCGACCGAGCTCGCGGCGCTACTGCGCCGCTGTCACAAGCGCGGTCAGACGAAACCGACGCCGCTGCTACTGCGCTACGAAGCCGGCGGCTACAATTGTCTGCATCAGGACCTCTACGGCGATGTCGTGTTCCCCCTGCAGCTCACCTGCTTCCTCAGCCGGCGCGGCGTGGACTACGAGGGCGGCGAGTTCCTCCTCGTCGAGCAGCGGCCGCGCGCGCAGTCACGCGGTGAGGCCATCACCACCGAGCAGGGCGAGATCGTCATGTTCACCACCCGGCACCGCCCGGTGACGGGCACGCGGGGCGTCTACCGCACGGCCATGCGCCACGGCGTGAGCCGCATCACCCGCGGGTTGCGCTACACGCTCGGCGTGATCTTCCACGACGCGAAATAAGCGATGCCAAAACCGACGCTCGATCTGATCGTGAAGAACGTCCGCGTCGTGCGCGGCGCCGTGCCGGGGGTCGTCTCGGCCGATCTCGGCGTGGTCGACGGCCGCATCACGCGCGTCGAGCCCGGCATCCCGCCCAGCGCCGCGCGCCAGGTCTACGACGGCCGCGGACGCCTCGCATTCCCGGGCGTCGTCGACGCGCACACGCACGTCGGCATCTACGGGCCAATCTACGAGGACGCCGTCACCGAGAGCCGCGCCGCAGTATCAGGCGGCGTGACGACGATGCTCACCTACCTGCGCACGGGGCAGTACTACCTCAACCGCGGCGGCCGCTACGCGGACTTCCTACCCGCCGCGTTGAAGCTCTCCGAAGGGCGCTACCACTGCGACTACGGCTATCACGTCGCGCCCATTGCGGCAGAGCATCTCGACGAGATGGAGGCGCTGGCCACGACGCATGGCGTGCCGTCGTTCAAGATCTTCATGTTCTACGGCGGCTACGGGCTGCACGGCGCGGCGGGCGCCGACGAGCAGCGCGCGTTCCTGATGATCGGCCCCGAGGATCACTACGACCTCGCGCACTTCGAGTTCGTGATGCGCACGGCGGCGAAGCTGCGCGCCGCGCATCCGCGGCTGCGCGAGCACGTCAGCGTGAGCCTGCACTGCGAGATGTCCGACATCCTCAACGCGTACACGCGCTCCGTGCAGCAGCAAGGGACGTTGACCGGTCTCGCCGCGTACAGCGCGGCGCGGCCGCCCCACGCCGAAGGCCTGGCCGTCGCCGTCGCCGCGTACCTGGCGCACGAGACCGACTGCGTCAACGTGAACCTGCTCCACCTCTCGTCGCGGAAAGCGCTCGAGACGGCGCTGACGATGGCCCGCGCATTCCCGCACGTCGACTTCCGCCGCGAGGTGACCGTTGGTCACCTGCTCCTCGACGTCGACACACCCGCGGGCGCCTATGCCAAGGTCAACCCACCGATCCGACCGCGCGCCGACGTCGAGTATCTGTGGACGGCGGTCCTCGAAGGCCACGTGGACTGGATCGTCAGCGACCACGCGTGCTGCGCCGAGGAGACAAAGGCTGCGGGCCGGGGCCAGGGCGACGTCTGGCTCGCGAAGTCGGGATTCGGCGGGACGGAGTATCTGCTGGCCGGCGTGTTCAGCGAGGGCCGACGGCGCGGATTGCCGCTCTCGCGCATCGCCGCGCTGACCTCGTGGAATCCCGCACGACGCTACGGCCTGCTCACGAAGGGCGATCTCGCGCCGGGCTTCGACGCCGACATCGCGCTGCTCGATCCCGAGCGCGCGTTCACCGTGCGCGCGGTGGACTCACCGTCGGGTCAGGGCTACACGCCGTTCGAGGGACAGCGCCTCAGCGGCCAGGTGACGGCGACGTTCCTGCGCGGTGAGCTGGCGTGGGAGGACGGAAAAGTCGTCGGCCCGCCGCGCGGCCGTTATTTGCACCGCCCGACTGTCTTCGTGGGGGGCCCCGAAACGGCCCCCCACACCCCCCAACGTTCGGAGCGCCCCGGCTAAGCCGTGGCGCTCCTCTAAATCACATCGCCAGCGCGAGCTGTTGGGGCTTGGACTCTGACGGCTCGAGGGGACGCGCGCGCCGGTCGGCGATATCGAAGCGCTCCTTGAGCGCGGCGACGGTCGACTTCACCGGCTCACTCATGGCGCGGTCGGGATACGGCCGGCGGTAGAGCGCGAGGTAGCTCGGTACCAGCTCGGGCCAGTCGCGCGCGAGATGCTCCATGAAATGCTCGCGCGTGCCGGGCTGCAGATAGAGCACGTTGCACCACACGTTGGTGGCGCCCGCCTCGCGCGCCGCCTTCACGACGTCGGCGAGCAGCTCCGGCCGGTCCGAGATCCCTGGCAGGACGGGGGCGATCCCAACCGCGGTATCGATACCCGCGTCGACCAGCATGCGCAGCGCGCGCAGCCGCTGGCGCGGCGGCGCCGTGCCGGGCTCCGTACGCCGCCAGATCTCGGGATCGAGCGTGGGAATCGAGAACGTCACGTCGACCTCCGCGCGTGTAGCCGCCTCGCGCAGGACGTCGAGATCGCGCACGATCATCGGCCCGCGGGTGATCAGGCTGAAGGGACTTCGCGCCTCGGCGAACACCTGCAGGCAGCGGCGCGTGAGCCGATAGCGGCCCTCCGCCGGCTGATACGGATCCGTCGCCGCGCCAACGGCGACGACCTCGCGCTTCCACGACTTGCGGGCGAGCTCGCGGCGCAGCACCTCGGCCACGTTGAGCTTGACGCGCACCGAGCGGCCGTACGCCTCGCCCGAAGGCCGATCGGCGCGACGCTCGAAGCCGCGCACGTAGCAGAAGGTGCAGCGGTGCGCACAGCCCATGTAGGGGTTGAGCGACCACTTGAACGGCATGCCTTGCACGCGGTTGAGCGCGTTGCGGCAGGGCTCTTCACGAAACTGCACGGACACGCCGTTCAGTATACGATCCGCACGCGTGTCCCTGCATCCGTCCACGCTGTTGCTCGCCTTCGGCGTGTGGCTCGCCGCGACCGTCGCCACGCTCGGCGTGGCCGCGGCGGTCGTCGTGCGGCTGCCGCCGACGTATTTCTCCGAGGACGATCGCGCGCACGAAGTGCGCGCCCACTGGCGCTCCGCCCGCGGCATCGCGCGCAACGTCATCGGCCTTGTCCTCATCGTGCTGGGCTTGCTGATGTCGCTCCCCGGCATCCCCGGTCAGGGGCTGCTCACGCTGCTCATCGGTCTCGTGCTCGTCGATTTCCCCGGCCGGCGACGTCTGGAGAAGGCGCTGGCACGCCGGCCTCCCGTGTTGGGCGCGATGAATCGGATCCGGGCACGATTCGGGCATGCGCCGTTATTGCCGCCGCGCGACTGAGCGGCTCAGCGCGTCGGATCGGAACCGACCTTCACCAGCATCTTGCCGAGGTTCCGACCGCGCAGCAGGCCGATGAACGCCTCGGGCGCACGGTCGAGACCGTCGACGACGTCCTCGCGGTATTTCAGCCGGCCCTCGCGCAGCCAGCGGCCGCAGTCGGCGAGGAACTGCGGCATACGGTCGACGTGATCGCTGACGATGAAGCCGCGGATCGTCACGCGATTGACGAGCACCGGCCCGAGATTCGGTCCCGGCGGCAGCTCGGTGGCGTTGTACTGCGAGATGATGCCGCAGAGGGGGATGCGAGCGAACGGGTTCACGAGGCGCAGCACGGCCTTCAGGACGTCACCGCCGACGTTGTCGAAATACACGTCGATGCCGTTGGGGCAGGCGTCGCGGAGCACGGCCGCGAGATCCGGCACGCGGTAGGACACGCACGCGTCGAGACCCAGCTCGTGCACGACATAGTCGCACTTGTCCTTTGACGAGGCGATGCCCACGGCGCGGCAGCCGCGGATCTTGGCCAGCTGACCGACGACGGAGCCGACCGCGCCCGCGGCCGCGGAGACGACGACCGTCTCGCCCGGCTTGGGCTGGCCGAGATCGTACAGGCCGACGTACGCGGTCATACCCGGCATGCCGAGGATCCCGAGCGCCGTCGAAATCGGCGCGGCCTTGGGATCGAGCGTCATGGGGCCGAACGCCCCGGCGCGCGCGCCCGCGCTGCTCGCGACGTGGTACGCCTGCCATCCGCCATAGGTCAGCACGATGTCGCCGGCACGGAATGCGGCGTCGTGCGACTCCACGACCTCGCCCACCGTGCCGCCGACCATCGGCTGTCCGAGCTCGACGGGCGCCACGTACGACTTCACGTCGTTCATGCGGCCGCGCATGTAGGGATCGAGGGAGAGCCAGATCGTGCGCACGAGGATCTGCCCGTCCTGTGGCTGGGGCACCGGCGCGTCCACGACCTCGAAGTCGCTCGGCTTCGGCTCGCCGACGGGCCGGTGCTTGAGCAAGACGCGGCGGTTGGTCACGGCCGCGATTGTCGTTCAGCCGCCCGCGGCTTGCAACCGCACCGACCGTCCGTTATCGTGCGGCCCATGACGGCCACCACCCGCCTCGCCGAGTTCGTCGTGAAGACGTCCTTGCGCGATTGTCCCGACGCGGTGCTGCGCGAGACGCGACGCGCGGCGCTCGACTCAATCGGTGTCATGCTCGCCGGCGCGGCTGAGCCCGTCGCGCAGAGCGTGCGCGCCGTCGCGCGCACCGAGGGCGGCGTCGCTCTTTGCACGGTGCTCGGCACGTCGATGCGGACGTCACCGGGATGGGCGGCTCTCGCCAACGGCGCCGCCGGCCACGCGCACGACTTCGACGACACGAACTTCGCGCTGATGGGCCACCCGAGTGTGCCGCTGCTCGCGGCCGCGCTGGCGGCCGGCGAAGCGGAGACCGCCGAAGGTGCCGCGCTCGCCCAGGCGTACGTCATCGGCTTCGAGATCGACGCCGCGCTCGGGATCGCCCTCAACCCGGCGCACTACACGCGCGGCTGGCACGCGACGTCGACGATCGGCACGCTCGGCTGTGCGGCGGCCGCCGCGCGGCTCTTCGGTCTCGACGTAACCCAGACACGTCACGCGCTCGCTATCGCCTCCTCCATGGCCTCCGGACTCAAGGAGAACTTCGGCTCGATGACGAAGCCCTATCACGCCGGCCACGCGGCACAGAGCGGGCTCCGTGCCGCGCAGCTGGCGCGCGAGGGACTGACGGCGTCCGACAGCGCGCTCGATGGTCGCCAGGGCTACGCCGCCGCCTTCTCCGGCGCGACGCTGGCCGCCGACGCGTTCGATCGGCTCGGCAGCCGGTGGGAGCTGACCGCCTCGGGCATCGCGGTGAAGCCGTATCCCTCGTGCGCGCTCACCCACTCGGCGATCGACGCGCTGCTGGAGCTGCGCGCACGGCATCGCATCGATCCGGACAAGGTCGCCGCCGTCGAGGTCGGCGTGACCGCCGTCGTCCCCGACGTCCTGCGCCACGCGCGTCCGTCCACCGGCCTCGAGCGGAAGTTCTCGATGCAGTACTGTGCGGCGGCGGCGCTCGCGCGCGGCGCCGTCGGTCTGGCCGATTTCGAGGACGGCCCCGTGCACGACGCGGCCACGCGGGCGCTCATGGAGCGCGTTGTTATGGTCGTCGATCCCGCGCTGCCGCACGATCTCGAGCAGCACGCGTGGACGCGGGTCAACGTGCGGCTCGCCGACGGCACGACGCTCGAGTCGAAGCCCCGCGGCGCGTCGGGCCATCCCGCCACGCCGCTGAGCGACGCCGAGCTGCACACGAAATTCCTCGGCTGCGCCGTCCCCGTCCTGGGGTCCGACGTCGCCGAGAGCGTGGCGGCGCAGATCCGCCGACTCGAAGACGTCCCGGACGTCCGCGCGCTCACGTCGCGGCTCGTCGCGGATCGGGAGTAGCGCCATGGGTGTTCTCGACGGGATTAAGATCCTCGAGCTCGCGCGCGTGCCGCCGGCGGAGATGCCGGCCATGATGCTCGCCGACATGGGCGCGGACGTGCTGAAGATCGACTCCCCCGACCCCGAACGCCCGAGCGGCGAGGAATGGGTGCGCCGCACCATCCACGCCTTCACCAACCGCAACAAGCGCTCGATGACACTCAATCTGAAGGCGCCCGAGGGCCAGGCGATCTTCCGCCGGCTCGCGACGACCGCCGACGTCATCGTGGAAGGCTTCCGGCCCGGCGTGATGAAGCGGCTCGGCGCCGACTACGAGACGATTCGTGGACTGAATCCGCGCATCGTCTACTGCTCGCTGTCCGGATTCGGGCAGGACGGACCGTATCGCGACTATCCCGCTCACGACATGAACTACCTATCGCTGGCCGGCGTGCTCAACCTCATCGGCGACGCCGGCAGCAAGAAGCCCGTCATCCCGCTGAATCTCGTCGCCGACTACGCCGGCGCCAGCCTGCACGGCGCACTCGGCATCATGCTGGCGCTCTTCGGACGCGAGCGCACCGGGCGTGGACAGCACGTGGACGTCTCGTATCTCGACACGACGGTGTCGCTGCTCGCCGCGACGCCCAACATGCGGTTTTTCTTCTCGGACGGCTGGGCTCCCAAGCGCGGCGAAGGCTTTCTCGGCGGCTCGTATCCCTATTACGCGATCTACGAGACCCGTGATGGCAAGCTGCTGACGATCGGCTGCACCGAGCCGTGGCTATGGGCGAACTTCTGTCGCGCGATCGGCAAGCCGGAGTTCGAGCGCTTCGCGCGCCAGCCCGATCAGCTCGTGCGCGCGGCCAACGCGGAGGAGCAGGCCGCGCGCGCCGAGATCGAGAAGATCATCCGCACCCGCGACCGCGACGACTGGTACGAGCGCCTGGTGAAGGCCGACGTCTGCGCCGGGAAGGTCTACGACGTCGACGAGATGGTGCGCGATCCGCAGATCAACCACCGGCAGATGATCGTCGAGGCGCAGCACCCGACCCACGGCCGCGTGCGGCAGGTCGGCATCGCGATCAAGCTGTCGGACACTCCGGGCAGCGTCCGCTCGGCCGCGCCGCTCGCCAACGAGCACACGGACCTCGTGCTGAAGGACCTCGGCCTGTCGACGAAGGAGATCGAGGCGCTGCACGAAAAGAAGATCGTCGAGTAGCCGCGGTGCCCGAGCGCTGGCGACAGCTGACCGCGCTGTCGCTGGCCGAGCTGCTCGCCCTCAGTCTCTGGTTCAGCGCCTCCGCCGTGCTGCCTGCGCTCCAGCGCGAGTGGAGCCTGGGCGCCGGCGGCAGCGCCGGCCTCACCATCGCCGTGCAGCTCGGCTTCATCGCCGGCACGCTCGCCAGCGCGCTCGGCAATCTCCCCGACGTCTGGTCGATACGTCATCTGATGGCGGGCAGCGCCCTGCTCGGCGCCGCCGCCAACGGAGCACTCGCGCTCTGGGTCGATGCGCTGCCGGGCGCGCTCGCCCTGCGCTTCGTCACTGGCGTGGCGATGGCGGGCGCCTATCCGCCCGCGATGAAGATCATGGCCACGTGGTTTCGCGAGGGCCGCGGGCTCGCGATCGGGATTCTCGTCGGCGCGCTCACCGTCGGCTCCGCCACGCCGTGGCTCATCCGCGGCCTCACCACCTGGCCGTGGCGCCAGATTCTGCTCGCGGCATCCGGGCTGTCCGTGCTCGCCGCCGTGGTCGTCGTCCTGCTCGTGCGCGAGGGGCCCAACCGCTTTCCGTCGGCGCGCTTCGATCCGCATATGGCGCTCGCCGTGTTTCGCGAGCGTGGCCCGCGGCTGGCGTGTCTCGGCTACTTCGGCCACATGTGGGAGCTCTACGCGATGTGGGC